>JBBSAZ010000182.1:0-4122 GCA_038251755.1 Caulobacterales bacterium
AGTATGGCGGTTCCGGCCTCGGGCTGACCGAAGCGGCGCTGATGATGCAGACGGTGACGCGCACCGGCGCGGGCTATTCCGGCGCGTCGGCGATCCACCTCAACATCTTCGGGCCCAAGCCGCTGGAGAAGTTCGGTACCGAGGAACAGAAGCGCGAGAACCTGCCGAAGATCATCTCCGGACAGGAGAAGATGTGCTTCGCGGTGACCGAACCGAACTCGGGTCTCGACACGTCCAGCCTCGAGACGAAAGCGGAGCGCACCAACAACGGCTATATGATCCACGGCCGGAAAATCTGGACGACGGGTGCTCAGCGTGCGGACAAGATCCTGATCATCGCGCGCACGACGCCGAAGGACCAATGTGCCAAGCCGCACCTTGGCTTGTCGCTGTTCTATACCGATCTCAACCGCAACAAGATCGAAGCCAATCCGATCCCGAAAATGGGTCGCAAGGCGGTGGAGTGCAACACGCTGTTCATCGACGGGCTGGAAGTGCCAAAGGAACACCTGATCGGCGAGGAAGGCGCGGGCTTCAAATATCTGCTTCAGGGGCTGAACCCTGAGCGCGTGCTGTTTGCGGTCGAGAGCGTCGGGCTTGGATTCTCGGCGCTGGAGCGTGCGGCACGCTATGCGAACGAGCGTGTCGTGTTCGGGCGTCCCATTGGCCAGAACCAGGGCATCCAGCATCCGCTGGCCCGTTCGTGGGCGGAGCTTTCGGCCGCGGAACTGCTCGCCTATAAGGCCGCCGCGCTGTTTGACGCCGGCCAGGATTGCGGCGCCGAAGCGAACGCCGCGAAATATCTTGGCACGGAAGCCGGCTTCACCGCCTGCGAGACGGCGGTGCTGACGCATGGCGGCATGGGCTATGCGCGGGAATACCATGTCGAGCGGATGATGCGCGAAGCGATGCTGGCGCGGATCGCTCCGGTCAGCCGCGAAATGATCCTGAACTTCATCGCCGAGCGCGTACTGGGTCTGCCGAAGAGCTATTGATCCGGGGACGGATCAGATCTTGTCGGCGCCCTTCATCAGCTCGAAGAATTCTTCCTTGCTGTTGGTGCGTGGATAAGGCGTCGCTAGAACGGGCACGCCGAGGAAGGCGCAGAGCGGCTCCCAGCCGTCCTTGGCGGTGTGAACCAGAAGGCGGCCCGGTGGGATTTCAGCTTTGACGGCCGCTTCCTGTGCAAGGAAAGCGGCGATCACGCCCTCCTTGTCGGTGCGCCCGCCGAGGCTGCGGTCGATGACGACCTTGACGACCATGGAGAGCCAGGGAACGGCCGGGGGCGGCCAGTTTTCCTTCGCCAGCAGGCTTGCGAGAATGGTTTCGGAGAAGCTGCTGTACCAGCTTTCGGCGGAGCGGGTCGAGAGGATGACCTTGGCGTCCGGATTGGCGGCGGCGAGTTCGCGCCAGAAGGCAGCCGTGGGCCAGTCGACCGCGGAATTGTAGCCTTTGTAGATGGCAGCGAAGTCGCGCTGGCCATCTGCGGCGGCGTGCCAGAGCGGGACCTGAACCGGGCCGTTCTCCAGGACTTCCTTCATGTGGTGACATGGCCCGAAGCCGAGCTCTTCAAGCGCGAGCTTGAGAGACAGTGTGCCGGTACGGCCGAATCCGGCGCTGAAAACCTTGATGCCCATCCTGTCCCCCGCGAGCGCTGTCTGCGCGTTTCTTGGGGTTATCTTTTGCACGAAAGCGCGCGGCTGCCTACTTGTTCCCGAAGAAGCGGAAGGCAGCGAAGAGGCCCGCGAGGGCTGAGCCGAGGCCACCGAGCAGGACGAAAAGGGGATTTGCCTGATCGGCAAACGCGATGGCCCGGTTAAGGCCTGAGACCTTCACAGTCACAGTGTCCTGGAATGTGCGCAGCGGGGTGACGGCGTCGGAGTCGATGGCGAAGACTTCGAACACGAGGTCATGATCGCCGGCCGTCAGCGGTGTCACCGACCAGCGCCAGGTATTCTCCGTCATCGGAGAAAGTGTCTGTACGGGCGGCGAGGCGGCAACGATGTTGAAGGCGGCGCCGGACACGCGAACCTCGACGCGTTCGGAGACTTTCGCCTCGCTTTCCTCGATCACGCCACGGCCGGGCAGGGCGTCGGCCGCGGTTGTGTCGCCGGTGGAGTCGATGGCGAAGGTGACATCGAAAGCACGTTTGTACTCCGCGGAGCGCGGCGTTTCGTGGGCCACGGGGACGGTTCTCAGCGTGTCCTCGAAGGAAGGCTTTGCAGGCGCCGGGGCGGACATGGCCGACACTTCCGGCACCGCGTCGCTGCTTTCTGCCGTTTCCGGAGCGGCAGAACGCGCCATTGGCGAAGGCTCCATTTCAGTCTGGAAATTGAATTGCGATTCTTCTTCCGAAAGGGCAGGGCCTTCGGCTTCGTCCGTCTCGGAGGCGGCGGCTTCGGGCATGCTTCTGGCGCTCGCTTCCGGCGGCGGGGCAGCGTCGCTGACGGGGGCTTCAGCCGAGGCGACCTCAAACTCAGGCTCTTCGGCGGGCGCCGAGGCGGCGCTGACCTCCTCAACGGGCGCAGAGGCAGCGGCCAGTTCTTCCTGCGGTGCGTAGCGTTCCAGAAGCGCCGCGCCGCCCAGTCCGGCGACGAGAAGACCCGCGATGACAATCAGGACGGACAGGATGCGAAGCATGGTTGGTCTCCCCGGTGACGGTGGTCAGTGTAGCAGAGGTTCAGTCGGCGGGAAAACTGCTGCGGCTCGCCTCATAGAAGGCAATTGCGGCAGCATTTGACACGTTGAGGCTTTCCATCGCCGCCGCGATAGGGATGCGCGCCAGTTCGGCGCAGGCGTTTGCAACGGCAGGGCGCAGGCCGGAACCTTCGGCGCCGAGGACGATGGCGACTTTCGGCGCGCCTTTCACTGCAAGGTCCAGGGACCTTTTGCTTTCGCCGGCCAGGCCGACGGTGTGGAAGCCCGCTTCGCCAAGCTGTTCCAGCGCGCGGGCGATGTTGACGGTGCGCACTTCGATGACGGTTTCGACCGCGCCGGCGGCGCTTTTCGCGACGACGCCCGAAATCGGCGGCGCGTGGCGGGTTTGCAGGACGAGGCCGGTAAATCCGAAGGCCGCCGCCGAGCGGAAGACCGCGCCAAGATTGTGCGGATCGGAGACCTGGTCGAGCACCGCGATGCGTGTGGCGCCTTCGGCGATCAGGTCTTCGAGGGCGACAGCCTCGAGCGGTTCGGCCTTGATGGCGATGCCCTGGTGCACCGCGCCGGGGGGCAGGCGCTGGTCCAGTTCCTTGCCGGTGATGATCTGCGGGATCAGCGGCAGCTTCGGCAGGCGCTCGGCCGCGTTCTCGGTGGCGAGGAATTGCAGGAACTGGCGGTCGGGGTTGGCGAGCGCGGCCAGCACGGCATGCGTGCCCCACAACCAGACGGGTCCGCCCTCCTTTTCGCGTTCGGGGCGGGTGAAATTTGCGGGGCCGGGCCGTGCGCCCGGAGGGCCCGGAGGGCGGTTGCCGGGCCGTTTTGCATGGTTGCGCGCCATGAGGTTCATCCTTATAAGGCCGCTTCCGGCGTGGATCGGGGTTTGGAAAAGCCCTTTTGAAGCGCTGGCGCGGCGGCGTCAAACGGCGTTGGCGCGGGTCCCGTGGAGGGATGGGAGAGTGGTTAAATCCGCCAGACTGTAAATCTGGTCGCCTAGCGTACGCTGGTTCGAATCCAGCTCCCTCCACCACCCCGCCAATGCCGCCGCTTTCGCGGCCCAGTCGGGCGGGTATAGCATAATGGTAATGCACTAGCCTTCCAAGCTAGCTATCTCGGTTCGATCCCGTGTACCCGCTCCAGCCCATAGCTCACAAAATCCTTTATCCTTAAACCGTTGCCGTGCGCACTTCCGCGCTGCGGCTGGGGCGCATAGTGTGATTGAAAATCCGCCGGCCATGACGGGCGGAGCCACCAGGAGGACGCGACGCATGCCGGCCATTGCCATGACCACCGAGACGGTTTCCGAATATATCGCGAAGGCGGGCCGGGAGGCCTGGCAGGTTCCGGATGTGCCGGCGAACACGCCGCACCGCGAGATCCGCAAGGTCGGCGTCATCGGCTCCGGCACCATGGGCGGCGGCATCTCGATGAACTTCGCCAGCGCCGGCATTTCGGTCGTCATCCTCG
>JBBSAZ010000183.1:0-4084 GCA_038251755.1 Caulobacterales bacterium
ACTGCAACGCAGCCGTCCACGGCTGTCATCGCGATGTAGGTGTACTTCACGTTCCGGGCGCTGACGAATTCCTGCCAGGCCTTGTATTCGTGGTGGCGCCAGCTCGGATAGTTGAAATACTCGTCGAACATGACGACCGAGCCCGGCACGAGACGGTCGCCTGCAAGGTCGAGGATGATCTTGGTGCCGCCATAGAGATCGCAGTCGATGTGCAGCAGGCTGACCGGGCCGGGATGGGCAGCGAGGAAGCCGGGCAGCGTCTTGTCGAACCAACCGACATGCAGCGTGACGTTGGAGGGCACTTCGGGAAGTTGCTGTTTCTGGGAAAAGGCGCCGCGGCGTTCAAGGTGGCCGGTCCAGTCCTCGGGCAGGCCTTCGAAACTGTCGAAGCCGTGCACCTGGGCTTTCGTGCGCGAGGCAATCTGGCGGATCGAATTGCCGCCGGCAACGCCGAACTCCAGGAACAGGCCGGCGGGCGGGGCGCGTTCCATCAGGAAAGCGATGTAAGCCGGGTAGCTTTCGAAGATCATCGCCTCGGACATGTTGGCCTGGGCGTAGTCGGCCGCTTCGTTCAGGGCGCGCAGCTGCAGCTGATAGAGGAGGTTGCGGCCATAGTTCTTGTAGATGATGCGCCGCATCAACCGCTGCACCAGCGTGCGTTTCTGTTTGGTAGGCGGCGTACGGGCCATGGGGCGCTCCGGTCTTGGCGAAGCGCCCTCTTTAGCGAGCGGTCTGCCGCGCGGCAATCATCAGAGCACAACGACCTGACGGGCGACGGTGCCCTTGTTGTTCTTGAGGTTCTGCATCGCGCCGGTGATGCCGTCGAGGCCGATCCGGTCGGAGATCAGGTCGTCGAGGTGCAGCTTGCCCTGCCGGTAGAGATCGACGAAGCGCGGGAAGTCGATGCGGAAACGGTTCGAGCCCATCACCGCGCCTTGCAGGCGTTTTTCGGTGACGAGGAGTTCGATGCCGGGAATCTCGATATTCACGCCCGGCGAGATCATGCCGATGATGGTGGCGACGCCGCGCGGGCGGAGCATGTGATAGGCCATTTCGGCCGTCTGCTTGCTGCCGACGCATTCGAAGGAATAGTGGACGCCGCCCTTGGTGAGTTCCTTGACCTGCTCGATGGCATTGCCGGATTTCGGATTGACCGTGTCGGTGGCGCCGAAGCGGGTGGCGAGTTGCAGTTTCTCCGGCGAGAGGTCGACCGCGATGATGCGTGAGGCGCCGGCAATCGCGGCGCCGTTGATCGCGGCCAGACCGACGCCGCCGCAGCCGATGACGGCAACAGTGGAGCCCGGCTCGACCTTGGCCGAATGGAAGACCGAGCCGACGCCGGTGATGACGCCGCAGCCGATCAGGCAGGCGCGGTCCAGCGGCATGTCCTTGTCGATGGCGCAGAGGGCGTTCTCATGGACGAGGATCTGCTCGGCGAAGGAGGAGAGGTTCAGGAACTGGCCCACCTTTTCCTTGCCGATGGAGAGGCGCGGGGCTTCGTCCGGGCGGCGCTTGAACTGGTCGCCGTTGACGGTGTGGCAGACCGACATGTGGCCAGTCATGCAGTATTCGCAGACGCCGCAAAAGGGCGAGAGGATGGAGATGACATGGTCGCCGGGCTTCACGGCCGAGACCATCGAGCCGACCTGTTCGACGACACCGGCGCTTTCATGGCCGAGGATGACGGGCATCTCGGTCGGGAAATTGCCGTCCCAGAAGTGCACGTCGGAGTGGCAGACGCCGATGGCTTTCAGGCGCACGAGCACTTCGCGCGGGCCGGGCTTGGAGATGGTGACATCCTCGATCGACAGAGGCTTGTTGGCCTCCCGCATCACGGCAGCTTTCATGGCTCGGTTTCCTCCCGGTTGTGCTGGCCCGTTTTCAGGCCTCTGTTGGGGGAAGTGTCGCGCAAGGCGCGGACCTTGACCAGACTGACGCTGCGTTAGCTCGCCATCGCGATCAGGGCCGCGCGCGTGACATCGTCGGCGGGGAAGAGCAGTTCGAGGCGCAAGTCGCGGATGGTGACGTCTTCGCTGGTGCCGAAATGGGCGATGGTGGAGAGGAAGCTCAGCTGGCCGCCGGGCGTGTTGACGATCAGGGGCACGAGCGGGCGGCGGGGCGCGCCGCCGGGAAGGGGATGGCTCAGACTGGCGGCGTCGAGGGCGTTCAGCAATTCGCGCAGAATGGGGTCGCCCGCCGCCTCAAGGGCTTCGAGCGCAATGCGGCCCCGCATTTCGTGAATGACTTCGGGGAGGTTGGCGAGCAGCGATCCGGCGGCGGCGCTTTCCGTCAGCATACGGACGAGGTTAGTCTCACCCGCTTCGCCCTGCAAGGGGGCGAGCAAGGCGGTTGCGGCGGGATTGGCGGCACGCATGTTCCAGTGCCGGTCGCACAGGATGGCGGGCCAGGGGGCGTGGCGGTCCATCATTTCCTTCAGCACTGCGCGGAATGGGCCGAGCGCTTCGGAGTCCAGCGGCGAGGCCGGGAAGACGGGCGCGAATCCGGCGGCTTGCAGCAGCGCGTTCTGGCTGCCGAGGGGAAGCATCAGGCCTCCGGAAATCTGCAACACCATCTCGCGGCTCGGCTTCGCGCGGCCGGTTTCGAGGAAGGAGAGATGGCGGGCGGAGACGTCGCAGTCGAGCGCGAGGTCCAGCTGGCTCATCCGGCGCGCCGCGCGGAAGCGGCGCAGCAGGGCGGCAAAGGCATCGCCTTCGGCGGCGGGCAGGGCGGGATCACGCAGGCTCATGGCAGGCATGCTCGCAGGCACGCGCGCGCAAGTCCATGACCTCGCAGGTAATTGCGGGCCTTACGCGCTCCGGGCGAGGATGCCGGCAGTCAAAACAGGAGACTCACATGACCGGCCTTTGGAAAACATGGATCACACTCTGGTGCTGGGGCGTCATTCTGTTCGGCGCGGTGCTGGCGACGGCGGGGCTTCCGGCCACCGAGGGTATCGCGGGCCTTGCGTTCAGTGTGATCGGCGGCGCGCACGTGGATGCCGGCTATTTTGATCCGCCGGGCATGCGTTTCTCGGTGGCCCTGATGGGCGCGGTCACACTCGGATGGGGCTTTACGATCCTGTTCCTGCTGCCAGCGATCCATGCGGCGGGTGCACCAGCCTGGCGCGGGCTGACGGCGGCCATGCTGATCTGGTTCGTGATCGACAGCGCCTTCTCGATCTCGACCGGTTTTTCCCTCAACGCGGTGTCGAACACCGTGCTGGTGATCCTGCTCATGGTGCCGTTGCTGGCTAGCGGCGCGCTGAAATCCGCTCACTGATCCCCAAGCCAAGGAGACCTGCCATGATGACGACCCAGATGTCTGCTGCCGACACGGTGCACGCCTTTCTGAACGCGGTCACGGCTTCCGACTATGACGCGGCCATGACGCTGATCGCCGAGGACTGCCAGTACGAGAACATGCCGATGGGCAAGGCCGTTGGCCCGGCGGGGGTGCGCGGGGTGCTGGAGCCTTTCTTCTCGCCGACCCTCGAGAACGAATTCATTATCCTCCGGGAGCTGATGAACGGGAACACCGTCTTCACCGAGCGGCTCGACCGTCACCGCCTCGCCACCGGCTGGGTCGAGTTGCCGGTGGCGGGCGTCTGGGAGGTCGAGAACGGGCTGATCACCGTCTGGCGCGAGTATTTCGACGCCGCGACGATCCTCTCGAAATGGCCCGCGCCTTGACGCGCTATTCCGGCGCCGGGATCAGGCCGAGCGCGCGGCCCATGACGTGGAAGAGCTCGTTCTGCTCGATCACGCCGGTGACGAGGTTTGCGCCGGGACCGGAGGCGAGGGCGGCGACGTCCTCGCCGCCATGCGTTTCCGAATACATCGGCACGAGGGCGGGCTGGCGGAAGTCGGGCGCGAGCGTATCGACGCCGGTCAGGTCCTGGCGGGAGCACTCGTAGACGGGCTTGCCTTCGGTGTCCTTGCCGGTTTCGCGGCAGGCGCCGGGGCCGTTGGCATAGCCGAGCGTCGTGTACGGAAGACCGTCGGCGCCGGTGGAGCCGCCTTCTCCGCCGATGCCCGAGGCGGAGATGCCGAGGATCGGGTTGTTCCGCTGGGCATAGCCGGCAATC
>JBBSAZ010000184.1:0-4028 GCA_038251755.1 Caulobacterales bacterium
CCAGAAGAAGGTGGAGGCGAGGCCGCCCCAGCTGAAGGTGCCGTCGCTGCCGGGCTGGTGGGTCTGCACGATGTCGGTGACGACCGAGCCGCCGAGGCCGAAGCCGACGCCGTCGGCCATCACTTCGGTGAAGGCCGAGCGGCCCATGCCGCGCATGGTGTTGCCGTCCGGCAGGTGGTTCTGGCGCATGAACTCCCAGGTCTTGGGGCTGATCAGGCGCGCGCCGTCGAGCGTGCCGCCGCGCAGCAGCATGAGGGCGAAACGGTGATAGTCACGCATCGTGGAGGCGAGGCCGCCGCCGGCGTTCAGCAGGTTCGGGCGTTTCGAATAGAGTTTCGAGGCAGCGCCAGCGGGATCGGCAAGCATCGTCTCACCGGTCTTGGCGTCTTTCTGGTAGCAGGCCATCAGGCGGTGGATCTTCTCGGGCGGGACCCAGAAGTCGGTGTCGTCCATGCCGAGCGGGCCGAAGATGCGCTCCTTGAAGAATTCGTCGAGCGGCTGGCCGGAGATGATTTCCACGAGGGCGCCGAGCACGTCGATGGAATGACTGTAGCGCCACTCCGTACCCGGAGAGAACGCGAGCGGCAGCTGGCCGATCTGGCGGGCCATGTCCTGCAGGGTGTCTTTCGGGTGGCCGACCTTGCTGTTGCGGTAGATCTCGTCGGTCTCGTCCTGGAACAGGAAGCCGTAGGTGAGGCCGGAAGTGTGGGTGACGAGATCGAGCACGGTCATCTCGCGGTCGGGCTTGCGCAGTTTTGGCGCGGCGGCTGTGCCGCCATCCCAGACCATGGCGTTCTTGTATTCCGGGATGTAGCGGCTGACCGGATGATCGAGCCGGATCTTGCACTCCTCGAGCAGCATCATGATGGCCAGCGTCGTGATCGGCTTGGTCATCGAATAGATGCGGAAGATCGTCTCGGCACTGATCGCTTCCTTGCCGCCCATCTCGGTCGAACCGGTATAGCTCTCATGGGCGATCTCGCCGCCGCGCGAGACGAGGAGGCCCATGCAGGGCAGTTTTCCGGTGTCGATATAGTTTTCCTTGAAGTATCCGGGCATCGCCGCGAGACGGTCTGCATTGAGGCCGACTTCGTGCGGGTCTGTGGGGTCGTGGTCGAACATGGGGTGTCTTTCAGGTCCAGAGAGCATCTAGTTTGAACGGGGCTGCGTCGAAGGGTTCGACCTTCACTTCATCGCCCTCCTTGAGCACGGCGAGTTGGAGCCACTGACCATTGAGGTTGCGATAGGCTTCCAGAGTTTTGAGTTGCGGATCAAGCAGCCACATCCACGACACGCCCTGTTTTGCATAGAGGTCAGCTTTCAGAGCGCGGTCCTTTTGCGCCGTTGAGGGCGACAGTATCTCGCAAACCCAATCCGGAGCGACGACGAGATAGGCATCGTTGGCGACGACCGGGTACCGCTCCCGCTTCCAGCCAGCCATGTCCGGCACCACGATGTCCTCTCCAAGATGAAGTTCCGGCTGCGCGAGGAATATCCAGCCGCCAGGCCCGGTTTCATCCGTGTCGAATGGTCCGCCAACCTTGCTGGCAAGTTTCCAGGCGGCGCGTACATGCGGGATACGCGGCCGGGGCTGTGAGTAGAGCGCGCCTTTGATGATTTCCCCGACAACGCCGTCCGGCAGGTCGAGGATATCCTGATAAGTCGCGCGATTAAGTGCTGTATCCGCCATGCCCTAGAGCATACCCGCCTTCGCTGCCCGCGCCAATTCCCGCGCGATGATGATCTGCTGGATCTGGCTGGTGCCTTCGTAGAGGCGGAAGATGCGGACGTCGCGGTAGAAGCGCTCGATGCCGTAATCGGTGACATAGCCGGCGCCGCCGAAGACCTGCACGGCGCGGTCGGCCACGCGGCCGCAGGCTTCTGTGGCGAAAAGCTTGGCGGAGGAGGCCAGCATGGTGACGTCTTCGCCCGCATCGCGGCGGCGGGCGGCGTCGAGGATCATGCATTCGGCGGCGTAGGTTTCGGCCTGGCTGTCGGCGATCATGCCCTGGATCAGCTGGTGTTCGAAGATCGGCTTGCCGAACTGTTTGCGCTCCAGCGCATAAGTTACCATCTCGCGGATCAGGCGTTTGGAGACGCCGGTGGCGACGGCCGAGATGTGCAGCCTGCCCTTGTCCAGCACGCTCATCGCGACCTTGAAGCCTTCGCCTTCCTTGGCGATCAGGTTTTCCGCGGGTACGCGCGCATTCTCGAAGATCACGTCGCAGATGTGCGCGCCCTGCTGGCCCATCTTCTTCTCGGGCACGCCCACTGACAGCCCCGGCGTGCCGCGCTCGACGATGAAGGCCGAGACGCCCTTGGCGCCGGGCTCGTTCGGATTCGTCCGTGCCATGACGGTAAACAGGTCCGCCTTGTTGGCGTTCGTGATGTAGCGCTTGGTGCCGTTGAGGATGTAATGGTCGCCGTCGCGGGTGGCTTTGGTTTTCAGGCCGGCGGCGTCCGAGCCGGCTTCGGGTTCGGTCAGCGCAAAGCTCGCGATCAGGTCGCCCGAGGCGATGCCGGGCAGCCATTTCGATTTCTGCGCCTCGGTGCCGAACAGGATCAGCGCCTGGCTGCCGATGCCGATATTGGTGCCGGCGACCGAGCGGAAGGCGGGTGATGTCTTGCCGAGTTCGAACGCGACGAGGCACTCGGTTTCCATGTCGAGGTCGAGGCCGCCATATTCTTCCGGCACGGCAATGCCGAACAGGCCGAGGGCCTTCATCTCGTCTATGACGTGTTGCGGGACGGCGTCTTCCTCGCCGACCTGGGCCTCGACCGGCACGCAGGTTTCGGTCACGAAGCGGCGGACCTGTTCGATCAGGGCGGCGCGGGTTTCGGCGTCAAAAGCCATCGGTTTCGTCTCCCGGGGTTCGTTTCTGATGTCCACTTTATGCCGCAACGGCACGCTTGTCGAAGGGTGCCGGAGGGGTATGGTTGCCGCAGCCAAAAAAGCCCGGGGGAGCCTGCATGCGGACCATGACTGTCGAAAGCGGGGAGTTTGCCGGCTGGACCACCTGGCCGGACGAGCCGTTCGAGCATGATGCGGCCGGGCCATTCTATTTCCGGGTTGACGAGCAGGGCCCGGTTGCCGCCTTCCGGGCGGAGCGCAAGCACATGAATGCCGGGGGCGTCATGCATGGCGGATGCCTGATGACGTTTGCAGATTTCGCCCTGTTTGCCATCGCGCATGACGGGATGGAGGGCCTTTATGGCCTGACGGTCGCGTTCACGTCGGAATTCCTCGACGGCGCCAGAGAAGGCGAACGGATCGAGGCGCGCGGCGACGTGCTGCGCCAGGGCGGGCGGCTTGTGTTCGTTCGCGGGATCGTCACGGCCGAGGGCCGCCCCGTACTCAACTTTTCCGGCACCATCATGAAACGAAAGGCCAATCCATGAGCCAGCCCCCCTATCAGGAACTTTCTCGCTCCATCAAAGGCAAGACCGCGCTGATCACCGGCGCGGCCAGCGGCATGGGACGCGCGACCGCGCACCTGTTCGCGCGCGAAGGCGCGAATGTCGCCGTGACGGACCTGAAGCAGGAGAAGGTCGACATCGTCGTCGAAGAGATCAAGGCGGCGGGCATCAAGCATGTGCGCGGCTGGGCGCTGGATGTCGGCGACGGCGCGGCAATCAAGCGCGTGGTGGATGAGGCGGCGGCGCATTTCGGCGGGATGGATATTCTCGTCAACAATGCGGGCTTTGCGATTCCGGCGCAGGTCGGCGAGGAGAGCTATGAGGATAGCTGGGGGCCGAGCATCAATGTGATGCTGACGTCGCACCAGCGCGCCATCCGCGCGGCGCTCCCTTACATGCGCAAGAATGGCTGGGGGCGGATCGTCAATAGTGCGTCCACGGAAGGTCTCGGCGCGACGCCGGGCAACTCGCCCTATGTGGCGGCCAAGCATGGCGTGATCGGCCTGACGCGTGGCCTCGCGGTGGACCTTGGCCGCGAGGGCATCACGGTGAACTGCATCTGCCCGGGCCCGATCACCACCGGCATCACGGCCGGCATTCCGGACGAGCAC
>JBBSAZ010000185.1:0-4020 GCA_038251755.1 Caulobacterales bacterium
CCTCGTGCGCTCGCCGGACGATGACCTCGCCTTTGAGCGGGTGGTCAACGAGCCGAAGCGCGGGGTGGGGGACACGACCCTTGCCAAGCTGCAATCCTATGCGCGGGCTGACGGGCGCAGTCTCTATACGCTGACGCCGATGGTGCTGCAGACTGACGAGATCAAAGGTGGGGCCAAGCGCGGCCTGACCGTGTTCATCGACCAGATCAATCTGTGGCGCGACAAGCTGAACGCCGGCTTGCCGCATACCGAGCTCGCCGAGATGATCCTCGAGGAATCCGGCTATACCGACATGTTGCAGAAGGACCGCAGCCCGCAGGCGCAGGGACGGCTCGACAACCTGAAGGAACTCGTCCGCGCCATGGGCGAGTTCGATTCGCTCGCCGGTTTCCTCGAGCATGTGGAACTGGTGATGGACGCCGCCTCCGGCGCCGGCAGCGACGACCAGGTGCAGATCCTGACGCTGCACGGCGCCAAGGGCCTCGAATGGCCGGTCGTGTTCCTGCCCGGTTGGGAGGAGGAAGTGTTCCCCTCGAAACGCTCACTGGACGAGAGCGGGATGCGCGGCCTGGAGGAGGAGCGCCGCCTCGCCTATGTCGGCATCACGCGGGCCCGGGCGCGCTGCTACATTTCCTTCGTCGCCAACCGGCAGATCTATGGCCGCTGGCAGTCGGTGATGCCCAGCCGGTTCATTGACGAACTGCCGCACGAGCATGTCGATGCGGTCTCGGAGACCGGCTATTCCGGCATGCCGGGGGCCGAGAGCGCCTTTGTCGGCACGGTCGAAGACCTCGGCGAGCGGTCCAACTATGAGAGCCCCGGCTGGAAACGCCTGAAGGAGAACGCCGGCCGGCCTACCGGGGCGCCGCCGCGCGAAGCCTCGGGCCTGACCGCCACGTCTTCGGGGCCGGACTCTTTCCCGGTCGGCGCGCGGGTGTTCCATGACAAGTTCGGCTACGGCAAGGTCGCCTTCACCGAGGGCAACAAGCTGACGGTCGATTTTGACAAGACCGGTCGCAAGAAGGTCATCGCGACGTTTGTGACAGCGGCCTGAGCGTCAGGAGAAATGCAACGCCGGGAGACGACGAACCCACCTGAGGGGGAGGGTGGCGGGTCCGATGACCGCTCCGGGGAGGCGGAGGTTGAGGGGCATGTCTGACCCGGCGTTGCTGGTGAAGACTAGGTGCCTCCATCGCAACCAAATCCGAACGGTCCGTTCATTTCGCGCTCACCTTGCGACTCAAGCTGCGCCGCCCGTGTGAACGCGGGCGCGCAAAGCGTTAACAGCCAGCGCGTTTTTGTTAACGAAATCGGAACGATTCGTTCCATCAATGCCCCGTCTGGAGGGGGCCGTTGAGCCGTGCCCTGCGATGCTGCAAGGGATTCAGTGGGACTGAACGAAACGTTCCATTTAACTGTGGACCGATCCTTGCTTTAAAGGAGCGTTAACGGCACATGGTGTATAGGGCTGTGATCTGACAAAAGCACGTTGCTGGACGGAACGGTCCGGACCGTATAGAAAAGAGCTTGGATTGACCATGATTGGTAGCCTTCTTGGCCTGTTGTCCACGGACATGGCCATCGACCTCGGAACCGCCAACACGCTTGTTTACGTGAAGGGCCAGGGCGTCCAGCTCGATGAACCCTCGGTCGTTGCATACATGACGCAGGGCGGCCGCAAGATCGTCTATGCGGTCGGCGAGCAGGCGAAAAATATGCTCGGCAAGACCCCGGTCAACATGGAGGCGATCCGCCCCATGCGGGACGGCGTGATCGCCGATTTCGAAGTCGCCGAGGAAATGATCAAGCACTTCATCCGGAAGGTTCATAACCGCCGGGCGTTCGTGTCCCCCCTCATCATCATCTGCGTGCCGAGCTCCGCCACCAGCGTCGAGCGCCGCGCCATCCACCAGTCGGCCCTCGCCGCCGGTGCCCGCCACGTTGAACTGATCGAAGAACCCATGGCCGCTGCCATCGGCGCCGGCCTGCCTTACCAGGACCCGGCCGGCTCGATGGTCGTCGATATCGGCGGCGGCACCTCGGAAGTGGCCGTTCTGTCGCTGGGCGGCATCGTCTACTCCCGCTCGGTGCGCGTTGGCGGCGACAAGATGGACCAGGCCATCGTCAACTATCTGCGCCGCGAGCAGAAAATCCTGATCGGCGAAATGTCCGCCGAGCGGATCAAGAAGGAAATCGGCACCGCCATGCCGCCGGAAAACGGCACAGGCATGGCCCTGACCGTGCGCGGGCGCGGCACCCTCGACGGTGTGCCGAAGGAAACCGAGATCACCGAAGCGATGATCGCCGAAGCCCTGCGCGAGCCGGTGACCGAGATCATCGACGCCGTGAAACTGGCGCTGGAAGCGATGCCGCCGGAACTCGCCGCCGACATCGTTGACCGCGGCATCGTGCTGACCGGCGGCGGCGCGCTTCTGCGCAATCTCGACACCGCGATCCGCAACCAGGCCCAATTGCCGGTGATGATTGCCGATGATCCATTGAAATGTGTGGTCAACGGCTGTGGACAGGTCCTCGAGAATTACTCCAAGATGAAGAGTGTTCTCTGCCCGGAAGTGTAGTTCACGGGCATTGCAGGGAGCCTGAGGCATGGCACGTTCCGGCCGTTCCAATCAAAAGTCAGGCGCCCGGCGAGTCACGCTGGGCATCCTGATCTTTGGCGCGCTGGCGCTCATCGTGGCGCAATCGGCGCCGCAGATCAGCAATTTCTTCGTGCCCGCCCGCACCACGATCAGCGACCGGATCGGCGCGCCGGCCGATACCAGCCTCTGGGCACAGATCAGCGGGCAGGCCGGCCGCGAGCAACGCATCAAGGAACTGGAAAACGAAGTGCGCGACCTCGCGCGCTACAAGGCTGCCGCCATCTCGATGGCCGAGCGAATGGAAGCTTACGAGAACATTCTGAACCTCATGGGCGAGCCGCCGGAGCGCGGCGTGACCGCGCGGGTGACGACCGTTGTCGATGGCCCGTTCGCGCAGACGGTGCTCGCCAATGCCGGGAGCCTGCAAGGTGTTGTGCCGGGCGCGGTGGCCCTGAACGAGGGCGGCCTGGTCGGGCGTGTCATCCAGCTGGGCGACCGGTCGTCGCGCATCCTGCTGGTCTCCAATTACCAGAGCCAGCTGCCGGTGCTCGGCGAAGTGAGCGGCGTGCGCGCCATCATGCAAGGCAAGGACCGCGACCGCGGCGTTCTCAAGGACCTGCCGGAAGCGGCTGATTTCATTGAAGGTGAGCGCGTGCTGAGTTCCGGAGAGGGCGGCGCGTTCCCGCGCGGCCTGGTGGCCGGCACGGTGACGAAGCAAGGCTCGGAATGGCTGGTCAAACTGGCCATGCGCGATCATGCCAGCGGCTATGTCCGGATGATTGCGCCGCCTGAAATTGTCGAACCCTTGCCTGAGTCAGAAGTGCCGGAAGTTGTTCCGCCGGAAACCGGAGCGGCTGCACCCGCCGCCCGCGCGGTGCCGGCGCGCCAGGTGGCCTCGGAGCCCGTTGCCGCAGCGGTCGCGGAACCTGTGCCGGCGGCGGCGCAGGCATCAGAGACGGATCCGCCGGTGATCCGGCTGCCGCCCACGCCGACACAGGGAGGCGAATAGGCTTTGGCAAACGCGCTCTCCAACCGCAAGAAGCGCACGCTCTGGAGCCAGTCCGGCCCGAGCCCGCGTCTCATCTTCGGCGCCGCGATCATCGCGATTGTCGGCGTACTCGGCATGACGCCCAAAGCCTTCTTCGGAATTCCGCTCGCCTGGCCGTTTGCCGCTTTGTGGGGCGCGATCGGCTGGGGCCGGGCCGGCCTGTCGCTGCGCCCGATGCTGCTGCTGGTCGCGTTCGGCCTGATGCAGGACATCGTCTCCAACGCACCCCTCGGCTGTTTCGCGATGATCAACCTGCTCGTCTATGGCCTCAGCGCCGGCATCGCCGACCAGACGGACGGCATGCGCGATACGCTGGTCGCGGTCGTCGGCCCGGCCGTGCTGCTGGTGGTCGCGTTCCTGCTCGTCTGGGGA
>JBBSAZ010000186.1:0-3990 GCA_038251755.1 Caulobacterales bacterium
CAGGCTGTTGATCAGCCCGATGTTCGGGCCTTCCGGCGTCTCGATCGGGCAGATGCGGCCGTAATGCGTCGGGTGCACGTCGCGCACCTCGAAGCCGGCACGCTCACGTGTCAGACCGCCCGGCCCGAGGGCCGAGAGGCGACGCTTGTGCGTGACTTCCGACAGCGGGTTGGTCTGGTCCATGAACTGCGACAGCTGGCTGCTGCCGAAGAACTCACGCACCGCGGCGGCCGCCGGCTTCGCATTGATCAGGTCATGCGGCATCACACTGTCGATATCGACCGAGCCCATGCGTTCCTTGATCGCGCGCTCCATGCGCAGCAACCCGACGCGGTACTGGTTTTCCATCAACTCGCCGACCGAACGCACCCGGCGATTGCCCAGGTTGTCGATGTCGTCGATCTGGCCCTTGCCGTCCTTCAACTCCTGCAGGACCTTCACCGTCGCCACGATGTCCTGCTTGCGCAGGGTCCGCAGCGTGTCCGGCGCGTCGTCGAAGGAGAAGTTCAGCCGCATGTTCATCTTGACGCGACCGACGGCCGAAAGGTCGTAGCGGTCGGCGTCGAAGAACAAGCCGCGGAACAGCGCCTCGGCCGTGTCCGGGGTCGGCGGTTCGCCCGGGCGCATCACCCGGTAGATGTCCATCAGCGCTTCGTCGCGGTTGGAGTTCTTGTCCACCGCCAGCGTGTTGCGGATCCAAGGCCCGACCTGCTGGTCGATGGCCAGCATCGACAGCGTGTTGATACCCGCCTGTTCCAGCGCGGCCAGCTTCGGCTCGGTCAGTTCCTCGCCGGCCTCGGCCCAGATCTCACCGGTTTCGAGATTGACCATGTCCTCGGCGACGTAGCGGCCGAGCAGGTCGGCGCGGCTGACCAGGACCTCGGTCGTGCCCTTTTCGTGGATCTTCCGCGCCACGCGCGGGGTCATCTTCTCTTCCTTCTGGGCGACGACCTCGCCGGTCTTGGCGTCGACCAGCGCCTCGATCAGCTTGATGCCGCGGAAGGCGTCGGGCTCGAACGGGCGGCTCCACCCCTTGGGGCCGTTGTTGAACTGCACCCGGCCGTAGAAATGCGTGAGGATTTCCTCGGCATCCATGCCGCGGACCTCGTTCGGCTCCAGCGGCGCGCCCTTCAGGCGGCGCTTTTCCTCGGTCGCTGCACTGTCCATGGCATAGAGCAGCGTCGTCGCCGGCAGCTTGCGCTTGCGGTCGATGCGGACGTAGCAGATGTCCTTGGCGTCGAACTCGAAGTCGAGCCATGACCCGCGGTAGGGGATGACCCGCGCGGCGAAGAGATACTTGCCGCTGCTGTGGGTCTTGCCCTTGTCATGGTCGAAGAAGACGCCCGGGCTGCGGTGCATCTGGCTGACGATGACGCGCTCGGTGCCGTTGATGATGAAGGTGCCGTTGTCTGTCATGAGCGGCATGTCGCCCATGTAGACGTCCTGCTCCTTGATGTCGCGGACCGACCGGCTGCCGGTATCTTCATCGAGATCCCAGACGATGAGCCGCAGGCGAACCTTCAAGGGCGCGGCGAAAGTCAGGCCGCGCTGGATGCATTCCTCGACGTCGTACTTGGGCTCCTCCAACTCGTACTGGACGAATTCCAGCCGGCCGCGGCCGGCGAAGTCGTCAATCGGGAAGACCGACTTGAACACTTCCTGCAACCCGGCGTGCATCCGGCTGTCCGGATGCACCTCCATCTGCAGGAAGGCCTCGTAGCTGGCCCGTTGCACGTCAATCAGGTTCGGCATCGGCGCCACTTCGGGAAGGCGCCCGAAGGACTTGCGGATGCGCTTGCGGCCCGTGAAGCTGCCCGAACCAAAGGACTTGCCGATCGCGTTCATGCCTGTCCTGCTGCCCCTATCTGCTCCGGCCCCGAACGCCCCGGCCGGTGGGGTAAAATCCCTCCCAGGCCGCCATCGGCCGGGAAAGACACGCTGAAAATGCGGGCGCGGGAAGAAGCCGGTCCCCCGGCCTCCCCCCGTCCCCGTCAGTCCTGTTCCCGGCGCACAACAGGCGCCGGGCGGTCGAAAGCCGTATTACTTGACCTCGACCTTGGCGCCGTTCTCTTCCAGCACCTTGCGGATCTTTTCCGCCTCGTCCTTCGACACCGCTTCCTTGACGGTCTTCGGCGCGCCTTCGACCAGGTCCTTGGCTTCCTTCAGCCCGAGGCCCGTGATCGTCCGGATTTCCTTGATCACGTTGATCTTCTTGTCGCCGGCGGCGGCCAGAATAACAGTGAACTCGGTCTGCACCTCGGCCGGGGCGGCGGCGGCGGCGGCGGGGGCTGCGGCAGCAGCAACCGGCGCGGCAGCGGAGACGCCCCACTTTTCTTCGAGCATCTTCGACAGTTCGGCGGCCTCAAGGACCGTGAGGGCGGAGAGTTCCTCCACCAGCTTTGCGAGTTCGGCCATGTTCGTGTTCCTTCGATCTAATGGCTTGGGTTGGACTTGACAACCCCGGCCCCCTCACACGGGGGTGGGGCAATTGGCTGGCAGCCGGACCTCAGGCTGCCTCGGCCTCATCCGTGCTCTCGTCCTTCTTGGCATACGCCGCCAGGACCCTTGCGACCTGCCCACCGGGGGCCTGCAGCACAGAGGCGATGCGTGTGCCCGGCGTCTGGATCATGCCCAGCAAGCCTGCACGCAGCGTCTCCAGCGACGGCAGCTCAGCCAGTGCCTTGACCCCATCGGGGTTCAGCATCTGGGTCCCGAGCGCGCCGCCGAGGATCACGAACTTGTCGTTCGTCTTGGCGAACTCCACGGCCGTCTTCGCCACAGCCACCGGGTCGCGCGACCACGCAAGCGCGGTCGGACCCTTCAGCATGGGCTTGATGCCCTGGAAACGGGTGCCTTCGAGGGCGAGAATGGCGAGCCGGTTCTTCGCAACCTTATACGTCGCTCCCGCCGCCTTCATCCGGCGCCGCAGGTTCAGCACGTGCGTGGCGGTCAACCCGTTGTTCTGGGTGACCAACACGAACGACGTCTCTGCGAACACCGTGGCGAGGGAGGCGACGAAATCGCGCTTCTCCGTACGATCCACGTCTCGTCTCCGTCGGTGGCCGAACCCTTTTGGAAGGGGCGCGACCGGTTCACACCGGGGTTGTGCGGTCGCACCCCCCCTGTTCGCCTGCCTGAGTTCGAGACACCAATCCCAAGCCCAAGCCAGGGGCGCACCCCTGGCCGGTCTGTTCTGGCACCCCGCCTACCCGTCGCGCGGTAAGCCGCCTTAAAGCCCCATGAGGAAAGCCTTGGGGGCTACGTCAGGTCTCTGACAGGTTCGGGGGCGGCCGAAGCCACCCCCTGCCCGCCACCCCCGACCCTCGTTCGAAGGGGGGGTGGCGCATTCTTCAGCCGCCGGTCGAAAGGGACGCGATGTCCACCTTCACGCCAGGGCCCATCGAGGAGGACACCGCGACTTTCTTCACATAGGTGCCCTTGGCACCGGTCGGGCGTGCCTTCTGGATCGCGTCCACCAGGGCGCGGGCGTTCTCGACCAGTTTCTCCTCGGGGAAGGAAACCTTGCCGATGCCGGCATGGATGATCCCGGCCTTTTCGGCGCGGAATTCGACCTGGCCGGCGCGGGCGGCGTTGATCGCGCCCTTCACGTCCATGGTCACGGTGCCGAGCTTGGGGTTCGGCATCAGGCCGCGCGGCCCGAGCACCTTACCCAGCCGGCCCACCAGGCCCATCATGTCAGGGGTCGCGATGCAGCGGTCGAAGTCGATCTTGCCGTCCTGCACGGCGGCGGCCAGGTCGTCCGAGCCGACCACATCGGCACCGGCGGCCTGGGCTTCCTCGGCCTTGGCGCCACGGGCGAACACCGCCACGCGGACGGTCTTGCCGGTGCCGTTCGGCAGGCCGACCACGCCGCGGACCATCTGGTCGGCGTGGCGCGGATCGATGCCGAGGTTCATCGAAATCTCGACCGTCTCGTCGAACTTGGCCTTCGCGTTGGCGCGGACCAATTTCACCGCCTCTACCAGCCCA
>JBBSAZ010000187.1:0-3936 GCA_038251755.1 Caulobacterales bacterium
TGATCGCCAAACACTTCGCGGCCTTTCACGGAATACCCGTCCCGCGCGGGCACTGACGAGACATCGCTTGCCTCACGCCGCGTCAGGGCTTTCTAGTTTCGCGATCATAAGAAACCGCCGGAGGAACGCCCCATGCCCGCAGCGCCCGTGAACACCCGCATCACCGAGATGCTCGGCATCGAGAGGCCGATCATCCAGGCCGCCATGGGCTGGATCGCGCGCGCGCCGCTCTCCTCCGCTGTCTCGAACGCGGGCGGCATGGGCATCATCGAGACCTCGTCCGGCGAACTCGATGCGATCCGGGGCGAGATCAGGAAGATGAAGACGCTGACCACGAAACCTTTCGGCGTGAACGTCGCGCAGGCCTTCGTGCGCGACCCGAACATTGTGCAGTTCATCATCGACGAAGGCATCAAGTTCGTCACCACCTCCGCCGGTGACCCGATGAAATATACCGGCATGCTGAAAGAGGCCGGCCTCACCGTCTTCCACGTCGTCCCCTCCCTCGCCGGCGCCCTGCGCGCCATCGAGGCGGGCGTTGACGGGCTGATCGTCGAGGGCGGCGAAGGCGGCGGCTTCAAGAACCCCAAGGATGTCGCCTCGATGGTGCTGATCCCGCAGGTCTGCGAGAAAGTGTCCGTGCCGGTCGTCGCCGCCGGCGGCATCATGGATGGGCGCACGATGGCGGCGGCTTTCGCGCTCGGCGCCGAAGGCGTGCTGATGGGCACGCGCATCCTCTCCTCCGCCGAAAGCCCGGTGCACGCCAACTGGAAGGACGCCATCATCAATGCCGACTCCACAGACACCGTCTTCCTCAACCGCGCCGGCCCCGGACCCGCACTGCGCGCCCTGCGTACCGAGCGCACTTCCCGCCTTGAGAAAGAGGGCAGCCCGAACATTTTCGGCGAGTTCGCCGGTACGCAGGACGTCTATTTCGGCGGCAATCTCGAAGCCGGAATCGCACTCACCGGCCAGGTCGCGGGCCGCATCTCGGAAGTGAAGCCGATCGCGCAGATTTTCGAAGAAACGCTCGAGGAGTATCACCGCGTGGTCTCGCGCCTGCCGCGCTGACCGCCGGGTGCGGCATTCGGGTCAAAACAGGGTGAAAACTGTCCCGGCCTGCCGCTTTCTCTGGAAATCCACCTCCGTGAGCGTTACACCGTCACAAAACCCACTTTCCAAAGGAAGACGGATGAAAATGTCTGAAGCCCTCAAGGGCGGCGCGGCCGCTCTCGTTCTCGTTGCCACCGCGGCCTGCGGGGGCACCGCCGCTGACAAGCCCGCCGCCGCTGCCGTCCAGATCGAACTGCCGGAAATTACGGTCACGGACGCCGAGGTGGCGGGCAATCCCTTCCGCACCGAGTGGACCGGCCCGTATGGCGTTCCGCCCTTCGCCGACATCAGGAACGAGCATTTCAAGCCGGCGATCCTCAAAGGCATCCTGGAATCGCGCGCCGAAATCCAGGCCATCGCGGGCAATACCGAAGAGCCCACCTTCGAGAATACGATCCTCGCAATGGAACGCTCGAGCGCCTCGCTCAACAAGGTGATGGGCGTGTTCGGCAACCTCTCCAGCACCGATACCAACGAGACGATCCAGGCGCTCGAAGCCGAGATCTATCCGATGCTGACCCGCGAGCGCGACGCCGTCACCTTCAACCCCGCTATCTTCGCCCGCGTCAAAGCGGTCTATGACGCCCGCGACCGTCTCGGCCTCGACGAGCAGGACGCGCGCCTCCTCGAACTCACCCACCGCAACTTCGTGCGCGCGGGTGCCGCCCTCGCACCGGAGGTCCAGACCGAAGTCGCCAAGATCAACGAAGAACTGTCCGGTCTCACCACCCAGTATGGCCAGAACCTGCTGGCCGAAACCAAGGCGTTCAAACTTGAAGTCTCCGACCCTGCCCGCCTCGGCGGCCTGTCAGACGATTTCAGGAACGCGCTGGATTCGGACGGCAACAATACCTGGGTCATCGGCCTAGACCGTTCGGTCTACGAAGGCTTCATGACCAGCGCCGAAGACCGCGAGCTGCGCAAGCAGCTGTTTGACGGGTACCGCCTGCGGGCGGACTCTGGTAAGTTCGACAACGGCGCCCTTGCCATCAAGATTGCCCAGCTTCGCGCCAAGCGCGCGGAGTTGATGGGCTACAAGAGCCACGCCCACTATGTGCTTGAGAACCGGATGGCGAGAACGCCGGAAGCCGCGCTCGACTTCCTCGCCCAGGTACTGGAACCGGGTCTCGCCCGCGCCGCCGAAGAGAAGGCCGACATGGAAAAGCTCGCGGGCTTCCCCATCGAAGGCCATGACTGGTGGCACTATTCGGAGAAAGTCCGCGCCGACAAATACGCCTTCGACGAAAACCAGCTGCGCCCGTACTTCGAACTCGGCCGCACGCGCGACGGTGCATTCGAAGTCGCCGAACGCCTGTTCAACATCACGCTGGAGCGCGTCGATGTCGCCGGCTGGCACCCCAGCGTCGAAGCCTATGACGTGAAAGACAATGCAACCGGCGAACATCTCGGCCTGTTCATGATCGACATGTTCTCGCGCGAGTCCAAACGCGGCGGCGCCTGGATGAGCGGTTACCGCGAGTCCTCGGCGATGGACGGCAAAGTCGTCCGTCCCGTGATCACCAACAACATGAACATGGTGGCGCCGGCTTCCGGCCAGCCGGCACTGATGTCGTTCACCGAAGTCGAAACCCTGTTCCACGAATTCGGCCACGGCCTGCACGGCCTCCTGACCACGATCCGCTATCCGTCCTTCTCGGGCACGTTCGGCGGTCCGGACTATGTCGAGTTCCCGGCGCAGGTGCTGGAACACTGGGCCAGCGAGCCGCAGGTTCTGGCGGAGTATGCGCGCCACAACGTCACCGGCGAAGTGATCCCGCAGGCCCTCATCGACAAGATGAACAATGCCGCGACGTTCAACCAGGGCTTCAAGACGACGGAATACATCGCCGCCTCGCTGATCGACCTTCACTGGCACATGCTGACCTCGGAAGAGGCCTCGAAGATCACCGACGCGCGCGCCTTCGAACTGGACGTGCTGAAGAAGTACAAAATCCCCGAAGTGATCGAGCCGCGCTACCGCACCACCTATTTCTCGCACATCTTCGATGGCGGCTATTCGGCCGGCTATTACGCTTATCTCTGGGCGGAAATTCTGGATGCGGACGGTTTCGACGCGTTCAAGCAATCGGGCGACATCTACAATCCGGAACTCGCCGCGAAGCTGAAGAAGTGGGTCTACGAGTCCGGCGGCCTGCGCGAGACGGACGAGCTCTACCGCAACTTCCGCGGCTCCGATCCGGGCATCGAGCCTCTGCTGCGCAATCGCGGCTTTGCCACGCCGCCGCCTGCCGAAGGCTAAGAAGCGCCGCCTGGCCCCAAACAAAAGCCCCGCCATCGCTGGCGGGGCTTTTTCTTGTTTGCGGTCACCAAACCCGGATCAGCCGCTGACCGATTCCTTGCAGATCACGGCGCGCACATCTTCTTCCGTCCGCGCCTTGCGGAGCGCGTCGCGCACCGGGCCCTGACGGAACACGCGGCTGACCTGCGCGAGGGCGCGCAAATGGTCCGCGCCCGAACCATCCGGCGCCAGCAGCATGAAGATCAGGTCGCAGGGCCGCTCGTCGATCGATTCGAACTCGACCCCGTGCAGCAGGCGCATGAACCCGCCGACCGGTTTCTCGAGGCCCGGCAGGCGCGCGTGCGGGATCGCCACGCCTTCGCCCACACCGGTGGACCCAAGACGTTCGCGCTCCATCACGGCGTCCTCGATCACGCGCGGGCCAATGCCGGTCGTCTCGCTCAGCGCTTCGCACAGGACGTGGATCGCCTGCTTGCGGCTCGGCACGTCCTGAAGCGGGATGATCACCCCGCCTTGAAGCAAGGCACTCAGATCGGTGGCCATGAGTCTACGGTTCCGTGACA
>JBBSAZ010000188.1:0-3902 GCA_038251755.1 Caulobacterales bacterium
ACCGATCCTCTCACCAAGGCGCTCAACCGCCGGGCCTTTTTCCGGTTTGCCGAGCGCGAGGTCCTGCGCGCCAGCCGGCATATCAAGCCAGTCACGGCGCTGATGCTGGACATCGACCACTTCAAGCGCGTGAACGACGTGCATGGCCACGCCGTCGGGGACGAAGTCCTGACGCGGCTCGTGGCCTGTCTGACCGCCAATATCCGGGACGAAGACCTGCTCGGCCGGCTCGGCGGCGAAGAATTCGCCATGGTGCTGCCCGAAACCGAACCCTTGCGCGCCGCCATTCTGGCCAACCGCCTCAGAGAGGCTGTCAGCGATTTGAAGTTCTCCGGAAAGACGGGCCGGTTTTCGGTCACCATCAGCGTCGGTATAAGCGAACCCGGCTTTGCCGACATCGACATCCTGCCGGCCCTGGAGCGGGCGGACACGGCGCTTTACCGCGCCAAGCAGAACGGCCGCAACCGGGTGGAAGTCGCGCCGCTGGACCTTGGAGAGCCGTCGCTCGCCGTCGCCTGAGCAACAAACGCCGTTTCGCGCTTCCCGGGTGCCCGACCCTGCGACGAGCCGTCTCGCAATTGCCGCATGTTCGCGCTAGAGGCTGGCCCTAGATCACTCTGATGGTCCGATTTGGCTTTTCGCCTTCTCAGGCCCGGATTTCAAGGAACGCCAATGCCACTCTCGCAGTTCAAGGGGTTCGGCGGCGTCGTCATCCGCGGTGACCTGCGCGGCGACCCCGATGATCCGCTGGTGCTGCTGGTGCACGGCGGCGGCCAGACACGGGACATCTGGAACGATGCGGCCGCCGCCCTGGTGCGCGCAGGCCGGCAAGTGATCGCCCTGGACCTTCGCGGACACGGCGAAAGCGAGTGGCCGGTCGATGGCCGCTATGAGTTCGGCGCCTATGTCGAAGACCTCCGCGCTATCCTCGCCCAGCTGCCCTCCCGCCCGGTCATCGTCGGCGCCTCGCTCGGCGGATGGGTCGCGGCCGTGGCCGTCGGTGAAGACGGCGGCCACCTTGCCTCAGGCCTGATCCTCGCGGACGCCCCGCCAGACCTCGACCTCACGAACATCCGGAAGGCCGCCGGCACTCTTCGCGCCGCTTCCGAGACCGCCAAAGGTGCCTGGGACCCGCGCATGCTCGAGCGGTTCGATCTCGAAGACGCGCTAAGGCGCTTCAAGGCCGCCGCGCCGAAAATCCGCGTGCCCGCCCTGTTCGTCCGCGGCGCCCTCAGCGACATCACCGACGCCGCCTCCGCCAGCCGTATCGTCGAGCAGATCCCCGGCGCCGAATACGCCGAAATCGGGGAGGCGGGTCACCTTGTCGCCTCTGACCGCGGCGACCTCTTCAGCGCGACGCTGCTGGACTTCCTCGAACGCCGCATCCCGCGCTTCGTGCCGGAATACCGCTCGGGTTCGGATGCGCGCACCCTGCGCGACGCGCTTGGCTGTTTCGCGACGGGCGTAACGGTGGTGACCGCCTTCGACGCCGGCGGCGATCCGGTCGGCCTAACGGCCAACTCCTTCACCTCCGTCTCGCTCGACCCGCCGCTGCTCCTCGTCTGCATCGCCAAGACGTCCAGTAGCCTCAAGGCCCTCGAACTGGCCGAGCATTTTGCCGTCAATGTTCTGCATATCGGCCAGCAACCCGCCTCCACCTTGTTTGCGGTGCCCGGCGAAGACCGCTTCCGCCAGACGCCGTGGCAGCGCGGCCGGCATGACGCGCCGGTCCTGTCGAACGCGCTCGCGAACTTCGAATGCCGCCGTCACCAGATGCACGAAGGCGGCGACCACGTCATCCTCGTCGGCGAAGTCCTGCGCGCCACCTTCGATCCGCGCCGCGACCCGCTGCTCTATTTCCGCGGCAAGTATCGCCGACTGCATTTCTCCTGAGCGCAGCGCGGCGCTTAGAGAAACGCTTTCAGCTCGGCGACGAACCGGTCGAACTGGTCGTGATGCAGCCAGTGGCCGGCATTCTCGTAGACCTTGACCTGCGCATTTTTGAAGTTCGCAATCCGCCCATCCGTTTCCGGGTTCGAGGCCCAGCTGTTCTGGCCGTAGAGCAGAAGCGTCGGGCAGGTGATCTCGCGCCATAGCGCATCCACGTCATCCTGCGGCAGGTCGTAAGGCACCATCACGCGGAAATGGTTGTCGAACTTCCAGGAATAGGTGCTGTCCTCGTTCTGGCTGATGCCATGGATCGTCAGATGCCGGGCCTGCGCATCGGAGAGATACTTGTTCTCTTCCTTCATCCGCTCGTAGGCTTCTTCCAGCGTCGCGTACTTCTTCGGGCTGCGACCAGCCGCGGCCCGCTTGGCGTCGATCCATGTTCGCATCCGCTTGGCAATCGGCTCGGCCATCCGTTCCTTCAGCATGCGCGGCGACGGCCCCAGCCCCTCGATGGCGACCACCTTGCGCACGTTTTCCGGATAGATGCCGGCATAGCGCAGCGAGATGTTCCCGCCATACGAGTGAGCAGCGATCGTCAGCGGCGCCAGCTTCTTCTGGTGGATCAGTTGCGCGAGGTCATAGACGCAGGAGCGCACCGAATAATCGCCATCCGCAGACCAGCCACTGTCGCCGTGACCGCGCAGGTCCGGCGCGATCACATGCCAGTCATGGCGAAGCTCCTCTGCCACCCAGTCCCAGCTGCGGCAATGATCCCGCCCGCCATGCAGCAGGATCAGGGGCGGCGCATCGGGATTGCCCCAATCGACATAATGAAGGCGCACACGCTGCGAGATATAGCTGTGGGAAGTCGGGCCGGTGATCATGCCAAGCAGATAGACGGCCCATGGCCGGAGCGTCCAGAGGGCAATCCAAATACCCTTGCGGCATTCCGCCGATTGTCCCGTTGCGCGGCGCGCGTTCCGCGCTAGGGTCGCCAATGTAAGCTGGTTGACAAAATCCGGCACAAACGGGGAGACGTCTATGTTGAAATCCAGGTCCGCCTTGGCGGCGATTGCCATCTGTCTGGGCATTCAAGCCTGCGCGCAGCAGGTCACCGCGCCGGCCGGTGTCGCAACCCCAGCCACGGTCTCCACCAATCAGGCCTTCTCGGCCGGCCTTCCCTGGTCGGACGAGAGCGAGAACGCACTGGCAAGCCAGGGCTTCATCGCCACCTTGAAAGACACCAAGATTCTCGCTGCGGACGGACGCGTCGTTTTCGACGCCGGCGCCTATGATTTCGCCGAAGGCGCCGCGCCTGACACGATGAACCCCAGCCTCTGGCGCCACCTCGGCCTCCTGAACAATCATGGCCTGTTCGAAGTCACGCCGGGCCTCTGGCAGGTCCGCGGCCTCGACATTTCGGTGATGAGCATCATTGCCACCGAAACCGGCTACATCATCGTTGATCCGCTCACCGCCACGGAGACCGCCGCTGCCGCGATGTCGCTGGTGCGCGAGCATATCGGCGACAAGCCCAACGTCGCGGTCATCTACACCCACAGCCACGGTGTCCATTTCGGCGGCGTCAAAGGCATTGTCTCCGACGCGGATGTCGCCGCCGGCAAGGTGCAGTTCATCGCGCCGGACGGGTTCTTGGAGCACGCCGTCAGCGAGAACCTGATCGCCGGGCCCGCCATGAGCCGCCGCGCCAACTACCAGTTCGGCACCCGCCTGACACCCGGCCCGGCCGGGCAGGGCGGCGCCGGTATCGGCACCGGCTTGCCGAACGGCTCCTTCAGCCTGATCGCGCCCACCGTGACGATCACCGAGACCGGCCAGCAGCTCGTCAGCGACGGGATCGAGAGTGAGTTCCAGATCACGCCCGGCACCGAAGCTCCGTCCGAGATGAACTTCTACCTTCCGCACCTGAAAGCCCTCTGCCTCGCCGAGAATGCCAACCCGACGATGCACAATATCCTCCCGCCGCGCGGCGCGCTCGTGCGCGATTCCAA
>JBBSAZ010000189.1:0-3895 GCA_038251755.1 Caulobacterales bacterium
GGGCTGTCGCCGATGTATGGCGGCGAGGTGCTGAAGGCGGACGGTTCGCCGATCGAGATTGATCCCGAGAAATCGTTCGCCAAGGCGCACTACGAACAGCATTGCGGCGCCAAGGGTTTTATCGAGTGTGACGGCGTCAGGCTCGAGATCGACGGGCACGGCCTGCGCGACAAGTCCTGGGGCCCGCGCCATTGGCAGGCGATCGAATGGTATCGCTGGTGCCCGATGAATTTCGGCCCCGATTTCGGAATGATGTTCAACGTGATGAGCGACGGCAAGGGCGGCGCCCGGCCGAGCGGCATGGTGTACCGCAACGGCGTCTACGACGACATCATCGCTTGCGAACTGACAAGCAGCTGGGACGAGAACGAATACCAGACGGATATGTCTGCGAAGATCGAGACCAAGGCGGGCAAGCATTACACCGTCACCGGCAAGGTCCTGTCGCTGATCCCGCTGCGCAACCGCCGCACTACGCCAGATGGGGTCGAGCTGACGACGCGCATCACCGAGGCGATGACCGAGTATCATTGTGACGGAAAGGTCGGCTACGGCATGAGCGAGTATCTTGACCAGATCATCGAAGGACGCCCCATGGGACGCTTGGCGGGGCACTGATGAGTTAGCGGCCGGCCAATTCCCCATGCAGAGCGCTGAGGATGTCGGGCAGCTGCGCTTCCAGGTCTTCGGCAATCAGGCCTGCCCCGATGCGGCGGCCGGCTTCGCCGTGGATCCAGGCGGCCATGGCGGCGGCGAGGAAGCTGTCGACGCCTTGTGTCATGAAGCCGGCGAGGATGCCGGCCAGCACATCTCCTGACCCTGCGGTCGCGAGCCAGCGGGTGGCGTGAGTGTTGACGACGACATGGCCGCTCGGCGCGGCGATCACCGTGTCGGCGCCTTTGATGATCACGAGGCAGCCTGCTTTTACCGCGGCCATGCGGGCCGCTTCGATCTTGTTGGGCGCGCTGTCGAGGAGGTCGCCAAACAGGCGTTCGAACTCGCCGGTATGCGGTGTCAGCACATCGGCTTCGCGCAGCATGGCGAACAGCGCGGCGGGATTGTCCGCGAAGACGGTCAACGCGTCGGCGTCCAGCACAACGCGGGCGGCGGACTTCAGGACCGCCGCCACGTTCTGGCGCGTCTGCGGCGTGACGCCTGCCGCCGGACCGATGACCACGACGCTGGCCTTCTGCGCCGCTTCGAGCAGTTCGTCTGCTCCGTCTACGGATGAAAGCATGATGGCAGTGAGATGAGCGGCGTTCGTCATCATGGCGGACGGCGGCGAGAGCATCGTGACGAGCCCTGCCCCGGCGCGCAGGCCCGCGCGGGCGGCAAGGCGTGCGGCGCCCGTGGAACTCATCGGCCCACTGACGACTTTCAGGTGGCCCCGGCGGTGCTTGTAGTCGCCCTGCCCCGGTTGCGGCAGTTCGGCTGCCCAGAGCGCCGGGCTATTTTCCATGGCGCGGGTCTGAACCGGCACGCCGATGTCGGCCACCATCACGGCGCCGCTGAAGGCTGCGCCGGGCAGCAGGACGTGGGAGGGGCGCAGCGCGGCGAAGGTGATCGTGCCCTCGGCGCGAAAGCAGGGGCCTAGCGGCTTGGCGGTGAAGCCGTCGATGCCCGAAGGCACATCGACCGACACCACGCGCGCCGGGCGGGCGGCAAGCGCGGCCGCAGCGCCTTCGAGCGGGCGAGAGAGGCCGCCGCCGTAGAGTGCGTCCAGCACCAGTTCGTGAGGCGCTGTAAGCGCCTCTTCAAGTGTACCGACCTTGCCGTCCCAGAGTGCGGCGGCTTTCGCGGCATCTCCTTTAAGATCAGCCACCGGCACGGCGCAGAAGACTTCAACCTTGCGCCAGAGTTTCGCGAGCGCGGCAGCGGCGACGAATCCGTCGCCGCCATTGCCGCCGGGGCCGCACAGGACCTGGATCAGGCCCTCCGGCCAGTGAGCATGCACGAACTCCGCAACCGCCTCGCCGGCGCGCTGCATGATGGTGAAACTGTCCGTGCCGGCAGCGAAGACCGCCTGCTCAGCGAGGCGCATTTCCTGCGGCGTAAGAATTGGTCTGCCCATGGGGGCGGCTCATAGCACGCGGGTGGCGGATTCGCTTCCGTATTCTGCCACGCGCAGGGGCCCGGCGCGCCGCTCCAGCCGGGTGACCGAGCAATGACCAGGCCGGAACACGGTCACCTGGTCGTCGTCTTCCAGAAAACCGCAGAGCGCATTGATCGCCACGAAGTGCGAGAACACGGCGGTATGGGGCGGCAGGGCATCGACGAACGCGCCCATTTCCGCGCGCCAGGACACGAATTGAGGGCCCGCCTCCGTCCAGGTTCCCGCCATGAGATGGCGCAGCCAGGCGACGCGGTCTTCGATGTCCGGCGGCGTTCCGATCTCCGACACTGCCGGAGAAATGGCGGGGGTCAGCGACAGCAGGCCGGACAGGGGCGCAGATGTTTCCCGGCAGCGCTGCATGGGGCTGGAGATGATGTTGGTTATCGAAACGGCGCTCAACTGGGCGGCGACAGCTTCCGCCTGTTTCGCGCCTAGCGCACTTAGACCCGGATCGGGATGGTCACCCCATCCCGCTGCGGCCTCTCCATGCCGGATCAGGTAGATCACGCGGCGACAGGCTCGCCGGCCAGCGTCTGCGGCTGCAGCGCCGGGGAATAGCCGTGCCGGCCCAGCAGCTTCAGCGTTTCGCGGTAGACGACCGGCTTGGCGATCCCGAGCCGCGCGCGGGCGGCGTCCAGCGGCTCGTGCATCAGGGCAATGATGTCCTGCTCGATGATCTTCTGGGCTGCGGCGCCGTTGCGCTTGCCTTCCCAGAAACAATCCATGATCCGCGCGCCTTTCGGGGCATGCTTCGCGATGGTGCGGCAGCCCATGAAAGCGATGAAGATGACGCCGAGGCCGGGTTGCTGGCTGTAGGTGAACGCCAGCAAGGAGGCTTCGCCGAGCGCGTCGCGGTTATAGCCCGAGAGCACATGGAACAGGTCATGCGTATCGCGCAGGCGATTTCCGTACCACATCATGTCGTCTTCATACTCGCGGGCCTTGGAGCGGAACTTCTCGCTTTCGTCCACGAGGCCCTGAGCCGAGAGGCCCTCGCGCTCCATGAATTCGACATAGGTACGGCCCACGGTGCCGTCCGGCAGCTCGCGGATCCAGCTATGATCGTCGAGCCGCGGCGGCAGGTAAGGCTTCTCCTGCAGCAATTTCTGCCCGGCGGGCTTTTCCGCGAAGGCCCGGAAGTTCTTCTCAAAGGAGTTGCCGTTCAGCGCCTCTATGATGTGGAACACCTGTTCGGTGTCTTCCTTGTCCGCAATCAGCTTCTGCATGTGGCTCCACGCCTTGAGGGGGCGGAAGGCCGCCGGGCGCCGATCGGGATGGACGAAGGCTTGCAGGGTCATTCGGGTCTCTCCGGGAATTGCAAAATCTGTAGCATGCAGGCCTCAAAGTGAAAAGTGACGCAGGCGTCATTATTTCTGAAAACCCGGCCTAATTGTCTGCCTATTTGTTGGGCGCGGGCGCCTGATAACTTACCATGCACGGTTCGCGGCGCACGACTCCCCCGCCTGACTATCGCGTCCACCCCCAACACCCCATACGCACGATTGAAATCTTAACCGGGCGCCTGGGGAGAACCACGCATGAAGAAGATCGAAGCCATTATCAAACCATTCAAGCTCGACGACGTGAAGGAAGCCCTACAGGAAATCGGTCTGCAAGGCATTACTGTCATCGAAGCCAAGGGCTTCGGACGCCAGCGCGGCCACACGGAACTCTACCGCGGCGCCGAATACGTCGTCGACTTCCTGCCGAAACTGAAGATTGAAGTTGTCCTCGCCGACAGCGCTGTTGAAGGTGCCGTTGAGGCAATCAAAAAAGCCGCAC
>JBBSAZ010000190.1:0-3870 GCA_038251755.1 Caulobacterales bacterium
ATTGGAAGCTTGCCAAGGATGGGAATGACGTGAACCCTCAGCAGCCGGATGTCATCGTTGTAGCGCTTCGACTTTCGCGGCGCCCCCGTGCGCCGGTTGCACGGCGCCGCTTCCTTGCCCCACATTTCAATCAGTGCAGAGACTTTCAGGATACCAAGCTCGTCGCGCCGGCGCTCCGCTTCGGGGTCAAGACCAATCCGGGCTTCGGACCGGAAGTCCTTCGCCTTCTTCCGGGCAGCTTCGCAGCGCAGACTGCCCGCCTTGCCCAGCGTGATCATCCGCTCGCGTGCAAGGCGGCCCTGGCCGATGCGGTAGCGGATGATGTAGGCCTTCGCGCCGGTCGGAAGTACACGCAGGCCGAAGGCCGCGATCTCCGTGTCCCAGACAATGAAACGCTTGCCTTCCGGCGCTACAGAGTCGACATATCTCTGCGTGAGCTTGCGTTTGATCCCTGACATTCGCCTGCACCTCCAGCAAAATCTTCGTCCGTTCGCGGCATTTTGTGCCCGCACCATGTCCGCACGTATGCCGCATTTCGCAACAATAGGTAGCAAACATCATCAATACAAAAATCATAGCAAATCTATGTTTTGATTGCAAATTTCAAAGATCCGCACGCTCCAGCAATGACTAGCAAATTCTACCTAAAGGCGCTTCGTAATGCGGGGGTCAGGTGTTCAAGTCACCTAAGCGGCACCATTCTCTCTCCTTTCCTGTTGAAGCTGCTGCGCTAGTTCGCGCTGGACCATGATAGCTGTTGTGTTTGGAAGTTCGGGCGGGATTGGCGGCGCTTTGGCCGAGGCGGTGATTGCGTCCGGCCGGTATGCCTCGGTGTATACGGTGTCGCGGTCCGGCGCGGTTGTCGAGGGCGCGGTCAACCGGCGGGCCGAGTTTACCGATGAGGCGCAGCTAGCTTCGCTGGCCGCCGAGATCGGCGCGGCGGGGCCGGTGACGCTTTGCCTGGTGGCGAGCGGGCTTTTGTCTGCAGACGGAGTGCAGCCCGAGAAGACCTACCGGGCCCTGAGCGCCGAGGCTTTTGCGCGCGTGTTCGCCGCCAACACGATTGGCCCCGCATTGATTGCCAAGCACTTCCTGCCACTGATGCCGAAGGCGGAGCGCAGCGTGTTTGCGGCGCTGTCGGCGCGGGTGGGCTCGATCTCCGACAACCGGCTGGGCGGCTGGCATGCCTACCGGGCCTCGAAGGCGGCGCTGAACATGCTGATCCGCAACTTCGCCATCGAGCAGTCGCGGCGGGCGCCGGGGAATATCTGCGTAGGGCTTCATCCGGGTACGGTGGATACAGGGCTTTCAAAGGCCTTTCAGGGCGGGGTTCCGGGCGAGAAACTGTTCTCGCCACCTCAGTCGGCGGGGTACCTTCTGGGCGTGGTGGACCGTCTGACCCCGGAGGATTCGGGGAAGTGTTTTGACTGGGTGGGGAAGGAAGTTCCGGCCTAGATGCTGAACCGGCCCTCGATCACTGTCACTGCCGAGCCCGTGAGCTTGCAACGGTCGCCTTCCAGTGCAACGCCGACCCAGGCGCCACGGCCGGGATAGGCCTGGTAGCAGCGCGCGGCAGGTTTGCCGAAATTTTCCGCAAGGATGCGCGAGAGCATTGTGTGCCAGCTGCCGGTGGCGGGGTCTTCATCGATGCCGGAACCGGGGGCGAAGAAGCGGGAGGTGACGTCGGCGCCGCCGTCGCCGCCCAGCGCGAAGCAGCCAAAGTTTCCTCGGTCCCAGCCGCCGCCTTCGGCGCCGAGGGTCTTCAGCCCGCGGTGGTCCGGCGCGAGCGCGCGCACCGCTTCAGGTGTTTCGAAGCGCGCGGCGTAGAAAAGGCCGCCCCAGGCCTCGACGGGGCGCGCGCCGAGGGCGGCGGCAATGTCATCCGTGACCGGAACGGGCCGGGCCGGAGCGGAGGGGAAATCGATTTCGAGGCGGCCGTCCGCGAAGCGTTTCACGAGGAGGCGGCCGGACTTTACCGTGTCGAACGCGATGGTCTCGCCCGCATAGCTGCCTTGCGTGAAAAGCACATGTGCGGACGCAAGCGTGGCATGGCCGCAGAGAGGCACTTCGACTGCCGGCGTGAACCAGCGCAGTTTCCAGACGCCCTCGCCCGCGGGCACGATATAGGCGGTCTCCGCCACGTTGTTCTCGGCCGCGATGGCGAGCAGCGTTTCGTCCGGCAGGAACGCGTCCAGCGGCATGACGCAGGCCTGGTTTCCCTCGAAAGCTTTCGAGGCGAAGGCATCGACCTGGAAGAAGGGCAGCGAGGGCATGGCGGGCGCTCCGGTTGAGGCGGGTGTGATCGCACGGGTGAGCCCGGCGGCACAAACGAGGAATACTGATGGGGTGTTGAGGAGGACTTATGCCCCCTCCGTCAGCCGGCTTCGCCGTCTGACACCTCCCCTGCGAAGCGGGGGAGGTGTCTGGACGCGGCGCGGCCAGACGGAGGGGGAAAGAGTTTTGCGGAGGAGAGACCGCAGGTGGCGGATTTCGTTACCTAAAGCGCCGCTGAAGCGATGCTACTTGTAAGGGTCGCAGCCTTTTTCGATGAAGGTGCTGTTCGTGTCGTAAAGACTTCCTCTGGCCCAGACCTGGGGGCCCGCCTTGGACACGAAAGGCCCGTGCGCATCGACTTTCAAGGAACAGGCCTCGGTTGCGCACTTCACGGTGACGCTCTCGCCAACATTGATCGGCACGGTCTCGAACGGAACCCACAAGACTGTGTCGGTCGAGTTGAAGGTGTGAACCTGGAAGGGCGCGGGCGAGCAATTCAGGACACGGATGGGACCGTACCCAGCCTGAAAGGGATCGGTGGGTTCTTCTCCGATCATGGGCTTGGATTCGGAGTAGACGACGGTCGCCTCCGACGTGTCTATCCCGTTCTCGGCCAGGGATTGGGAGAGGCTGGTTTGGCCTTGGGGATCGATCGGCTGAAGCAACAATGCTGCCGCGTCAGCCGTCGTTATCTCCTTGACAGAATCCAGGTTGCTTTGGGCATTTGCACCGGTCGCCAGCGCTCCCAACATGACCGTGCAGATAGCTGCAACAGACCAAACTTTCGAAACCTTCATGACCCACTCTCCACCAAACAATTGACCTCAGAAGATCGGCGCGGGCTGATATTGTCAAGATGCGGCGCTGAAACAGGCGGTGCCCATTATCTTTCAAGGTTGTCCAGAAGCCAGGCGTGGTGGACCGGGCCGTGGCCTTTGCCAAGGCCTTTGGCGGCCTTGATCGCGCCGTGGAGATAGTCCCTGCCCTCTTCCACCGCTTCGGGGACCGAGCGGCCTTGCGCCAGCAGCGCGGCGATGGCGGAGGCGAGGGTGCAGCCGGTGCCGTGAGTGGAGGTCGTCAGTATACGGGGGGATTCGAAGATCCATTCGCCAGTGGTGGTCTGCAGCACGTCATGGATGAGCTTGCCGCCGATATGGCCGCCTTTCACCAGCGCGCCATGGGCGCCGAGTTCGAGCAGGCGCTCGGCGGCGCGGCGCTGGCCGTCGATGTTTTCGACCGGCTTGCCGGTGAGGACTTCTGCTTCGGGTGCGTTGGGTGTGACGAGGCGGGCGCGGGGAATGAGTTCGGACCGGATGGCGCCGATGGCGCGCGGGTCGACGAGCCGGTCGCCGGACGTGGCCACCATCACGGGATCGATGATGCGGGGGATGAGACCGGCCTGGGCATGCAGCGCTTCGGCAATGGCCTCGACAAGCTGGGCCGAGCCGAGCATGCCGGTCTTGATCGTGTCGGCGCCGTTGTCGGCGAGCGTAACCTTGATCTGTCCGAGGACCGCCTCAAGCGGAACCGGCCAGACACCGTGGACGCCTTTTGTGTCCTGCACCGTGATCGCGGTGACGGCGGTCATCGCATAGC
>JBBSAZ010000191.1:0-3843 GCA_038251755.1 Caulobacterales bacterium
CCGCCGGTCACTTCTTTCGAGGGGCAACCCATGTTGATGTCGATAACGTCCACGCCCGCTTCCGCCATCAGCTTGGCGCCCTGCAGCATGTCGCCGGGGCGGCGCGCCGCGAGCTGGACGATCCAGAAACCCGCGCCCTCATGCCGGCAGGTGCGGCGAACCACGTCCGGCCGGGCCTTGGCGAGCGTCTCGCCCGCAACCATTTCGGAGACCACCGCCGGCGCGCCAAACCGTACGGCTTGCCGGCGCATGGGAGCGTCCGTCGCGCCCGACATCGGCGCCAGCCAAACACGAGGTGCCTTAAATTTGATCATTACACTATCTTCACGACTTTTGCCGCACGGGCAAGCGCACAAATCATGAGCAGCACAATATTCGTGCAGAAGGCGAGTTTCCTGCGGCAGTATAGTCACACCCGGAAGGCTCGATTAGAAGCAACGCGATGACTCGCGTAGCTGTTCTTATCGTTGCCGGAGGCAAAGGTCTCCGGGCTGGCGCACATGCGCCCAAGCAATGGCAGGCCTTGCTGGGGCGGCGGGTGGTGGACTGGTCCATCGACGCGTTTTTGCGCCATCCGGCGGTGACCGACATTGTCGTTGTCGCGAGCGACGACCTTGGTCCGCCCGGCGCCGGGCAGCGTTTTGTCCGGGCCGAACCGGGGGCGACGCGAACGCAGTCGGTTCTGAGCGGGATCGCGGCGCTGGACCTGCCGGATGACGCCAAGGTGCTGATCCATGATGCGGCCCGGCCGGGGATCGATGAGGTCACGATCAATGCTTTGATCGACGCGCTGGACATCTCTGACGCGGCGGCGCCTGCCCTTCCGGTGTCCGATGCCCTGAAGACGGAAAAGGAAGGCCGGCTGAAAACCGTAGACCGGACAGGTCTTTACCGGGTGCAGACCCCGCAAGCCTTTCGCCTCGGGTCCATCCGCAGCGCGCTGGCGGCCGCCGGGCCTGACCTTGTGGACGATCTTGCGGCCGTTGAAGCGGCGGGCGCACGGGTCACGCTGGTTGCGGGCTCCCTGCGCCTTTCCAAGATCACCTTCCCTGAGGATTTCGACATGATGAGCCGTCTGCTTGCGCCGTCGGGTGCGCCCCGTGTCGGCAAGGGCTTTGATGTCCATGAGTTTGAGGCGGGGGATCATGTCACGCTTTGCGGGGTAAAAATCCCGCACAGCGCCAAGCTCAAAGGTCACTCGGACGCCGATGCCGGATGGCATGCGCTGACCGATGCCATCCTCGGCGCCGTCGCCCTCGGTGACATTGGCGACCATTTTCCGCCTTCAGACCCGCGCTGGAAGAATGCCGACAGCGGCCTCTTCCTGAAACACGCGCAGACCCTCGCCCAAGCCAAAGGCTACCGGATCGACAACTGCGACATCACGGTGATCTGCGAAGCGCCGAAGGTAAAACCCCACCGCGAAGCCATGCGGGCACAGACCGCCGAACTCCTCGGCCTGCCGCTCGACGCCGTCAGCGTAAAGGCCACCACCACCGAAGGCCTCGGCTTCACCGGCCGCCGCGAAGGCATCGCTGCGGAAGCGATAGCGGTGCTGATGCCGCTGCGATGACACCCGGCCTGCGCAACAAGCCCCGCCGCTCCGGAATTAATATCTTCAGACGCCTCAAGCGCTTGCAAGATTCCTCCGGAAAACTTGCGCCACACCCTTCAGCGCGGGGTTACACTCGCCCTCGTACCGGGCTCACGCCCCTCCAAAGCCATGGGTGCTTGGCCCGCAACACAGACCTACGCTCATCCTGACCGAAGTCGAAGGATGGGCCAGGCAGAACCATCGCAAGCCCCGGTTCGTCCTTCGGCTTAGCCCACACGATACACGGCGATAAAAGATCGATACCAAGTGATAAAAAATGAGAATCAATGAGAGAAAATCGACATCCGGAATACAAAACCTGCGACAAGCTAAGGCCGTCTGTGAGCGCATTGAGAGGACTTGTGCCTATAGGAAACACCCCGCCCTCAAAATAAAACCAAACCCCGTCAAGCTGTTACCAAACCCTGCCCCAAACCTTGCGCAACACCTCCGCCCACGGACAGACCAAAAACTGACCTCAAAACCCAAATTTTCGAACTCAAGCAGAACTCTTGCAGCCGGCGACCGGCGCCTCACGGAAGGCCCCTGCCCCAAGGGCATGATTTTCAATTGCCCCGCTTCATGACAGCTTCGGTGAAAATAGATCGGGGAGAAATGCCATGTCCGACATCCTGCTGAAGGAACAACACGGACACATCACACTGCTGACGCTCAATCGCCCCGAGGCGATGAACTCTCTGGACTATGAGCTTTATGACGCGCTGGAAGATGCGATCCGCACGTCGGACGCGCGCGCGATTATCATAACAGGGTCAGGTACCCGCGCCTTCTGTACCGGGGATGATGTGAAGAAGATCCTCTCCAAGGGCGCGCCGGTGACGCCCGAGCGGGCGGCGAAGGCGAAGGATACCGGCGGGCTGACGCCGGCTGCAGACGCCCTTCTGCATACAGACATTCCGGTGATCGCCGCGATCAATGGCTTTGCCCTCGGTTGGGGCGCGGAGCTGTCGATCATGGCGGATATCCGCGTGATGGCGGACACGGCGAAATGGGGCGAAATCTTCGTCAAGCGCGGCCTCTGCTGCGACGCGCCGGGGCTCGGCCGCCTGGCGCAGATCGTCGGGCGCGAAAAGGCGAGCGAGCTGCTGTTTACCGGCGACATCATCGACGCCGCAGAAGCGAAAGAGATCGGCCTTGTCGGCCGCGTGGTGCCGCAGGCGGACCTGATGCCGACGGCGCTCGCCCTCGCCGAGAAGATTGCGGCCAATCCGCCGCAAGCCGTGCGGGCGCTGAAGGCGGGCCTGCGCCGCACGCTCGATCCCGATTGGCGCGACACCGGCAAGTGGGCGATCACCGAAATCCGCAAGCTGATGCAGACCGAGGACGCGAAAGAAAGCGCCGCCGCCTTCATCGAGAAGCGCGATCCGGTCTTCACGGGGCGCTAGTGGCCCTGTAGGTAAGCGCCATGTTTCCAGAACGCCTGCGTAATCTCGCCATGCTGATCCTCGACGACGCCGAACAGGCGCGCCTGAAGATCGCTACCGCCGAAAGCTGCACCGGCGGCCTGCTCGCCGCGCTGTTCACCGAAATTCCCGGCTCCTCCAGCGTGTTCGAGCGCGGCTTCGTCACCTATTCCAACCGCGCGAAGGAAGAGATGCTGGGCGTGCCCGGCGACGCGCTGGCGGACTATGGCGCGGTGTCCGAACCGGTCGCCCGGATGATGGCGGAAGGCGCGCTCGCGAACAGCCGCGCCAACATCTCCGTGGGCATCACCGGCGTGGCAGGCCCCGGCGGCGGCACCAAGATGAAGCCGGTCGGCACGGTGCACATCGCCTGCGCGCGAGAGAACCGCGCGATCATCCACGAACATCTGCAACTGGGTGAGATCAGCCGCGACGCTATCCGGCTGGACGCGGTCGAGACGGCGCTGAAACTTATTCAGGCGCAGATGCGCTGACAGGTCTTCCGGCTCAAAGCAGCCGAGCTTGTGCGCCAATGCCCAAGGCCTCCAGGGTTTCCGGGATTTTGGCACCGAGCGCAAAGAAGCCCTTCGACGCATTCGGCCAGAAGGCGGCATCCCAGTCCCGCCCGGCAAAGGCGAGGCGCTTGCCTGTCGTTTCCAGCGCACCGCGAATTTCGCCGAGAGCAGCGGCGGTCCAGCCGGTTGCCGGCTGCGCCGTGACGATCACGTCCACGTCGAGTCCGAGTGCCCATTCGCGGCAAGCTTCCAGCGGATCGGCCGCGACAGACAAATCCGTCCCCGGCGCTTCGAATTGGCGTGACGCGCG
>JBBSAZ010000192.1:0-3831 GCA_038251755.1 Caulobacterales bacterium
CGCATCGTCGCCTGGCCGACGACTTACACACTTCGCCGCAACAAGACCGGCGCCTGGAAAGCCTGCTTCGCCATCGCCGATGGCGAAGTCGCCGCTTGGGCTGCCCGCGGCACACCCTTAGGAGCTAAGAACTGATGGAATCCTTCAACTCCACCTGGGCGCCGCTGCTCTATCTCGTCGCGGGCGTGCTGTTCATCCTCGCGCTGCGCGGCCTCTCCAGCCCTGCGACCAGCCAGAAGGGCAACCGCAACGGCATGATCGGCATGGCCATCGCCGTCGCCACTACCATCGTGCTGCTCTGGGACAAGCTTGACCCCACCACCTGGGCCCTGATGATCGGCGCTGTCGCCGTCGGCGGCACCATCGGCGCGGTCACCGCCCGCCGCATCGCGATGACCGACATGCCGCAGCTCGTCGCGGCCTTCCACTCGCTCGTCGGCCTCGCTGCCGTGCTCGTCGCCGCCGCCGCGCTCTATGCGCCCGACAGCTTCGGCATCATGGGCGTCACCGGCGTAAAGACCGCCTCGCTGATCGAACTCGGCCTCGGCTCCGCCATCGGCGCGCTGACCTTCACCGGCTCGATCATCGCCTTCGCCAAACTCAACGGCAACATGAGCGGCGCGCCCATCCTGCTGCCCGCCCGCCACCTGCTGAACCTCGGCCTCGCCGGCGGCATCATCGCCCTCACGGTCGTGCTGATCATGTCCAGCGGCGAAGCCCAGTGGGCCTTCTGGGGCCTCACCGTCCTCGCGCTGATCCTCGGCATCACGCTGATCATCCCCATCGGCGGCGCCGACATGCCGGTCGTCGTCTCGATGCTAAACTCCTATTCCGGCTGGGCCGCAGCTGCCCTCGGCTTTACGCTCGGCAACTTCGCGCTGATCATCACCGGCGCCCTCGTCGGCTCCTCCGGCGCCATCCTTTCGTACATCATGTGCAAAGGCATGAACCGCTCCTTCATCTCGGTCATCCTCGGCGGCTTCGGCGGCGAGGATGCAGCGGCCGCGGCCGGCGGCGTGAAGGTCGATCGTCCGTACAAGAAGGGTTCCGCCGAAGACGCCGCCTTCATCATGAAGAACGCCTCCAAGGTCATCATCGTCCCCGGCTACGGCATGGCCGTCGCCCAGGCCCAGCACGCGCTGAAGGAAATGGCCGAGAAGCTGAAGGCCGAAGGCGTCGAAGTGAAATACGCCATCCACCCCGTCGCGGGCCGGATGCCGGGCCACATGAACGTCCTCCTCGCCGAGGCCCAGGTGCCCTACGACGAAGTGTTCGAACTTGAAGACATCAACTCCGAATTCTCCGCCTCGGACGTCGCCTTCGTCATCGGCGCCAACGACGTGACCAACCCGGCCGCCAAAACCGACAAGACCTCGCCGATCTACGGCATGCCCATCCTCGACGTGGAAAACGCCCGCACGGTGCTCTTCATCAAGCGCTCGATGGGCTCGGGCTATGCCGGCATCGAGAACGAACTCTTCTTCCACGACAACACGATGATGCTGCTCGCGGACGCCAAGAAGATGGTCGAGGACATCGTCAAGAACCTCTGATCGAGTCTTGTCTGCCAAACAGATTTCCGCTCATCCTGAGCGAAGTCGAAGCATAAGCAAAACAGGGCTGCACTTTGCCCCGGCTCTCCTTCGACTTCGCTCAGGATGAGCCGTTCGCAGCGTTGCGCTAAGCCCCCACACTCCGCTCCCCAAACACCACCACCTTGTTCCCCACATCGTGCCCGATATCGGCGCGCCCCAGATACGCAATCCCGCTGCGCCCGCACCAGTGCTGCACGATCTCCTCCTCGCTCGCGCCGAAGTCGATATCATTCACCGGAATCGCCCCGCACCGCCCGAGCCTGATGCCCGCCACGCGCCGCACCTCCGGATTCGAGGTGATCGTGAACATCATCCGGTCCAGCCGGTAATGATACTCGCCCACATCCTCCAGCATCAGCACATGCCCGCCCAAGTCCGGCAGCCAGCCGGTGCCGATCAGACTCGCGAACACCGAAATGTTGAACGCCGCATACTTGCCGGGCGCCAGTGTCACCGGATCAATCCCCGCCCCATCGTCCGTACCCGTCAGAAAGCCCAGCGCCCGGCGCACCGCCGCCTCGCCGCCGTCCCGCAAAATGTCCGCCGGCATCGGACCATGCGCCACCCGGCCGATCCCGTCGCGCGCCAGCCGCGCCAGCAGGCTGCCCGCATCGCTATAGCCGAGATAGGTCTTCCGCCGCGCCGCATCGCCCAGATTATCAAACGCCAGGTCCAGTATCCGGCAAGCCCCATACCCGCCCCGCGCAAACCACACCGCATCCAGCGAAGAATCGTTCGCAAACCCCTCAAACGCCGCCGCCCGAGCCCCATCCGGCCCCGCAAAATGCCCCTCCCGAAGAAAGCACTGCGGATGAAACACCAGCTCCGCCGCTCCGCCCGCCAGCGCGCTCACCCGGTCCGCCAGCGACCGGTCAATCGCCCGCCCGGGGCCGACAATGCCAATGCGTGTCACCTTCGCGCCCATGTCACTCTCCCGGACTTGCCCGCATAATTAAACCGGCATTCCCGGCAATTGGGAACGGTCGATTCACCAGCCGCGAAACGCCGAAGGGTGCTTTTGAAACGATTTTCTCCTAGATTGGACCCGATAAGCCCTCTGACGGCGGAGACCTTCAAATGAACCGTCTGGCCTTTTGCCTGGTATTATTGCTCTCCGCCTGCGCCGCCACCGCGAGCGATCAACCCAACTCCGCACCATCGGACTATGAAGTTTATCTGGCGGGCATCGAGAAGTGGCGAAATCATCACAATGACAGCATTCAGTATACCGCAGCTGTATCCGCGGCTGCTGGAAATCCTGATCTCAGATATTCACTGACCTCAACGAAATACAGGAATGCACAGGGCATTCCCGAGAGGATTACTTTGGTTGTCGATGGCCGGTTTGATCAGCAGACCTTCATGGATTCCGCCATCGCGACCCGCGGCCCGATAGATACCTGGAAGACCTTCACGGGCGCGCGCACTGGCGCGGGATGCCAGGCAGACAATTGGTGCCCGACAGAAGGCGTCCGGATCACATTTACGAATCTGGAGCTGGACACGTTCTCCGAAACTGGCCTACCCATCACGTTCAGGGGCACAGCCGGCAGCACGGAATTGACGATACAAGCCGACTATTTCCGGGCCTTCCGCGATTCATTCAGCCTGCCGCCGGAATGGACAAAGAGCGGCGGTATATTCTAGTCAGCGCTCATCGCCAGTTTGTTGCCCTGAAGGTACCGGCCCACGCGCGCTCCGCTCTCGCCCCCGCTAGCCGGCCGGGCATGGAGCAACTACATCCAGCAGACCGGAAACTGAAACGAGACGCACCATGGGTTGGATTTTTCTGTTGCTGGCCGGCGCGCTCGAAGTCGCGTTCACGACGACGCTGCGCCTGCTCCTCAAGTCGCCTGGAAGCATCCTACTCAATGTCACCTTCGTGGTGCTGATCATCGCCAGCTTCACCTGCCTCCAGCAGGCCGTGAAGACGATACCCCTTGGCACGGGCTATGCCGTCTGGACGGGTATCGGGGCCGTCGGAACCGTCATCGTCGGCGGCCTCTTCTTCAACGAAAGCCTGCCGCCCGTCCGCCTCCTCCTGATCGGCCTGATCATCGCAGGCGTCGTCGGCCTGAAGTTGATTGAGCACTAAGGAACATCTGATCAATTCTCAATCGGCGCGCTTTTGCTGGGATTTTGCTTTTGAGCGCGTTCGATTGGGATTTTCCGCCGGTTTTTCTGCGCGGACCTGGCTGCGCGGTGCGCTTTGGGCGCACCTTTCCTGTCAGGCGCG
>JBBSAZ010000193.1:0-3806 GCA_038251755.1 Caulobacterales bacterium
AGCAAGGGCCCAAGCCCCACGATCCAGACGCCGATGCCGGTAATGATGGCGATCAAAGTCCCGGCCAGCGCCGGCAAGCGAATCGCGCTGGCAAGCCGTCGCACCGCCCACGTCCACAGCGCGAAAGTCACTGCCAACTCGGCGATCAGCAGGGGCACGACCGGAAAGCCAAGCATCTGCGCCGCATTGAACTCATCGAAGTTCGGCTGGCCCGGCGCAATCCCCTGAAGGGCCGCCGAGGCTGCAAAGTACAGATAGACGGCGCCAACCGCGAACCGGATCGGCGCAGCAAACAGGGCTGTGAAGAAGAGCGGATGATCTGGATGCTTCCGGAGCGCAACCATGCAGGCCGCCATCAGCAACAAGGTGACGACCGGTCCGGCCAGTGCCTGCAGGCCGACCCGGAACGCCGGAAACCCGCTTTCCGCGGCGCTGTCCGAAACTGACCCGTAATGCAGGGCAATGTCCGGCGTGCCGAGCCCAAGTCCTGCGAGCAAATGCCCCAGTTCGTGCAGCACGATGGTGGCCGGCGCGACCACGGTGCCCCAGGCTGCAAAGACCAGAAAGGTCGTCAGCCTTGACCGTGTCCCTGGCTCGGCTGTTGCCTGCATCAACGCCCCCGTTTCGCATGGCGATAGACACACAAACCTTGCCCTCTGTCACGCAAATCAAGCCCTCGCTACGCGCGCCGGCTTCCGGCGAGAGATGATGTCTTTATCCTGGCCCGGATCATGATATCTGCTGAGGATCATAAGTTCGTCCTGGTCGCCGCAGCGCAACCGGACAGGGGAGGCCCCGCCAGTGAAAATCACCAAACTCCTCGTCGCCAACCGGGGTGAGATCGCCGTCCGCATCTTCCGCACCTGCCGGCGCCTCGGCATCGAAACCGTTGCCGTCTATTCGGACGCCGACCGCGCCGCAATGCACGTGCGAGAGGCCGACGAAGCCATCCATATCGGCGCCGCCCCCGCCGCCGAAAGTTACCTCCGCACCGAGGCCGTCCTCGCCGCCGCAAAGGAAACCGGCGCCAACGCCGTCCACCCCGGCTACGGCTTCCTCTCCGAAAACGCGGCCTTCGCCGAAGCGGTTATCGCCGCAGGTCTCGCCTGGGTCGGCCCGCCGCCTGCCGCCATCCGCTCCATGGGTCCGAAAGATGAAGCCAAGCGCATCGCCGAAGAGGCGGGCGTACCCGTCCTCCCCGGCTACCGCGGCGAAGCACAGGACATCAGCACGCTGACGAAAGCCGCCGAAAAGGTCGGCTATCCGCTCCTCATCAAGGCCGTCGCCGGCGGCGGGGGCAGGGGCATCCGCCAGGTGTCCATAGCTGCTGACCTGCAGGCCGAACTCACCAGCGCCGTCCGCGAAGCGGAATCCAGTTTTGGCGATGGCCGCGTCATGCTCGAAAAACTCGTCGAGCGCCCGCGCCACATCGAAGTGCAGGTCTTCGGCGACCAGCACGGCAACGTCGTCCACCTGTTCGAGCGCGACTGCTCGCTCCAACGCCGCCGCCAGAAAGTCATCGAGGAAGCCCCGGCGCCCGGCATGCCGGAGCCCGTCCGCAAGGCGATGACCGACGCCGCGGTGAAGCTCGCCAAGGCCGTCGGCTATCAAGGCGCCGGCACCGTCGAATTCATCGTGGACGGATCAAGGCCGCTCGGCCCGGATACGTTCTGGTTCCTCGAAATGAACACCCGCCTTCAGGTCGAACACCCGGTCACCGAAGCCATCACCGGCACAGACCTCGTGGAGTGGCAGCTGATCGTCGCCTCGGGCGGCAAGCTCCCGCTGAAGCAGAAAGACATCAAGCTCACCGGCCACGCCTTCGAGGCCCGCATCTGCGCCGAAGACCCCGCCGACAGCTTCCGTCCCGGCGCCGGCCTGATCCTCGAATTCGGCCTGCTGGAAGAGCCGGACGGCGAGTCCCTGCGCTGGGACACCGGCTTTGAGTCCGGCGACCGCGTCCCGTCCAGCTATGACTCCATGATCGCCAAACTGATCGTCCACGGAGAAACCCGCGAAGCCGCCCTTGGAAGCCTCACCGATGTCCTCGCCCACACACAACTCTGCGGCGTCCCCTCCAACACGGGCTTCCTGCGCCGCTGCGCGCTATCTGACGAATTCGCCGCCGGCACCCACCACGTCAACTGGATCGGCGACAACCTGGACGCTCTCTCCGCCGTCCCGGCCGCGCACCGCGCCGCCTCCCTCTCGGCCGTCGCCGCGCTGCTGCTCGACGACGAAGGCGCCGTCTCCCCCTGGGACGTTCATGATGGCTTCCGCCTGAACTCCGTCCCCCGCCGCGACGTCCTCCTCGCAGCAGACAGCGACGCCGAAAGGGTCGATCCGGACGCCCCGCTCAGCGAAGACACCCCGTTCCCGCTGATCACCGACCTCTCCCCCCGCAGCTTCGCCGTCACCACCGGCGGCGACACCTTCCTCGTTACCATCCCCGAATTCAGCGCCGACGCCGACGCCGCCCTCGGCGGCAATGTCGTCAAGGCGCCTATGCCCGGCAAGGTGCTCAGTGTACTGGCCATAGAGGGCGCAGCGGTCACCCGCGGCGAAACCCTCGCTGTCCTCGAAGCGATGAAAATGGAACACGCGCTCACCGCCCCGAGAGACGGCGTGATCGAAGCCGTCCACGCCAAAGCAGGCCAGCAAGTCGCAGACGGGGATGTGCTCGTGATGCTGGTGGAGGAGTAGCCCGTTGAACCCCTCTCCCGTTTATGGGAGAGGGGAGCAAAAAAGTTACTTCGGCCCTGCCACAATCAGATCATCATGCAGGCTGCCAATCTCCCCGTCAGAATATCCGATGTCGGACAATATCTCGTCGGTATTCTCCCCGAGACTAGGCGCCCGTACCGGTTCGATCCGCTCCGCATCGGAAAACGAAATCGGATTGCCCGGCGTCAGATAGGTCCCGATCCCGGGATGCTCCAGCATTGAAAACATGGGATTATTCACCGAAATATCCGGATCCTGCTCCACCGCCTGCTTGAAGGTCCGGTAGCGCGCCCAGGTCACGCTTCGCTCGGTAAACGAGCCCTCGAACTCCTCCACCGCCCGCGAATCAAAGAACGGCTTCAGCACCTGCGTGATCGCGTGCCGGTGTTCGAAGCGCGCGCCTTCGCGGTTGAGGTTCACGCCGAGTTTCACCGCCAGTTCCTCGAACGCTTCCTGCGTATGCGTCACCGCCTTCAGGTTGTCCCACTGGCGCTGGGTCAGCGCCACGACAACCACCCGGCCTCCGCCCTTGCATACGAAATCCTGCGCATACGCTCCGTACAGGGAGTTGCCCATCTTCGGCCGGTCATAGCCATTCACGGTCACCTCGCCGATGATCCCCAAATTGCCCAGCATCGCCAGCGCCATGTCCTTCAGCGCCAGTTCCACCAGCTGTCCGTTCCCGGTCAGCCGCCGGTGGCGCTCTGCCGCAAGGATGCCCAGCGCCGCCTGCTGCCCGGTCATACAGTCCCACGCCGGCAACACATGCCCCACGGGCTCGGTCGATCCTTCCGGCCCCGTCGCCATCGGAAAGCCCACTGCCGGGTTCACTGTATAGTCCACCTGCGGCCCGCCGCTGCGGTCTCCGGTCACCGACATCATGATCAGGTCCGGCCGATGCTGCTTCAGCGCCGGATAATCCATCCAACCGCGTACGCGCAGATTGGTAAGGAAAATGCCCTTGCCTTCGCCCGGCTCGCAGATCAGCCGCGTCACGATTTCCTGTCCGCGCGGCGTCGTCATGTCCACTGCAAGGCTGCGCTTGCCCTTGTTCAGCCCCGCCCAGAACAGGCTGCGTCCCG
>JBBSAZ010000194.1:0-3716 GCA_038251755.1 Caulobacterales bacterium
GGTGGTGTTTGCGGCCTGGTCGACGGGGTCGGCAGACCGCCTGATCAACGTGCTGGGCGATCACGGCCTCACGGGTCTCGCGCAGGTGCATACGCTGGAAGCGGCGAAGAAGACCGATTTTACGGTCGCCGAAGTGCCGATCGAGGCGGGCTTCTCGCTGCCGGGCGTGGCGATGATTTCCGAGGCGGATGTGCTCGGCGACCGGCTGGCGGCGCCGCGCCGCAAGCGCAAGACGGCGAGCTTCATCACCGATGCGACGGCGCTGACGGCAGGCGATCTGGTCGTGCACGTTGATCACGGTGTCGGGCGGTATGTCGGCCTGCGTACGCTGGAGTTGACCGGCGCGCCGCATGACTGCCTGCAGCTGGAATATGCCGGCGGCGACATGATCTTCCTGCCGGTGGAGAACATCGATCTGATCAGCCGGTATGGCTCGGAGGATGCCGAGGGCAACCTTGACCGGTTGGGCGGCGCCGGATGGCAGACGCGCAAGGCGAAGGCCAAGAAGCGCATCCTGGAGATGGCGGCGGAGCTGATGCAGATTGCGGCGGCGCGGGAGTTGAAACGCGCGGATGCGATCTCGGCGGGGCAGGGCTTCTATGAGGAGTTCGCGGCGCGTTTCCCTTACGAGGAAACCGAAGACCAGCTGTCGGCGATCGAAGATGTGCTGGGCGATCTTGCGTCCGGCAAGCCGATGGACCGGCTCGTCTGCGGCGATGTGGGTTTCGGAAAAACGGAAGTCGCTTTGCGTGCGGCCTTTGTCGCGGCGATGAGCGGGCGGCAGGTGGCGGTGATCGCGCCGACGACCTTGCTGGCGCGCCAGCATTACAAGACCTTCGAGGAGCGCTTTGCCGGCTGGCCGCTCGTAGTGCGGCCGTTGTCGCGTTTCGTCAGTGCACGGGATGCAGCGGACGTGCGCGCGGGCTTGGCCGATGGCAGTGTCGATGTGGTGGTTGGCACGCATGCGCTGCTGACCAAGGAAGTCGAGTTCAAGCGGCTCGGCATCATGATCGTGGACGAGGAACAGCGCTTTGGCGTGAAGCACAAGGAGCGGCTGAAGGAGCTGAAGTCCGATGTGCACGTGTTGACGCTGTCGGCGACGCCGATACCGCGGACGCTGCAAATGGCGCTGACGGGTATCCGGGACCTGTCGATTATCGCGACGCCCCCTGTCGACCGCCTGTCGGTGCGCACCTACATTACGGAAGAGGACACGGTCACGCTGCGCGAGGCACTGCTGCGCGAGAAGTATCGCGGCGGGCAGGCCTTCTTCGTCGCGCCGCGTATTCAGGACCTCGACAAGATCGAGAGCTTCCTGCGGCTCAATGTGCCGGAGGTCTCTTTCATCGTGGCGCATGGGCAGATGGCGGCGGGTGAGCTGGAAGACATCATGACAGCCTTCTATGAGGGCAAGTATGACGTGCTGCTCTCGACGACCATCGTGGAAAGCGGCCTCGACATTCCGCGCGCCAACACGCTGATCATCCACCGGGCCGACATGTTTGGTCTGGCGCAGCTTTACCAGTTGCGGGGCCGCGTAGGCCGCTCGAAACTTCGTGCATATGCTTACTTCACGACGCCGCGCGACAAGGTGATCACCGAGACAGCGGAGAAGCGGCTGAAGGTGCTGCAGTCACTCGACTCGCTCGGCGCAGGTTTCCAGCTGGCGAGCCATGATCTCGACATGCGCGGCGCGGGAAACCTGCTGGGCGATCAGCAGTCGGGTCAGGTCAAAGAAGTCGGTGTCGAGCTTTATCAGTCGATGCTGGAAGATGCCGTGAAGGCGCTGAAGGCCGGGGCGAAGGACGAGGAAGACGTGGCCGACGACTGGTCGCCGCAGATCAATCTCGGCGTCGCGGTGCTGATTCCGGACGCGTATGTCGAAGACCTGAATGTACGCCTGTCGCTCTACCGGCGCCTGTCGGACATCACCACGGCGCAGGACCGCGAAGCGTTTGCGGCCGAATTGATCGACCGGTTCGGCCCCCTCCCGGATGAAACGCGTCAGCTACTGGATGTGATGGCGATCAAGGTTCAGTGCCGTACGCTCGGGATCGCCAAGCTGGACGCTGGAGAGAAGGGCGCCGTGCTCGCCTTCCGGCCGGATACGATCATGGACCCGCAGCGTCTGATGGAAATCGTCCGCTCACGTCCGAACCAGCTGAAGCTGCGCCCGGATTCTAAACTTGTGCATTCCGGTCTTGGCGGCACGCCGGAGCGGCGCATTCCGTTGGTGAAGGCGTTCCTGAAGGAGTTGGAAGCGGCCTGCGGCCTTGCGTCTGCCGAAGCCGCAGATGCCGTCGCCAAGATGGCGCAGAAGCGCGCGCCCGCGGCGGAAGACAAGTGGGGCAAGAAGCTCTCGACAGGTTTCCTGAGCGGGGACTAGTTCAGGCCGCCAGTCGCGGGCGCAGCAAGGGACCGGTCAGGCCCGCGCTCAGCAGCGATTGCGGCGTGTGATAGGCGCGCCGCTCGACGACGCGCCAGCCGAATCCGGTGCCGGATATCTTTGCATGGATTGCGGAGAAATCAGAAATCCGGTCGGCGAGACGCACGCCGCCTCTGAAAGGCGTAGCGGGGAGCGTAATCACGAACGTGCCCGGCGCCAGATGGGCCGGGCAGTCGGCATCGCGTATCTGTGACCGGATGACATCCGCAAACTCCTGCTGCGCCGAGACCATGCCAGCCATGAACGCGTCCAGCCGGAACGTCAGCACACAGAGCGGTTCGGCGCGTAGCATCGACACGTCCATCTGCCGCGCAATGTGCCTTTCGATGAAGCGCGGATTGAAGAGACGGGTTGTCTCATCTGTCAGCGCCGAGGCCGTAGCAGGTTGGGGCATGGCCGGCGCAAAGGCGACCAGGCGGCGGCAGACTGTTTCGACGCGCGGGACAATCTCCGCCGTGCGGCCGGTTGCGTCGACCACTTCCGTAGCGAGCGCCATGATCGTGTTCTGAAGATCCGTCATCTGCAGGTCAGGATGGGTCAACGCAATGACCGGCAGGGCGCCAAGACCGCCGTCCTCAATGATCCATTTGGCGGTCGTGCTGTTTGCCGAGCCAAAAGATTCGAGATCGACCAGGGCGGCCGCGAACCGGCGCTCCGCCATGTAGCGCCGCGCGGTGTCGCGGCTGATCGCGGCCGTCAGGTCTATGCCCTGGCGCTTGAGCGGGCCTTGAAGCGACAGGAACAGGGGAGAGCCTTCGCCGATGTAAAGGAGCGAGGGGACGGCGTGCAGGTCAGCCGCCGGAATGCGCACGCCCATGGCGCTGGCGGTGTCGCGGCGGATTTCGGCTTCCCGCAGACGGCTGGCGCGGCGGGCGAGGGCCATCAGGCGGGGCTTCAGCGCGCCCATGTCTTCGTCACGCCTCAGGATGACCGTTTCGCCGGAAGGCGGCAATGGCCCGCCAGACGTGTCGAGCAGCACGACTTGCCGGTGTACCTGCACCATGGCGGCGCGCGCCAGGGCTTCGAGCGTGCTGCGCGTGGCGGTCGCGATATCGATGAAGAGCGGATCGGCGGCGCTGAAATCGATGGGGTGGCTGGCGGGATAGGGGCGCAGGCCGCTGGCTTTGAAGCGCGATGTGATCAGCTCCAGGCGCGGGCTCTCCGCCGCGATTTCGATGGGAGGATCGAAGAAGGAGAGATCGGACATGCAAAACGCGCCAAAACAGGTCCACCCGCGACGCGGCGGCACCCCTTCCTTTTGCGGCCCCGA
>JBBSAZ010000195.1:0-3684 GCA_038251755.1 Caulobacterales bacterium
AAGGACCTGGCGACCGGCAAGGTCGAGATCGTCTCGATGAACCATGGGTTCACGGTGGATGTGGCGACCTTGCCGAAAGGCGTTTCCGAAAGCCACCGCTCTCTGTTCGACGGCACGAACTCCGGCCTCGCCGTGGAAGGCAAGCCGATCATCTCGGTTCAGCACCACCCCGAAGCCTCCCCCGGCCCGCAGGACAGCTTCTACCTGTTCGAGCGGTTTGCCGGTTTGATGCGGGAGTATCGCGGGAAGTAGGTCCGCGAATGGAGGCTGATGCAACATGTGTGGCCGTTTCTTCCGCGAGAATGTCAGCTGGGCCGAATACTATGCGGCGCTGAACATTCTTGGCGATCCGCCGGAACGCGTCGAGCCACCTGAAGCAACCTACAATGCCGCGCCGACGCAGATCCATCCCGTGGTGCGCCTCAATGAGGTGAACCGGGCGCGCGAGATGGTGCCGATGCAATGGGGGCTGGTGCCGTCCTGGTGGACGAAGCCACTGTCCGAGAAGAAATTCACGACGATCAATGCGCAGTCCGAGACCGCGCACGAGAAGCCTGTGTTCCGCGGCGCTTTCCGGCACAAGCGCTGCCTGGTGCCGATCTCGGGCTATTACGAATGGTCCGTGAGCGGAAAATCCAAGACGCCGTTTGCCTTCAAGCTGAAGAACCGGCGCTGGTTCTGCGTGGCAGGCCTCTGGGACGCCGCGCTGATCGACGGCTCCGAGATCCAGACCTTCACGATCCTGACCACCCGGCCGAACGATTTCACGGCGGGCATCCATGACCGGATGCCGGTGATTCTCGCGCCGGAGAATTATGGCTGGTGGCTTGATCCGGCGAAGGGCGACCCCGCGCCGCTGTTCGAGCCCTTCCCCAATGAAGACATGCAGGCCTGGCCCATCGGCCCGGCAGTCGGCAATGTGCGCAACAATTATCCGGAGTTGCTGGAGGAAGTTTAGCGAAGGCCGCGCAGGAGCCGCTCGAAGGTCTCGAAGGCCTGATCCACCGTGATCTCGGGTATTTCGGCAGACAGCGCGAAGCCGGCACCGTTCAGCGCGCCTTGAAGCATCAAGGCCGCAGGCTTTGCGAGGTCCACCGGGAAATGGCCCCGGCGCGCGAGAAATTCGGTGCCCCGTGTCATGTTCTCACTGCCAAGTTCGAAGTCGAGCTGGTGCCAGCGCTCCATGCCGAGGACGGACGGGCCATCCACCAGAACGATGCGCTGGTAGTCCGGCCGCGTCGACCATTCGAGATAGACCCTGCACCCGGCGAGAAAGGCGGCGTAGGGGTCCGCCCTCGACCGGCTGCGAATTGCGGCCTCTCCGGCAGCCGCATCCATTTCGACCTGCAACAGACGCCAGACGTCGAGAAACAGGTCTTCCTTGCTGGCGAAATGATGAAACAGCGCGCCTTTGGTGACACCGGCTGCCTCGACAATTTCGGCAATGCTGCTGGCCGCATAGCCCCGGGCCGCAAAGAGGATGCGCGCCGCGGCAAGGATCGCCCCTCGCGTTTCAGCGGCCTGTGCAGAAGTGCGCTTCGCCATGCTTTTGCCTCTTGAGGCAGTATGATACCAATGGTATGTATAATCCATAACTGCAGGTTATTGCAGTATCTTTTGCTCTCTAGCTCTCACTTTTGAGTTGCAGGCTGGGTGGGGCCCGTACGCGGGACCGGACTGCCAACACAAGCCGCGCCAGCCGCCTCACAGCGCCTCTAGCGCGGCTTTCTTTTTGTCCAGACGCGCCGTGCGCAGGGCCTTGAGTTCGGCGCCTAGCTGTTCTTCGAAATAGCGGTCGCAGCCGAGGCAGGCGTTCGAAACCTCGCGGCCCTGGCCGTCGAGAGCGGTTGAGCGCGCCTTGAACGTCTCGCGGCTCCATCCGGTCTCGAGGCCCATGCCTTCGGGATCGCCCGCATTGAGGGCCTGGATGGAGGGAAGCGCGGCGACGCTTTCCAGAATATCCTCCAGGCGTTCTTCGGCCAGCGAGCCGAGCGGCGCTTTCGTCTTGAGGCAGCAGGGGTAGATCGAGCCGTCGGGCTCGATGGCGATCTCGCTGCCGGCCTCGTGCATTTTCAGGAAGTTCTTGCCGCCGGACCAGCGCGCGCAGAAATTTGTTTCGTACCCGGCATTCGACAGGCCATTGGCCCAGGTGCGGCCGCGCGGCCAGAGTTCACCGATCCAGAGGTCTTCCTGCGCGCCGAAGAACAGGAAGGTGGGCGCGCCCGTGCGCGGGCGCGCGGCAGGATCGGGCGATTTCAGTTTTTCGCTCTTGCCGCCGCCGAGCGAGACTTCCCGCACGCCCTTTTCGGCCATCATCGCGCGGATCTTGTCCATGAAACGGAACTTGCGCTCGCCCTTCATGCCCACGTGATAGTCGTCGATGGATGCAATCGCGATCGTGGTGACCCCGCGCGCCAGCATCCCGTCGATGTGTTCCGGCTTGAGAATGTCCCCGGTCGTCTGCACCGACAGGCGCGGCGGCGCGTCCGGCCAGCGCCGCCGGATGGCCTCCAGAACCGGGTAGAACAGCTCGTCCCTCACCCCGTCGATCAGCGGTTCGCCCCCGGCCAGCACGATCAGGGTCGGCTGGCGGACACCGGACGCATCGGTCCAGCTCATGTCGTCCGGAAGGTTCGCGAGAACCGCCTCAAAGGCCCGCTGGCCTTCGGCAACGACATCGGTCAACGCGCCGCGCACATAGGGGCGGAAGCGGTCGTCATAACAATGCACGCATTTGCGGTGGCAGGCCCAGGTCAGGACCCAATAGAGCGATTGCATGCCTGATCCCCGCGCTGCTTGGCTGCCACGCTAGCGGTAGGCGCATCGCTGTCGAGCGTCATGCCGCAATTGTGACCCCGGCGCTGCGTTCGGGCCGCCGGTCAAAGATAAGGCATGCGCCTGCAAATATTTCTCGGACCGGAGGCAAATCCATGGAACCGGATCGTGGGCGGCGCGTTTCTGCCACGCAACGGAGATCTGATGACGAAACGCTTTTCGGTGTTGAACACACTTCTGATTGTCAGCCTGGTTGCGTTTCTGACCTGCGTTCTCACAATCGTCCTGGCGGCCCGCGCCGAGGCGCGATTCCGGGATCAGGCCAGTCAGGCTTTTGACGTCATGCAGGTTCTGGACGGCATCATCGTCAATGCACTGAACGCTGAAACAGGCCAGCGTGGCTACTTTCTGACGGGTGACGAGGACTACCTCGACCCCTACCGCGTCGGCATGCGCGACGTCGTAGGCCACATTGACACCTTTCGCGAAATGGCAGGCGACGAGATCACGCCCGCACAGGCCGAAAAGCTGGCGCGCCTCGACACCGCAACCCGCGTGAAAGTTGGCGAGCTGCAGTCGTCCATGCAGCTGTTCCAGGACGGCAAGATTTCAGCGGCGCTCGATCTGGTACGCACAGATGCCGGCAAAGCCGCGATGGATGAAATCCGGGAGACTGCAGGACTGTTGATTGCCGAAGAGCAGGCCCTTCTGACGGCTGGCCGCAACGAAGCCCAACGCGCCAGGGTGCTGGTGCTGCTTTGCGTGACACTGCTGGTTTTCGTGTCGATGTTCGGGTTCGTCCTCGCCTTGCGCAATCTGGGACGCGCCCAGAAGCTCGGTCTGGTCGAGGAACAGGCGCGCCAGTTGGGCGAGGAACGTGAACGCACGGACCTGCTGGCCCGCGAGCTG
>JBBSAZ010000196.1:0-3673 GCA_038251755.1 Caulobacterales bacterium
GAAGCGATCCTCGGTCGCCCCGTCGATGTGATCTCACGGCGAGGGCTCGACAACACGAAGAACTTGAAGCGGCGCGTGAACGCCGAACTCGTCAATGTCTTCTGAGCGGCGCAGCAAGATCTCGCCCGCTGAAATGGTCCATCACGCGCGCCGACGTATCGCGTCGATCTATGCGTGGACCAAAGACGATACCGAAGAATCCTATCTCGCGAACGAAGAGCGCCAGGCGGCGGTCGAGCGGAACTTCATCGCGATCGGCGAAGCGATCAAAGATTTGGCGCGTGCAAAGGATCTTATGGCGATCGATCCGACCGGCCCTTGGCGTGAGCCGGCGCGGTTTCGCGACTTCCTGGCCCATCAGTATGAGGAAGGTGTCTCGCATCCCGACGTGTGGCGGACGATCCAGGACGATCTGCCTGTCCTTGATGCGTCGCTTGAACGATTGGAGCCACTGGTCGGCGGTCCATGGCTACCCGAAGGCGATCAATAGAGAACATGAGCATCGTCCGCAGAGGCGTTGAAAGCCGTGATGCGGTTAGCAGCAAATCCTGGGTGGTCGCCGGTCACTACGCCTGAAACTGCGAATGGGCTCTAACGAGGCCGAACGACCCCGATTGCAGCAGGACGCCTGCGATGGTTAAGTTTGGGGCAACGTTCGGTGGGAGGATGCGGTATGCCAAGACGGTCAGGGATCGCCTCCATGCTGGTCTTCTCTGTTATGCTCTGCGGTGCAGCCAGCCCGGTCGCCACTGTCTGACTAAACATAATTGCTGGGCGAGTTGCGCTCTTCGACTGCCAGCGTTCTGGCAAGAAGCGGACGCCTGGTCGACATGGAGTACTCCGCACAGAATACAATTCAAAGTTCCAGTTTAGGTGAACGTGAAGCACCTTATGGTAGATGGCCGGGTCTTAACCAACTAAAGTCCCGACGACCGAATGACCGCCGACAAACGCAAACAATTGCCGGCGCAGCAGGTGCCAGCCCTTTACGCCCCCTCCGGCGCGCGCCTCGACGCGACCGATCTCAAGATCCTCCGCTTGCTGCAGACCGGCGCGCGCGAATCGATCCAGGCGATCGCAGAACGTATCCAGCTGTCGCACAGCGGCACGCTCCACCGCCTTCGCCGCCTGGAAGAGTCCGGCGCGGTTCTGCGCTATATGGCCGAACTCGACGAGACCATCTTTGAGGCCTGGCCGATATTCTGGATCGATATTGCCTTCACCCGGCACCGTGCAGAGGCGCGCGGCAGATTTGAGAAGGCGGTCGCGGACGCACCTGAAGTCATGGAAGCGATTGAGTTCATCGGCGAGTTCGACCTGATCCTGAAAGCCGCACTCAAAAACGCCGCACACTGGCCGGCTCTCAAGGCGTCAATTGATCCGGGTGCCGAGTTCATTGACCGCGCCCAGCTTCGGCCCGTTGCCCGGATAGTCAAGCGGGCTGTCCCTCATCCCCAGCTCGAAACCGGCCAGGTCTAGCCGGGCGCAATCCCCGCTTGCGAAACAGGCCCAGCGCGCTTAATTCCACAACCGCGCGAATACGTCACGGTTAACGCGGGCGCTTTCCGGCCTGAGACCAGACGGCGCAGGTCCCGCGAATTCTTCAAAAAGTCCGTCATCGGATGAAGAGTTTCGCGATTCGCAATTCCCGATCTGGCGAATTTCGCGAACTTCGCTTCGATCCCCAGCAAAAGCAGCGCTCGCGCGCCAAGCGTTACGACTGGTTTCAAACCGTTTCCTCGGCGGTGATGACCCCGTCGCCTGGAGCTCTTCCTGGCGGCTTGAACCGGGGCTGGTCATGCGTTTCGCCATTGCTGCGACAGCTTGCATCCTGATCTTCATGGCTGGCATGAGCGCGGCGACGCAGTTTGTTGCCGGCGTCTTTGATCATCACGCCGCGCTCGGCAGCCGGGTCGCCTTTTCTGAGACGCTTGTCCTCTATCCTCCGTGGGCGGTGCTTGGCTGGTCATCATCCTTCGCCGAAGACTTCCCGCGCCCCTTCGAGCTTGCTCACGCCATCCTCTTTGCCGGACTGTTGGCGGCGTTCGCACCGGCCGCTTTCCTTGCGCGGCGCCAGAACAAGCCGAAGCCCTTCGGCGCGGCGGCGTGGGGCACGTTCGCTGATGCGAGCGCGGCGGGCCTCCTCGCGCAAAGTGGTACTGTGCTCGGCAAGCTGGACGGCGAGATCCTCTGCCATGACGGGCCAGGCCACCAGCTGCTGATCGGCGCCTCGCGTTCGGGCAAGGGCAGGGGACATATCGTGCCGACGCTGCTCGCCTGGGGCGGCTCGGCGGTCGTCCTCGATGTGAAGGGTGAGCTTGCAGACGGCGATCCGGGCCATGGGTTCCCGGGCACAGGGGGCTTCCGCGAAACGCTTGGGCCGGTGATCCGCTTTGCGCCGACATCACCGCTCTCTGCAGCGTTCAATCCGCTCCTCGAAGTGCGCCGCGGCGTCAACGAAGTGCGCGATGTCCAGAATATCGTCGCGATCATCGCCGACCCGGCAGGCGATGGCCGCCATTCGGATTTCTGGGACAAGGCAGCGCGCCAGGTGATGGAGGGCGTCATCCTGCATGTGATCTACGCCGAGCCGCTCGCCCGCAAGTCGCTGAGCGTGGTGCGCGAGAAACTCGCTGATCTAAGGGCAACCGCCGAGGAGATGCGCACAACGCTGCACCGTGTGAACCCTATCACCGGCGAGCCGGAGGTGCACCCGGAAGTCCTCCACGGGGCGACAAGTTTCAAGGCCGGGGAAGAGCGGCTCCAGGCGAGCCTGAAAGCCACTGCTGAAAGCTTCTTCGGCCTGTTCGCCGATCCGCTGGTGGCGGAGAAGACGTCGACGTCTGATTTCCGGCTTTCGGACCTGATGTGCGGCGACGAGCCGGTCACGCTTTTCCTGCAGCCGCCGCCCTCGGATGCGGCGCGCCTGATGCCGCTGATGCGGCTTTTCCTCAACCAGCTGGCGCGCAGCCAGATGGAGTATCTCGGCCGCGGCAGCGATGGACGCCCAAAGCGCCACAAGCTCCTCCTCTGCCTCGACGAGTTTCCCCAGCTTGGCAAAATGCCTTTCTTCGAGACGGCGATGGGGGCGTTCGCGGGCTATGGCCTGAAAGCCTATCTCGTCTGCCAGTCCCTGAACCATATCCTGCGCGCCTATGGCCGGGACAATGTCATCCTCGACAATTGCCATATCGTGACGGCGTTTGCGGCTGCCGACATGGATACGGCGAAGAAGATCGCTGATATGGCGGGCGAGGCCCGCGAGGTTCGCCCGCAATACAGCGAGCAGCGCCCGAGGCCCATACTCGGGGCCCGCAAGGGCAGTATCACCTGGCGCGACGAGTGCCGCCCGCTGCTGCTGGCCGCCGATGTGCGCCAGCTTGCCCCGGGCGAGCAGCTGACCTTTGTCGCAGGCGAGAAGCCCCTCCGTACACAGAAGATCCGTTTTGACGAGGAGCCGGTCTTTGCGGCGCGCCTGCGGCCGGCTTCGGCGACGCCGGCGCGGCTCACGGCCAGCCATGACTGGGCCGGCGCCGAATGGCTGCGGCGCGAACAGGCGGCGCACGCCATCCCTTTTCTGGGCCCGGCAGGGGAGGGCGAACCCGAGACAAGTCCGGAGGCGAGTGAGTATACTGGCCTTCGCGACGCGCTGCTTGCAGAGGCCGAAAGGAAC
>JBBSAZ010000197.1:0-3648 GCA_038251755.1 Caulobacterales bacterium
GCAAGAGCAAGGCGCCGAGGCCGTGCCGGCGCAGCGAAGGCGTCACCCAGCCGGCCGAGGCCCAGGGCGTGAGGTGGGTGAATGCGGGCGTGAAGGCGGCTTTCAGCGCGGCCGTGCCGAGCGGGGCGCCAATCGCATCGAGTGCGACGACGCCGACCGGCAACGTGCCGTCCGGATTGGCATAAGCGGCGAGGTCTGCGGCGGCATCGCCCTGCCCACCGGGGCGGTACCAGTCCGGCCATTCGCGCTCGAAGGCGGCGGCGAGCGGGTCAATGGCGGCCGGGCAATCGCGTAAAGGCCGAATCGAAATGTCTGGAGGCATGGCCGACCCTGCCCCGGCGCGGCCCGAAACGCAAAACGCCGGACCACGGGGCCCGGCGTTTCGAAATCCTGAGGCGAAACTTCAGTCAGCCCCAGAGGCTATTTGTAAGCCGTGATTCCAACGCCGCGATTTTTGTCGGGTGTCAGATACTGACGGCAATCGTCAGTCACAATTCTGGAGCGAGACCGCACAGCTTCAATCAAAGCTGCCGCGTCCTGCTGAGCATCTTTACAGGCAACCAGCATCGTCAGAGGCACCTGTTCAGATTCCGCAAGGTCGAGAAGAAAGAATGTCAGGCTTTGGGCCAGGATGTGCGTGTTGAGTTGCTGTGCGCGCTTTCTCGCATTTCTGGAACCTTCGCCCACCGTCGAAAGATTTCCGAACCGGGCAGCGTCAGCTTTTCCTTCGCTTTCCGGCCGCGACGAAAGCTGCAGCGACACGTAATTGGCTGGGTTCAACTGACCGAGGACAACCAGTGAGGGGCCCGCCAGAGCGGAAACGCCTGTGACCCAAGCATACGCCTGGTAGGTATTGTTCCAATCGCCCTGTGATACCTCTGCGATTGAGTCGCCGCCAAAGAAGTTCTGGAGTTTCGAGTTGTTGTTCCAGACTTCTACTAAACCGCCCTCATAGATCGAGAATGCTCCGAAAGCCCGCGCCGCGCCAATCACACCCGGCGCGGATACATCATAGGCGAAGCTTGCATCGTCCTCATTGAGGCCTGGGTATTCGGCGACGAAGTTCGAGCGAATTGTGTTCTGATAGACGACACCGTTGGTGCGCCGATCTACAATCCTATAGGTCGCACTCGTCTTGCCCGCAAAGTGACGACCGAAAGCGGCCGAGTCGAGATCCGTGAACTCGATTTGCAGCGCGTAGCGCGCCTCAGGATCGGTACGAGCAGCAAGTCCCGATTTATCCAAGGCCTGCCTTACCATGGGATTGAAAAGCTCTTGGTTTGGCTCTTCAAAAAGATAGTCGCGCCGCGACATGCCGCTGATGTAATCAAGTTCGAGTCCGTGCAGAAGCCGATCACCTTCATTCCATCTGATAAGGTGCGTAACCGGCAGCACGGGGCGTTGGCGTTCAATCGTCTGGGTCTTGTTCATGAATCCCGGCAGCGCCATCGCGCCATCTTTTGCCGGCGCATGGTTTGCGCAGGCGGCCAGAAAGAAGAGCGCCGAGCTCGCAAGTACGTACTTTTTCATTTCTAGCTCCAAAGAGATTTCTGCCTCTTCTGACTGATAGGGCTCAAACCCTAAAAAAGAACTAGCCGGAGCATGTATGGTACCCTGGGGGAGAAACTTTAAGCGAATACCAAACGCAAAACGCCGGACCCTGGGGCCCGGCGTTTCGATAAGTCAGAAGGGGTCGCGCTTAAGCGGCGACGGACTTTTTAGCGATGTCGCGCTTGATTTTCTGCGCCTTGTCAGAGAGCGCGTCATCCTTCGCCTTGGCGAGGAAAGCGTCGAGGCCGCCCAGTTTGTCGACCGTGCGCAGGGCTTTCGCCGCGATGCGCAGGCGGAAGTTCTGGTCCAGGACTTCCGAGTGCAGCGTAACCTGCACGAGATTCGGCAGGTAGCGGCGCTTGGTCTTGATCTGGGAGTGGCTGACGATATGGCCAACCATCGGCTTCGTTCCAGTAAGTTCACATTCGCGGGACATGGGCCTCGCTCCGGGTAAAAGGGGCACGTTTGATCTGAAGGCGCGCTCCTACAGGCTGGGAGCGCCTCCTGTCAACCGGGGCGATTCAGGCAGGCGCCGATCTGCCCGCGGGCTGCCAGAAAAGGGCTGACTGTCACGGCCTGTCATCTTATGTCAGTGGGCGGGAAGGGCCAAATAAGGCATGTTGGCGGCGTGGCTGTTCAGGCCTTGTTGGGAAGGGGCGATCTAGAAGACGGGCAATGCCTGCCCGCTTGACCGCAAAGGACTACAGGACCCGATGAAGCGCAGCCTCCTTTTTGCCGCCGCCTCGCTCGCCCTTCTTGGCGCCTCCGCCGCCCAGACAGGGCCGGCCGCGAACACGCCCGCCGTTCTCGCCAGCATCAAGACCGGCGCGCCCACACGCATGGTGTATGAACTCGACGCCCGCGCGATGGTGTTCATCATCCCCGCGACCGGCCGGGCCACCTTTACGGTGGACATGAAGCCGGACTCTTATGCGATCAAATCCCGCGTGCGCACGACCGGGCTGGCCGATGTGTTCGTCAATTATGACATGAACCTGACCGCGGCGGGCACGACGGGCGAAACCGGCCTGAAAACGACGAAATACATTTCCCAGAACAATGACGGGAAGAAGAATCGCCGCGTCGAGATCAACATGACCGATGACGGCTTCACGATGACGGCGAAGCCGAAGTTCGGGAACCTCGGCGATCCGGCCGCAACTGCCGAGCAGGCGATCCTCGCGAATGATCCGCTGACGGCGCTGATCACCTTTGCGCTGGAGCCGCGCGCCAAGGGCGCCGACCCCTGCGGCGGGCCGATCAAGGTGTTCGACGGTCGCCAGCTGACCTACCTGCACCTCAAGCGCGGCAAAGCCGGCCTGGTGAAGCAGAAGACCCCGGCCTGGACCGGCGACACGATCGAATGCCATGTCACAATGGACAAGGTTGCCGGCTACAAGAAAGGCGAGTCGAACAATGACACGCTGACCGGCATTTCCGGGCCGCTGAAGATGTTCCTCGCACCGCTGGAAAACGGCTCGCACGTGCCGGTGAAGATCGTCGCGGATACCGACAAGGTGGGCAAGGTGACGCTGACGGCGCGCACGCTTCGGTTCGAGCCGCTGGTGACGGCGTCGACAGGGTCGTCGTCGGGTGGCGGGCGGTAGCGTTCTCTGACGCTGTCATCCCGGACAAGGCGCGCGAGCGCCGCCGATCCGGGACCTTCTCTCCAAAGAGCCTCAGCAAGGTCCCGGATCACGGCCCCTGCGGTGCCTGTCCGGGATGACAGGGAGTTATCGCAAGTTCAATCTTTCGGCAGCCGCCTCAGCGCGGTGATCAGTCCGGCCATATCCTCCGGAACCAGCGCTTCGAAGCGCAGGGTCTTGCCGGTGACCGGGTGGACAAAGCCGAGGACGGCCGCGTGCAGGGCCTGGCGGTTCATGCCCTTTGCCGCGGCAATCGCAGCGTCGTGTCCTGCGCCTGAGCCGAGAGCGGTGAGGTGCATCTGGCGGCCAGAGACGGGGTCGCCGAGGATCGGCGCGCCGATATGTGCCATGTGCACGCGGATCTGGTGGGTGCGGCCGGTTTCGAGACGGCATTCCAGCAGCGCGGCGGCAGGGACGTGGGTGTGCTTGTCGCGCTCGCCGAAGGTTTCGA
>JBBSAZ010000198.1:0-3639 GCA_038251755.1 Caulobacterales bacterium
CCCCTCTTTCTCCACCCTAACCTCTTTCAGCGGGAGCGTTTGATAGAAGCCGCCGTTCTCGCCTGCGGGATTGAGGCCAAGGGCGGCGAAGCGGTCGGCTACGTATTTCGCGGCGCGATCATAGCCAGCGGAGCCGGTGTCGCGGCCTTCCATGGCGTCGCTGGAGAGGTCGCCGGTGATGGCCCACCATGCGGCAGTGTCGGCGTCTGTGCCGGCTGGGGCGGATGGTGCGGTGACGCAGGAGGCGGTGAGAAGCGCCAGCGCACACATACCAAGGCGCATATCGAAATCTCTCCTGATCATTCGCAGGCTAAGGCACTTCGCGAGCTGCTTCGTAACCGGCGCGGAACGCATTGTCTGCAGCGACAGGAGCGGGCGGGGCTGATATGGATCGTTTGATGAACGCCCTCCACTTCACAGCAAGGTAGCCCGCCCAGACCAGAAGAGGCAGGCCGAGATCGACGAGGAACAGCATCAGATCCATTTGCGGCCACCAGCGCCAGAGGCTGAAGATTAAGACGGGAAGGGTGTACAGCAGCATGCTTGGGCTGCAGCCCGCCACGAACCCGAGCACAAAGGTGCGGCTCTGCATCTGGCGCTCCTGCCCGGATCTCATGGACGACATTGCTAGAACAGATTGCCCTGGTCTTCGGGTTCGGCGTCGCGGTTGCGGCGGCGGATGCGGGGGCGGGGGGGAGTGTCGGGGGCGAGCTCCGCGGGTGGTCTGGGCGGAGCGGTTCCAGCGCCAGCAGTGGCGGCGATTTCGCCATCGGTGAAACGGAGTTTCAGGGCGTCGCCCTCGGCTATGGCGGCAGCAGTGCGGAGTAGATTGCCGTCAGGGCCGGTGACCAGCACAAAGCCTCTGGCGAGGACGCGTTCGTAGGAGACGCTGTCTAAGACGCGGGATTGCTGGCGCAGGGCGTCCAGCGCGCCCGTGAGGCGGCGTGCGATGGCAGGCGGCAGACGGGCGCAGAGGCGTTGCAGTTCGCCCTGTCGGCTGGCGATCTCGCGGCGGAGGGCGGCGGGGCGGAGGCCGCCTGAGAGCTGGTCAAAGCGGGCGCGTTTGCGGGCAATCATGCGGGCGAGCGAGCCGCCAAATCGTTGCGAGGCGAGATCGAGACGCTGGCGGGGACGTGAGAGCAGCGCGTCGAGCTTGGGCAGTCGCCCGGTCGCTGAACGGAGTTCGAGTTTGCGCTTTTCTAGCGTGCCGAGGAGGCGGCGGGTGAGGCGGCCGCCGAGGGTTTCGACCTGCGCCATGAGTTCGGTGCGGACGGGCAGCGCCAGTTCAGCGGCGGCGGTGGGCGTGGGCGCACGCTTGTCGGACGCGTAGTCGATCAGCGTGGTGTCGGTCTCGTGGCCGACAGCGGAGATCAGCGGAATGACGCTTTCCGCAGCCGCGCGGACGACGCGCTCTTCGTTGAAGGGCCAGAGGTCTTCGATGGAGCCGCCGCCACGCGCGACAATGATCAAGTCCGGGCGCGGACTGGGGCCGCCGGGCTTCATGGCGTTGAAGCCGCGAATGCCCGCCTCGACTTCGGCAGCGGCCTTCTCGCCCTGCACGAGCGCGGGCCAGATGATGACGTGGACGGGGAAGCGATCGCGGACGCGATGGAGGATGTCGCGGATGACGGCGCCAGTGGAGCTGGTGACGACGCCGATGACGGCGGGGAGGAACGGGATCGGCTTCTTGCGCTCGGGCGCGAAGAGACCTTCGGCGGCGAGCTTCTTCTTGCGCTCCTCCAGCAGCTGCATCAGGGCGCCGACGCCGGCGGGACGCATCTTGTCCGCGATCAGCTGGTAGTTGGAGCGGCCGGGATAGGTGGACAGGCGGCCCTCGGCGACGACTTCGAGGCCCTCTTCCGGCTTGAACGGCAAGCGGCTGGCATTGCCCTTCCACATGATGGTGTTGAGCGTCGCGCCTTCGTCCTTGATGTCGAAATACATGTGGCCGGACTTGGCGAGGATCACCCTGCCCAGCTCCCCGCGCACGCGGACGAAGGCGTAGTTCTCCTCGACCGTCTGTTTGAGCGCATTGGCGAGCTCGGAGACAGACATCTCCGGCGAGTTGGAACCGGGCTGTTCCGGCGTCGATTCGGGCAGGTCATCCATGGCGGTGACTATAGCGTGAGGAGCGGTGACGTCAGCGTCGCGACAAAATCGCTGAATCTGCAGGTAAACCGGCCTGCCCGGCTCCGGTTAATGGGTGTGCCGCCGGAGTCGGGTAACCGTATCGTCATTGCCACAGTGTTGGGCTGTCAGCCAAAGCGCCTTACAGGGCCGTAACATTGCCACATGGCCGCCTTGGTAAGCGGAGATGTCTGCCGGATGACAGCAAAAACACACTCGCAGGCGCGTACTCGATACGCGCTGCACCTCGGCGCGCTCAGCCTGCTCGCGGGGCTGAGCCCTTTGGCGTCGGGTATTGCGAGCGCGGACGATGCGGCGGTGGATGCCACTGCCCTGCGGGTCTTCGCTCCGGACTACTTCGTGGCGTTCGCTCCCCAGTCGGCGCTGGACATGGTGGCTCAGACGCCGGGATTTGCGATCAAGGAAGGCGACGGCCGGCGGGGCATGGGATCGGGCGGCGCCAATGTGCTGATCGACCGGCGTCGCATCAGCGCGAAATCAACCAGCGCGCGGGAAACGCTGAGCCGGATCGGGACCGATCAGGTGGTGCGGATCGAGGTTCTGGACGCGACGCAGCTCAACCTGCCCGGTCTTTCCGGTCAGGTGGTGAACGTGGTGACGCGACCCGTCCCGGTCTCAGGGCGCTGGGAATGGAGCCCGGAAGCGGACGAAGGCGCGCCGGTGCAACTTGAGCGTGGCCGCGTGCTGATTTCCGGCGCGGCGGGTGACTGGCAATATGGTCTCGGCCTGTCGTCCTATGGATTTGCGGGGCGTTCGGAGGGACCGGAGACGCTTTACGATGGTGCAGGACAGGCACTTGAGTTTCGCAGCGAAACGGAACGGTGGATCGGCCGTCGTAAGGATCTGTCGGGCACGCTGACGCACGAGACGCTGTCGGGCGATATTTCCAACGTGAGCGTGGCGCTGGGCGCCAACAAGGACCGGCGCAGCGAGGATTCATTCCGGACCGGCCAGCTGTCGACAGGTCGGCAACGGCTGTTCGACTACGCCAACGAAAGCGGCAGCGCGAAGCTGAGCGGCGATCATGAGTTTGCGTTTGGCGGTGGCCGCCTGAAGCTGATCGGCTTGCGTAGCAACGCGTGGAGCGAGCCTGTCGCCAAAACGACGGAACTGCCGACTGGCGCAAGTGCGCCGCAGACGGGTGCGGTGGTGACGGTCGATCGCGACAGCGGCGAGTCCATCCTGCGCGGTGAATTCGCTTGGGTCGATGATGGCGGCGACTGGCAGATGGCGCTGGAAGGTGCAGTCAACACGCTCGACACAGCGACATCGCTGGCCTCGCTGAGCAACGGCCAGTTTGTGGACGTGCCGCTGACGGGCGGCACCTCGCATGTCAAGGAGAAGCGGACAGAAGCAGCGCTGGTGCATGGGCGGGAACTTGCCGACGGCGTCTTCCTGCAGGCGTCCCTGGCTGCCGAGTATTCGGTAATCGCGCAGACCGGACCGAACGGCAAGGTGCGGGAATTTGTGAGACCCAAGGGGTTTGTCACC
>JBBSAZ010000199.1:0-3627 GCA_038251755.1 Caulobacterales bacterium
ACCTGTCCGGCCGCAATGAACGCAGACTGGTCACCCAGACTGATGCCTCTGACCCGGCCTGGTCGCCCCTGCTGCAATAGCAACACATTACCGCGAATTAAGCAGGCTGCCTCCGTGCAGCCTGCTAACCCGCGTTGGAACCATGATTCTGCTGGATTTGGTGCGGCGTGCGATTGTCGTCCCAATTCAGCCGGATTATGCAAGTATCGTTGGATTGTTCAGGGGTCGGAAATTTCTTTCTCCTAACAAGACACCGCATCGTCCATTCCTTGGGAGCCCCGACACATGCAAACCTTTCTGAAAGTTACTGCTGCCGCCGCGCTTCTGGCCACGGGCGCCTGCGCCTCGAAACCGAAGCCTGTGGAAACCACCCCGGTCGTCGAAAACACGACGCCGGTCGAAGAAAAGACCGAAATTGTGAAAACCGATCCGGTCGTCGAATCGTCCATCGCCGCCGGCTCGCTCGAAGATTTCCGCGTCAACGTGGGCGAGCGCGTCTATTTTGACCTCGACCAGTACCGCCTCGACACCGAAGACCAGGACATCCTGAAGCGTCAGGCTGCCTGGCTCGCCTCCTATCCGAACGTGCGCGTCCTGATCGCCGGCAACGCCGACGAGCGCGGCACCCGTGAATACAACCTCGCCCTCGGCGAGCGCCGCGCCAACGCGGTGAAAGAGTACCTCGTCAGCCTCGGCGTGGCCGCTTCGCGCGTCGACACCGTGTCCTACGGCAAAGAGCGCCCGGTCGTGGCCGGCTCGGACGATCAGTCCTGGGCTCTGAACCGCAACGGCTGGACGCAGATCGTCTCGGGCGCCACCAGCTAAGAGCGACGTTCCGAAAAGTGGACACCGGTTTTCGGAAAAACGTCGCGACCAGCTAAATTCCCCATAACTGCGAAAGCAGATGGTCCAAAACAGCCGGGCGCCATAATTTGGCCCCGGCTGTTCCTTTTACTGCCCTGCTCCCTGCCTGTTTGCGTATCGACGTAGGATTCCCGCCATGTTGAAAGCTGCCCTGACAAGTCTTGCCGTTGCCGGCCTCCTCGTCGTGCCCGCCACGTCGCAAACCGTGACGCTGCCCAATCGCGGCGCCCCGATCACCAAGGGCGTGACAACCGGCGATCTCTCGGTCCAGGTCGATCAGGCGCGCCAGAGTGCGGCCGACCTGCTCGTGCAGGTCAACCGCCAGCAGGACCAGATCAGCACGCTCAGCGGCCGTGTCGAGTCGCTCGAATTCCAGCTCGGCCGCGCGACCGAAGCCAACGAAGAACTCCTCACCGATAACGAAACCCTCGCCCGCGAGGCCCAGGCGATGCGCCAGACGCTCGAGCGTCAGGCCCGTGCCATCGCCGGCATGTAGGTCATCCTCGGCATAGAGCCCGAACCCGTCGCCGAGACATATTCCGAGGTTGATCCGGCGGGTCAGGCCTATGCCATGACTGCCCCCGTCTCGAACGGCCGCGGCGTCGACAGCTCGGGCCCGTCCCAGCTCACCCCGGGCAGCAGCGGCCTGCCCGAAGGCTCGCTCGGCACCCTGTCCGCCAGCCAGCTGCCCGGCGAGTCCGGCGCCCTCTTCGCCGAAGCCAAGGCCCGCCTGATCCGTCTGGACTATGCCGGCGCCGAAGAGGCCTTCCAGACCTTCATCGACCAGTTCGGCAAGGATCCGCAGGCCGGGGAAGCCCATTTTTGGCTCGGCGAAGCGCTGCACCAGCAGCAGGCCTATGCCGAAAGCGGCGCCGCCTACACCACCATGATCCGGTCCTATCCGGATGACGTGCGTGCGCCGGACGCCCTCGTCCGCCTCGCCCGCGCCATGCGCTTCCTCGGGGAAAGCCCCAAGGCCTGCACCGCGCTCGACACGCTGCCGAAGCGCTACCCGAATGCCTCGAAAGTCGTGCGCGACCTCGCCGCCGTCGAGCGGACCCGGTCCGGGTGCGCGAACTAGACCTGACCGCCCGGTTTGAAGCGGCGCTGGGCGCCGTGCCGGAAGACCTGCGCGAGGCCCCCATCGGCCTCGCCGTCTCCGGCGGCAGCGACTCCCTCGCGCTCCTGCATCTCGCTCATGAATGGGCCCGCCCGCGCGGCGCAAAGCTCCTTGTCCTGACGGTCGATCACCGTCTGCGTGCGGACGCCGCCGCCGAGGCCGCCCAGGTGGCCCGCCTTGCGGGTGAAATCGGCCTCGCCCATCAGACGCTCGTCTGGAACGCCCCGGTGGCCCGCCAGTCCGCCGCGCGCCGTGCCCGCCATGCCCTGCTGGCCACCGCGTTGAAGTCCGCAGGCGGACAACTCCTCCTGACCGGCCACACGGCCAGCGACCAGGCCGAAACCGTCCTGATGCGCGCCCGCCAGGGCTCCGGCTGGTACGGCCTTGCCGGCATGCGCGCCCTGTCGATCTCCCCGGTCTGGCCGGAGGGGGCCGGCGTCTGGATTGCCCGTCCGCTGCTGGGCGAGACACGCGAGGACCTGCGCGGCTGGCTCGAAGGGCAGGGGAGCGGCTGGGTCGATGACCCCTCCAACACCAACCTGGCTTTCGAACGCGTCCGGGTCCGCGCCCTTCTGGCCGGAGATGGCAATTTGCGCGGCCGGACACTCGCTTGCCAGCAAGTCTTTGAGCAGCTTCGCCGCCTTGAAGACGCCCTCCTCGCCAACTGGCTCGGGCGCCATGTCCACATCGGCGCCGACGGCACGATCATCGCCCGGCTCGCAGACCTCCCGCGCGAGCGCGCGGCGCGCGGGCTTGGCCTCCTGCTGCAATGTGCCGCCGGACGGGAAACCCCGCCCCGGACCGAAGCGCTCCTGCACCTCGCCGCCCGCAGCCTCGACGCGCCCAGTTTTCGCGGCGCGACGCTCGGCGGCGTCCGCCTCCGGCCTTCCCGCGCCGGACTGAAGCTCGCGCCAGAGGCCGCTACCCGCCAGAAACCGCTCGCGCCGGAGGTTCTGAGCGCCCGGATTAACGCTTTCCGGCGCCTTTTTATCAATTCTGCGCAAGATTTCGTCGCAGGCGCAGGAAAGGAGTCGTTTTTGCAGGGGTTGGCGCCTATCTTCAAAGCCAACACCGTTTCCATTGTGCGAGACCTGCCATGAATGTTCGTAATCTTGCCGTCTGGGGCGCCCTCGCCCTTCTGGTGATCGGAATGGCCGTGATGATGGGGGGCAACCCCGAAGTCGCCCGCGCCAAGTCCGTCCGCCTCTCTGAAATCTATACGATGGCGGAGCAGGGCAAGCTCGCAGACGCTACGCTCGGCGACACCAAGCTGATGGTCACCACGACCGACGGCCAGAAGCTGATCAGTGAAATCCGCCAGCTCGACATGACGACCGAGACCATCCTTCGCGACAATAACGTGCCCTTCAACGTCGAAGCCGATGTCGGCCGCAACAACGTCGCCTCGGTGCTGCTCTCGCTGCTGCCGATCGTGCTGATCGTGGCCTTCGTCTTCTTCATGATGCGCCAGATGCAAGGCGGCGGCACGCGCGGCGCCATGAGCTTCGGCAAATCCCGCGCCCGCCTCCTCACCGAGAAGCATGGCCGCGTCACCTTTGACGATGTCGCCGGCGTCGATGAAGCGAAAGAAGAGCTGCAGGAAATCGTCGAGTTCCTGCAGGACCCGTCCAAGTTCCAGCGCC
>JBBSAZ010000200.1:0-3623 GCA_038251755.1 Caulobacterales bacterium
CCCGCGCCACATGAACTGGATACATATCATCAACGAAGAACTGCCGCGCTTGCGGCTCTTCGCGTCAGCGGCCCTTGGTGGCCCGGCTGAAGGCGATCTTGCTGTTGAGGCCGCATTGGGCGACCTCTTCGAATCCTATCTCGCGGCCCCCCTCGACCGCGCGGTACTCTACCGCCTGCTGGACCGCCAGATGCGGTCACTGGGCCCTGTCCCCGCCTGCGACCGGGTGGAACTCCTGAAACACCTCGCCGGCTTCTGCGCCGATGCGGCGCACGGTATCGTTCACTGGGACAGCCTGGCGCCGCTTCGATCTGTGGGCTGAGCCGGTAGCGGCGCGGCAGCCGAAAAAATCTTCCACGCTGCGGGAACCGGCGGTGCGAATGGGCGTTGAGAGGCGATGAAGCTTCTGGCCGCCGTTTCCGCGCTCGCTTTCGCCTGCCTGCTTGCGACCTGCGGCGGCGGCGGCAATGAAGTCGGCGAATTCAAGAATGACTGGACCGGCAACGAGATCAAGATCATGCAGCTGCGGGATCCGAAGGTCGCAGGCGTCGTCTGCCATCTGGCGCATTTCGACCGCGGCGTTTGGGACCGGCTCGGCAAGGGCAACTGGTTCGAGAACCCGTCGAACTCCTCGATCTCCTGTCTTCAGTCCGGCCCGATCACAGTCGGCAAGATCGACATCGACAAGTCCGGCGAGGAAGTCTTCGACCAGAGCCAGAGCCTCTTGTTCAAGCAACTCGCCGTGCGACGCATCTATGATCCCAGCAGCGACAGCCTGATGTACGTCTCGTTCAGCCGCACCATTGTTGATGGCTCAGCCAAGATGAGCCTCTCGACCGTACCGCTCTATGGCCGCGAAGTGACCTGGAGCACCCCCAAGCCTACAGTAGAATAATCTAGCCGATCGCCGCGCGCTGCGCCGCGAACAGTTCGTTGCAGCCCTTCTCCGCCAGCACCATCATCGCGTCGAGTTCCGGCCGCGTCATCGGGCGCGACTCGCCCGTGCCCTGCACTTCGATAAAGCCGCCATCCGAACTCATCACGACGTTCATGTCCGCCTCGCCGCCGGAATCTTCCGGATAATCGACGTCGAGAACCGGGTGGTTCTGGAAAAGCCCGACCGAGATCGCCGCCGCCTGTTTCAGGACGGGGCTCGCCTTGATGACGCCTTCCGTCTGCAGATACTTGCACGCGAGCGCGAGGGCAACGTAGCCGCCGGTGATCGAGGCGGTCCGCGTGCCGCCATCGGCCTGCACCACATCGCAGTCGATGGTGATGGTGTTTTCGCCGAGCGCCGCAAGATCAATGACCGAGCGCATCGAGCGCCCGATCAGGCGCTGGATTTCCTGCGTACGTCCGGACTGTTTACCCTGCGCAGCTTCCCGGCGGCCCCGCGTATGGGTCGCGCGCGGCAGCATGCCGTACTCGCCGGTCACCCAGCCGGCCCCCTTGCCTTTCATCCAGCCGGGCACACCCTTTTCCCAGCTGGCCGTGCACAGCACGTGGGTGTGGCCGAACTTCGCGAGGCAGGAGCCCTCGGCATAGCGGGTCACCCCGGTTTCGAGGGAAATGGCGCGCAATTCGTCGAAAGCGCGGCCGGACGGACGCAAGAGGCTGGGCATGACGCTGAATCCTTATAGGTTGCGGCCTGATTTGCGGGTTTTGTGCGGCGTGTCCACCGCAAAGGGACGCGGCGAGGGAGTTTGAGCGGTTTATGGCAAGTGACATCGAGATTGCGCGAGCGGCAAAGAAACGCCCCATCAGCGAGGTGGCGGCGCGCCTCGGCATTCCCGCCGGGGACATAATCCCTTACGGCCACGACAAGGCGAAAGTCTCGGCCCGCTACATCAAGGACCTGCGGCCCCAGAACCTCGGCAAGCTGATCCTCGTGACCGCGATTAACCCGACGGCCGCCGGCGAAGGCAAGACGACGACCTCCGTCGGCCTCGCCGACGCGCTGGCCCGGATCGGCGAGAAGACGATGCTCTGCCTGCGCGAGCCCTCGCTCGGCCCCTGCTTCGGCATGAAGGGCGGCGCCACCGGCGGCGGCCTCTCCCAGGTCGTGCCGATGGACGAGATCAACCTCCACTTCACCGGCGACTTCCACGCCATCACCTCGGCGCATAACCTGCTCGCCGCGATGGTCGACAACCACATCCACTGGAACCACGAACCGCGCATCGACCCCGTCCGCGTCACCTGGCGGCGGGTGATGGACATGAATGACCGTAGTCTGAGGAATGTCGTCTCCGGCCTCGGCGGCCCTGGCAATGGCTCTCCCTCCGAAACCGGGTTCGACATCACGGTCGCCTCCGAAGTGATGGCCATCCTCTGCCTCGCAAAGGATGCCGCCGATCTCGAGGCGCGCCTCTCGCGCGTCATCGTCGGCTATACGCGCGAGCGCGCCGCCGTCACCGCCGCCGACATCAAGGCCGTCGGCGCGATGATGGTGCTGCTGAAGGACGCGATGCAACCAAACCTCGTCCAGACCCTCGAGAACAACCCGGCCTTTATCCATGGCGGCCCGTTCGCCAATATCGCGCATGGCTGCAACTCGGTCATCGCAACCCGCGCCGCCCTGCACATGGCCGACTATGTGGTCACCGAAGCGGGATTTGGCGCCGACCTTGGCGCCGAGAAATTCCTCAACATCAAATGCCGGCAGGCGAACCTCGTGCCGGACGCCGCCGTCCTCGTGGCCACCGTCCGTGCCCTGAAGATGCACGGCGGACTCGCCAAGGATGACCTGGCGATGGTCAGCTACAGCGCGCTCGAATCCGGGCTCGCCAACCTTGGCCGGCATATCGAGAACCTCCGCCTCTTCGGCCTGCCGGTCGTGGTCGCCATCAACCGCTTCACGACCGACACCTCCGCCGAGATCACTGCCATCGAGGCCTATTGCGCGAAACTTGGCGTGCCGGTCGCGCTCTGCACCCACTGGGCCGAAGGGGGACGCGGCGCCGAGGCGCTCGCCCGCGCCGTCACCGCAATCACGGCGCGCCGGGCCGAGCCGTTCAAACTTCTTTACCCGGACGACATGCCCCTGTTCGAAAAGATCGAGACCGTCGCCCGCCGCATCTACCGCGCCAAGCGGGTGGACGCGACACGCGGGGTGCTCGCTCAGCTCAAGGCCTGGGAAGCCGCCGGGTTCGGAAGTCTTCCCGTCTGCATGGCCAAGACCCAATATAGCTTCTCGACTGACCCCTCTCTCCTGGGGGCGCCGGAAGGCCATGTCGTGGGCCTGCGCGAAGTGCGCCTCTCGGCCGGGGCCGGCTTCGTCGCGGCCATCTGCGGGGACATCATGACGATGCCCGGCCTGCCCCGCCACCCAGCCGCCGAAATCATGCACCTGAACGCGGCAGGCCAGATCGAAGGCCTCAGCTGATTTGAACGCCTGCGCAGCGGCTGGCCTATTGAACCCGGACGCTCCGCTCCTTACTCCAGAAGCATGGCGGAGCGTTTCGAGACCAATTCCCTGATGCAGCGCCTTGACCAGCGCTCCCGCGACATATTCCGGGAGATCGTCGAGGGCTATCTGGCCACCGGTGAGCCGGTCGGCTCGCGCACCCTGTCGAAATGCGGCATCCAGCTCTCCCCCGCCTCGATCCGCAACGTGATGGCCG
>JBBSAZ010000201.1:0-3587 GCA_038251755.1 Caulobacterales bacterium
CCGCAAGGACGACCAGACAACGCCGCTGATCCTGATGGGCTATGCCAATCCGGTCCATTCGATGGGCTACGAGACGTTTGCCGGAGCTGCGGCCAAAGCCGGGATCGACGGCTCGATCATCGTCGATCTACCGCCGGAGGAGGATGCCCCGCTGCGCGCGATTTACGCGCAATACGGGCTTTCGGTGATCCGTCTTGCAACCCCGACGACGGACGAGCACCGCGCCGCGAAGGTCTCCGAGGGGGCTTCGGGTTTTATTTATTTCGTCGCCGTAACGGGCGTGACCGGGGCCGGAAGCGCGGATCCTGCAGCGATTGCAGGGCAGGTCGCGATGGTTAAAAGAGTGTCGGGATTGCCGGTTTGTGTCGGTTTCGGTGTAAAAAGTGGTGCACAGGCTGCGGAAATGGCTAAAATCGCAGACGGGGTGGTCGTTGGTTCGGCTTTTGTGGAAAAGGCGGGCGATGCACATGCAACTGGCCGGTTCGAGGCTGCGGCACCCGCGATGGGCGCACTGGCGCGTGAACTGCGGGTTGCCATCGATTCTGTCCGCAAAGCCTGACTCTGCCGCTTTTTCGGGAGTTCCTGACTTATGAACTGGATCAACAAGGTCACGCCGCCTGGCCTCAAGACAATGATGCTCAAGAAGGAGACGCCGGACGACCTTTGGGTCAAATGTCCGATCTCCGGAGAGCTGATCTACAAGAGCGACCTGGAGGCGACCTGGAATGTGACGCCCGCAGGCGCGCATCTGCGCATCTCGCCGCGCACAAGGTTCCGTCTCCTGTTCGACGATGAGCGCTGGGAGCCCATATCGCTGCCGCCCGTGCCGCTCGATCCGCTGAAATTCAAGGACGACAAGCCGTATCCCGCCCGCCTCAAGGCGGCGAAGGCGAAGGTCGCCGCGCGCGACCTGAAGGAGACCGAAGAGGGCGGGGCGCCGCTGCTGCAGGAAGACTGCATGGTCGCGGCCTATGGCAAGATCGGCGGCGTGCCGGCGGTCGTACTGGTGCAGGATTTCGATTTCATGGGCGGCTCGCTCGGCATGGCGGCGGGCGAGGCTTTCATCACGGCGGCGCAACTGGCACTGGCGCGCAAATCGTCCTTCGTGGTCTGCACGGCGTCCGGCGGTGCACGCATGCAGGAGGGCACGCTGAGCCTGATGCAGATGCCGCGCACGACGCTGGCGATCAACGATCTTGCGGATGCAAAACTGCCCTATGTGGTGGTGCTGACGGACCCGACCTCGGGCGGCGTGTCGGCCTCCTATGCGATGCTGGGCGATGTGCACATTGCCGAGCCCGGCGCGATGATTGCCTTCTCCGGCCCGCGCGTGATTGAGCAGACGATCCGCGAGAGCCTGCCGAAAGGCTTCCAGCGTTCGGAATTCCTGCGCGAGAAGGGCCAGGTCGATATCGTCTGTGACCGCAGGAAACTGAAGGCGACGATCTCGCGCGTACTGTCGCACCTGTTGCCTCTGTCGCGCCGCCGGGACGACCGGTCCAATGTGATGCTGACGCCTCCGAAAACGCATGCCGACAAGCTGCCCCAGCCAAAGGGCGCCGCTGATTGACTGGTAACAGCCCGGCGCTCGACGCCTCGCTGAAGCGGTTCGAGGGTCTCTATCCTGATGTTATCGAGCTTTCACTCGGGCGTGTGCTTGCGGCGCTCGACGCGTTGGGCCGTCCGCAGGACAGGCTGCCGCCGGTGATCCATGTGGCGGGCACCAACGGGAAGGGGTCCACCTGCGCCTTCATGCGCGCGATGGCCGAAGAAGCCGGTCTGTCCGTACACGTCTTTACCTCGCCGCATCTGGTGCGCTTCAATGAACGCATCCGGCTGGCGGGCGATCTGGTCGATGATGCGCGGCTGATCGGCTGGCTGGACCGGACATTTGATGCGATCGGCGCCGGCCAGATCACCCATTTCGAGGCCACCACGGCGGCGGCGATTCTCGCCTTCTCCGAAGTGCCGGCCGACTTGCTCATTCTCGAGGTCGGCCTCGGCGGGCGGTTTGATGCCACCAACGTGATCGAGGCGCCGGCACTTTCCGTCATCACGCCGGTGGACTTTGACCACAAGGCCTTCCTCGGCTCGGACCTGCGCTCGATTGCCGGCGAGAAGGCCGGCATCATCAAGAAGGGCCGGCCGGTCCTGTCGGCGATCCAGCGCAAGGTCTGTGATGATGTGATTTCCAAGAAGGCGGCAGCCGAAGGCGCGCCGCTTTACCGGCTGAAGACGCACTTTGTGGATGCCATGCCCGAAGACCTGGCGCTGATCGGCGAACATCAGCGTGCGAATGCCGCGCTGGCGGCGATGGCGATGCAGCTGTTCGGCAATTCCGTCCGTGTACCGCAGGACGCGATCTTTCGCGGCGCGCGCGCAGCCGTGTGGCCAGGGCGAATGCAGCGGCTGAAGCCGGGGCCGGTCACGGCGATGGCGGAGGGCTGCGACGTCTGGCTCGACGGCGGCCACAATCCGCATGCGGCGCGCGCAATCGCGCGGCACCTGCAATCGCTCGGCGGCAAGACGGCGCTGGTCACCGCGATGCTGGCGAGCAAGGATTCGGTCGGCTTCTTCATGCCGTTCCGCTACCTGAAGCCGCCCGTGTTCACGATGCCGAACGCGGCCGGCCATATCGGTGCAGACCCGTTGCAACTGGTGGACGCCGCGCACACGGCAGGGCTGGAGGCAGCGGCCTGCGATGGACTGGCGAGCGCGATGCGCGCGGCCGCCGCGAGCGGCGCCGACCGGGTGCTGATCTGCGGGTCTCTGTATCTCGCGGGGATCGTGCTGGGCGAGAATGGGGAATCGCCGGAATAGGGCCACCGAGTTCAAGACCCTCACCTCCCACCGCTTCGCGATGGGTCCCTCCTCTCCCATTTCATGGGAGAGGGGTTTTCAACTCGCCGCCACGAACGCAACTCAACCCCTCTCCCGCATTGCGGGAGAGGAGGGGCCCGCCGCCGGAGGCGGTGGGAGGTGAGGGGCTTGAGGCACAGGCTTACGCCTACATTCGCGCGCGACTCGCACGAGCAAAATCAACGCGGTATAAAATACGTGCCGAAACATACGCCCGCCCCTCCGCACCGGGCGTGTACTCAGCGCATGATCCCCGACCCTCCGCCCCCGGAACAAGCCGCGAGCGACAGACCCTTCAATTCACGCCCTCACGCCTTTTTTTATCTCTCAAACCACAGCCGCGCGACCGAAACGTCAGAAAATACAAGGTCCGCGCCGTTCCCCCGCCAGAAAAAGCGAGAACAAGTGAGAATGAATGAGAAAAACTGAGAAAAAACGAGACTGTCCGAGACGGAAACGACGAGAAAAGCAGACGGAACGAGAGAGGATGAGAGGCATATGAGGCGCCACCGCTCAACCCCTCGCCCGCTTCGCAGGAAAGGGGAGGTTGGATTGACCTTTCCAGGAGCGCGCCAAATTGACCCTGACGTAAGCGTCAACTCTTGCGCGCGGGGCGCCGCGACGGTAGGGACGGCGCACTTTCTAGTTCCACAATCATAAACCAGCCTGGGAGCGCCCGCATGAAGGTTCTCGTGCCCGTCAAGCGCGTCATCGATTATAACGTGAAG
>JBBSAZ010000202.1:0-3583 GCA_038251755.1 Caulobacterales bacterium
CGACCAAGGTGATGCAGACGGCGCTGTCGGTGCGCGAAGTGGTGATGAAGATCCTCGACGTTTTCGTCTTCGTGCTCGTCTATTTCTTCTCGGCGCTGGCGCTGATCGGTTCCGCCGACTGGCGCCTCGCGGCCCCACTCGTTCTCTGGCTCGCGGTTTATGCCTGCCTGCTCTGGTATTTCGTGCCCCGTCTCGGCAAGATTGCCGAAACACAGGCCGATGCCCGTTCGATCATGACCGGCCGGATCGTTGATTCGTACACGAACATCCAGACTGTGAAACTCTTCGCCCATTCGGGCCGCGAAGAAACCTATGCGCGGGACTCGATGTCCGGCTTTCTCGACACCGTGCACGGGCAGATGCGCCTCGTCACCGGCTTCAACGTGATCGTCTATCTCAACAATTCGCTGCTCGTTTTCCTGATCGCTGCCTCCGGCATCCTGCTCTGGACCGGCAATCTCGTCGGCGCGGGCGCCGTGGCGGTCGCCGTGGGCCTTGCGCTGCGCATGAAAGCGATGTCGCAATGGATCATGTGGGAGGTGGCCGGTCTCTTCGAGAATATCGGCGTCGTCTATGACGGCATGGCGATGCTGGACAAGCCGGTGGCCGTGGTCGATGCGCCGCGCGCCGCGGCCTTGCCGCGCATCAAGGGCGATGTTCGCTTCGAGAACGTGGCTTTTCACTATGGCAAGGGCGCGGGCGTCATCGAGGGCCTGTCATTGGCCATCCGCCCTGGTGAGAAGATCGGCCTCGTCGGCCGCTCCGGCGCCGGCAAGACGACGCTGACCAACCTGCTGCTGCGCTTCTACGACGCCGAAAGCGGCCGTATCCTCGTGGACGGGCAGGACATTGGACAAGTCACTCAGGAATCCCTCCGGGCACAGATCGGCGTGGTGACGCAGGATACGTCCCTGCTGCACCGCTCCATCCGCGAGAACATTGCCTATGGCCGGCCCGGCGCCACTGATGACGAGATCCGCACCGCGATCGGCAAGGCCGCTGCCAGCGATTTCGTGGAAGTGCTCGAAGATGCCAAAGGCCGCCGCGGTCTCGACGCGCATGTCGGCGAGCGCGGCGTGAAACTCTCCGGCGGCCAGCGCCAGCGCATCGCCATCGCGCGCATCTTCCTGAAGGACGCGCCGATCCTGATCCTCGACGAGGCGACCTCTGCGCTCGACTCAGAAGTCGAGGCCGCGATTCAGGAACACCTCTTCGAACTGATGGAAGGCAAGACCGTGATCGCCATTGCGCACCGCCTCTCCACCATCGCCGCGATGGACCGGCTCGTGGTGCTGGATGCAGGCCGCATCATTGAGCAGGGCACGCATGACGAACTCGTCGCGACCGGCGGCCTCTATGCCGATCTCTGGGCGCGCCAGTCCGGCGGCTTCCTGGTCCAGCCCGGGCGGATCGAAGCCGAAGATGTTCCGGCGGAGTAGGGGCGCGTGAGGCTCACGATCATCGAGACGGGGCAGGTGCCCGCCGCAATCCGGGACCGGTTCCCCGACTATCCGGACATGTTCCGCCGCATGGTCGCGCAGGCCGACGGCGCCATCCTGTGCGACACGGTCTCCATCGTGAAGGGCGAAGAATTGCCGGATCCTGCCACGCTCGATGCCGTGCTCTACACCGGCTCGCCCGCCGGCGTGTACGATCCCGAGCCCTGGATTGCGCCGCTGATGGACTTCGTTCGCAGCGCCGCGGCCGCCCGCACGCCGCAGGTCGGCATCTGCTTCGGCCACCAGATCATGGGCGAAGCGCTCGGCGGCAAGGTCGTCAAATCCGAGAAGGGCTGGGGCGTTGGCCGCCACACCTACGAGATTGTTCAGTGCCCGGACTGGAGCGGCGAGCCGTGCCCGGCGTCACTCAGCGTTGCGGTCAGCCATCAGGATCAGGTGGTAGTGTGTCCGCCTTCGGCGGCTGTCATCGCGCGGTCCGGCTTCACGCCCTTCGCGGGCCTTGATTACCGGGACTTTCCGGCCATCAGCTTCCAGTGCCATCCGGAATTCGAGCCGGACTATGCGGCCGCCCTGTACAACGCCCGGCGCGCGGCGCTGGGAGACGGAAAAGCCGGCGCCGCTGTCGCTTCTCTCGAAGGCAACTGCGACCGCCGGCTCCTCGCCAGCTGGATTGTCAGCTTCCTGCGCGCCAACGCAGGAAGCTGACGCCCACTGTTACGATCCGAACTTGTAACGTGCGCCGACGCTCAGGACGGTCTGGGTATTCTCGATATTCAGCGTGCCCGGGAACAGCTGGTTCTGAAGTTCAACGTCTTCGGTTGCGCGGTAGGCCGCCTCGCCATAGAGATCGATCCGCTCACTGACGGACCAGGTTGCGCCAGCCTTCAGCTGGTAAGCAAACTTGCTCTCACTGTCGTCGATGATGCTGACACTGGACGGCCGATAGGACACCGACACGTCGGAATAGCCGAGGCCTGCGCCAACGTACGGGCTGATCAGGCCTTGGCGGTTGAAGTCGTAGTAGAGGTTTGCAAACAGGCTGGTCGATTCGATTTCATCGCCGTCCGGCGTTGCCACGACCTGGCCGACCGTCGCGCCGAGCTGCGTGGCTGAGCCCGTCAACACGGCGGCATCAACACCGTCGATCACCGTGCCGGCGACGTTGACGCCGGAATGGGTATCGACATCAGCCTTGCTGTAGACGAGTTCCACGCCGGAGCGGAAACCGTTGGCATAGCGCGCGCCGAATTCACCGGAGAGCGCGTAGCCGCTGTCGAATTCGGTTTCCCAGCCATACGGCGTGCCGGCGGCAATGGCGGTCCCGAACGGGATGACCGGGGCGCCGTTGCCGGTGGTGAAGGCGCCGGTCTGGCCGCTGTTGGAGCTGTCGTTCTGCAACACGTAGCCGATGGATCCGCCCGCGTACCATTCCTGGGCAGCGGCGGGCAGGGCGAGGCCGGTCGAGGCCGCCCCGAGCGCAATGAGCGCGATGCGAATGTTCATTCTGAAGTCTCCTCTGGGGTTCGGGAGGACTGCCCCGGCGCGCAGGAGAACGACGCACCGGAGAGCCTCCGTTCACTCATTTAGGATTCTATATACGATCAGCAATAATATATTTCTGAACTTTTCGTGAGGTCCGCAGCCAGCCGCCCCTTTCGCCTGTGGCGCGAAAACTGCAAGAGATGTTGCAACATTCAGCGCCCCGCCCGGGAGCGCGCCGAACCCGTTTCACGGAGAGACACATGCTGCCGAAGCCGCGCACCGATATTGCCCCCAACACCCTCGAATTCGAGATCCTGCCGCTGGTGAAGCCCACCGGTTTCCGCGAATATGACGCCCGCTGGTGGTTCAACGGCATCGGCCACGAAAAGGCGCCGGAGCTGAACCTTACCGGCGTCCAGGCGCTCGGCCTCGGCATGGCGACGCTGTTCCACGAGCTTGGCGTCAAGCCCACGGTGGTCACCGGCCATGATTTCCGCTCGATCAGCCAGCCGATCAAGAACGCCCTCTCCCTCGGCCTGATCGCCGGCGGCTGCGAAGTGCTGGACGTCGGCCTTGCCCTCTCGCCAATGGTCTACTGGAGCCAGTTCGAACTGGACGCGGCCTGCTGCGCCATGGTTACC
>JBBSAZ010000203.1:0-3528 GCA_038251755.1 Caulobacterales bacterium
CAGTTCCTGCGGACCGTGCTGAGCCAGCCGATCTGCGACACCAAGGATGGCACGCTGCGGCGGCTGTCCAGCTGGTGCGCGGCGGCGCGCAAGGATGTGGCGGTGCATGTGGCCAAGACAGGGTCGGTTTCGGCCGGCTCGCTGGCGGCGTTCAACGAGTCCGATCTCTGGATTGCGGGCGGCATCGAATTTGCGGATGGCCGCGCCTATTCCTATGTCATCTCGCTGGGCGCCGGATCGAACCGCGGCGCGTTTGCCAAGGACCTTGGGGGCGGCGTCCTGTCGCCGCTCGCGGATGTGCTGCTACGTGATCTCCTGGAGGATGCACCTTGAAGTTTCCCTGGCAACGCAACGACACAGAACGCGATCCCTCCGCAGGCGGAGGACCGAGCGCCGCCTCACAGGCGGGCGCGGCGATTGACGCGACGGCGCGGCAGATGGGCCGGATGGCAGCGGCGGCGAAGGCGATGCCTATCTTCGCGTCTGTCCCGATATTCTGCCTCGCAGTGTTCGTGACGATTTCATTCATCGGTACCTACACAGGCATGCTGCAGGTGCTGCAGTCCGGCGACAACAGCTTCGGCTTCTTTGGCGTCGTGGGCGTCTTCCTTTTCATCTTCGCGACGACGATCATCATGGCCTATTCGGTCAGCGAGATGTTCCGTTCCGGGAGGAATTTCTGGCCACGCATGTCGCTGGTGCTGACGTATGTCGTGACGCTGCTGATCTCGGTGAGTTTCGGCTTTGCGTTCTACTGGACGCAGCTGGAGGCGCGCTCGCAGGCGGTGGGCGATGCGGAGCGGTATCTCACCGTGTTTGACCGGGAAATCACCGTGGCCGATACCCAGCTCGCGGGGACGCTGGCGACGCTGACGACGCTGAACACGAACTTCACCGCCTTGTCGGCGGCGGAACGGACCGGCGGCAACCAGTGCGGCGAGGTGTCGAGCGGCGGCGACGGGCCGAGGACACGTCACCTGGCGGCGCGGGCGGGCGAGATCAGCGCGCTGGTGATGGCGCTGACGCCGCAGATTGCGAGCGTGCGCACCGAGGCGGACCTTGTGCGCACGTCGATCGAGACGGTGCGCGAGATCGGTGCGAAAGGCGCCAGCGAAGTGACCCCGGCGCAACGTGAAGCGGTGTTTCGCAGCGCTGCCGGGGCGGCGAACAAGGCGGGCGCAACGCTGGAAGCGCTGGCAACAAGCCAGAGCGTGCAGAACTATATCGGCGATCTGCGCACTTGGGCGGGCGAGTATGCCAACCCGTCGCTGACCCGTGTGGAGGCCGGCACAGGCGCGCAGTTCAAATGCTACAACACGACCATTTCCAGCCAGCTGAACGGCGTGGCCGCAGACCTGGCAGCGCTGCCGGTGTTGCCGATTTCGGAACTGGACAGCTATGCCGGGGCGCAGGCAACGCGCGAAGCGCTGGACCGGTTCTGGTTCACGCTGACAGCGCCGGTGCGCGGGCTGGTGGATGGGCCGGAGACGCAGACCGAGACGGAGCGGGAGGAGGCCGTGCGGCGCGATGCGATCCGCGAAGCGCTCGGTACACGGACGGAAGAGGAAGAAAGCGACGGTCTTTCGAGCACGGATGTGAAGGAGCTTGTCGAGGGTCAACAGGGGCTGCGCCGGCAGGATGCGCTGCCGCTGGGTCTCGCCATCGTGATTGATGCGCTGCTGTTCCTCTCGGCGCTGTGGAGCCAGCCTTCCGAGAAGTTCGCTGCGTTTGCCCGGATGATGCGCGATCTGCGCGGCGAGAAGGAGCGTCCGCTGGCGCTGGTCACCGGAGCCCACGATATTCAGGACAACCCGGATTTCAATTTCCTGCGGCCTTATGTGTTCACGCATTTTGATGAGGTGTATCTCGCCTTGCCGGTGAGTGGGGCGCTGGCGAAGGCGCAGGATACGCAGATCCTCAACACGCTGCGCATTGCCTGGCAGGCGGGCAAGATCATCAAGCGCGCAAGTGTGCCTTCCGCGACCATCGAGCGGCAGCTGGGGGCGGCGGGCAGCCGGTTGATTGAAGACCTGAAGATCGAAGCTGAAGCGGCGCAGACGGAGGCGCCGTATGTGGAAGACCGCGAGCCGGTGGCGGCCTCGCCCTTGCCGCTGAAGTTCCCGAAATCACGGGAGAATTTCGTGGCCTACCGGTTCCTGCCGGGCGCGTTCGAACAGATGGTGCTGCAGGCGATGGTGCCGCTGATGCCGGGCGGAGAGGACGAAGCGGAGGCGGCGCCGGGTTCGTAAACAGGTTGTTTACGGATTCTGCCGAAGGTCTGCTCTGAACCGATGGCGGCTGCAGAAGGCTTCAGCTGCCCGAAGGATACGAGGCAGACACCATGACCCCGCACAAACCGTCCGCCGCAGAGACCCTTCCTTCGGTGCACGACGTCATCGACAGGATTGGCCGGGCGGCGAGCACTGCGGGCCATCCGGACGCCTTGAAAGTACAGCTGATTGCTCGCAGCCCGGACACGAAAGTGGCCCGCGAGATGCTGGCGCGGCTGCCGGAATTCGAGGCGCAGGGCGTTGGCTTTGAGGCGATTTTCATGAAGCTGAGCGGCACGGAAGTGCTGGCGGCGGTCGCGGAAGTTTACGGCGCGGAGACGGCGCGCCGGACCGTACGGGTGGTGAATGTGCCGGAGCAGGGCGAAATCGCCGAGCAGGTGAACTTTGGCCGCGTGGCGGTGTGGACGGGCAAGCCGATGAAGGCCTGGACGTCGGCCGCGTTCGAGGATGGCGCGCTGGCTCTCACGGGCAACGATACCGACCGGGCGCAGTTGGCAGGCGCGGCCTTCCGTGCACTGTGGAATGTGGCCGAGGCGCCGGCGAATGACGCAGGGCCTGTTGCCGATCTGCGGATTGCGGGCGCCTAGGCAGCGTCTTCTTGCAGCTGCCTGAGCAGCTGTTTCACGTCAGCGCGCGATCGCAAGATCGACACCGGAACACCCGCGCCGAAGCGCGCAAGGTTGGTTTCGATTTGCGGACTTCGGCGTTTTTCAAACGTCCAGATGTAGGATAGGAACTCGGCGTCGATCTTTTCGGGGCAGTTGTCTGCCATTTCCGGACGCGTGCGGCCGAAGTATGTTATCCAGCGGGAAAAGGCGCCGGTCAGCGACGTCCAGCGCGGCGGGCGCAGCCAGATCACGAGATGCGTTCGGGGCAGGCGCAAATGAAGCGTACCGGGGCTGGTTCCGTCAATCACCCAGCGATCTTCTGCCAGCCGTTCCTTCAGCCGTTCGATGGCTTCATCGCGCGGACGCTCCGTCCAGCCCGGAAGCCAGAAGACCTCACGGTCCAGCGATGATCGTGTCCCGCAGCGTGGTGTAGCTGACGGTTAGCGAAGTTGCCCGCGCAGCGCTTGTCCGGAGAGCTGGCGGAGCGGGCGACTTTGCGGGTGGTCATCGGCGATTTCCGGTAGGGTTTGGTTGCGACACCGACCCACAACTGGAGACACCACCGATGACCAACGACATGATGAACCTGCGCACGCTTGTAGAGAAGACCCCGGATGCCGATTTGCTCC
>JBBSAZ010000204.1:0-3513 GCA_038251755.1 Caulobacterales bacterium
AAATCGACCTATCTGCGCCAGGCCGCGCTCGCAGTCATCCTCGCACAGGCCGGCTGTTTCGTGCCGGCCGCTGCGATGCGTCTCGGCCTCGCAGACCGCGTCTTCTCCCGCGTCGGCGCCTCGGACGATCTTTCGCGCGGGTGGTCTACCTTCATGGTCGAGATGGTCGAAACTGCCGCGATCCTGAATCAGGCGACCGCCGAGAGTTTCGTCATCCTCGATGAAGTCGGGCGAGGCACCGCCACCTGGGACGGCCTCGCCATCGCCTGGGCCGCCGTTGAGCACCTGCATGAGCAGACCCGCTGCCGCGCCATCTTCGCCACGCACTATCACGAACTCACCGCGCTCGCCGCCGAGCTTCCGGGCGCGGCCAATGCCAGCCTCAAGGCGCGTGAATGGAAGCAGGACCTTATCTTCCTGCACGAAGTCCAGCCGGGCCCGGCCGACCGCTCCTACGGCGTGCAGGTCGCCCGCCTTGCCGGCCTGCCGCGCAGCGCCGTAGCCCGCGCCGCGCAGATCCTGAAACAGCTGGAGGCGGGTCCGTCAGCTGCCGCAAGCCTGCCGCTCTTCGCGGCCGCGCCCGCAGACCCGGAAATGGAAATGCCACCCGAATCGGCCGCCGTGCTCGCCGCGCTGGACGCGCTCGATCCCGACGCCCTCACGCCGCGCGAGGCACTTGCGATGCTTTACGAGCTGAAAAATCTTGGCAAAGGAAAAGCCTGATCCGCGCTTCAGCGCGGATGCAGGGCCAGCGCTTGCAGCACGCGCACGGCGGCCTGCAAACTCGGAATGTCGCCGATCTCTTCGACCAGCCGCCGCGCGTCGCGTTTCAGGTCATGCGCCTGCAGGTCGCGCGTGCGGGCGCCATCGGCCGTGCCCGCAATCTCGAACGGCTCATAGAACCAGCCGACTGGCCGGCCCAGCGCCTGGGCAATCTCGAGAAGCCGCCCGGCCGACATCCGGCTATGGCCTGCCTCATATTTCTGGATCTGCTGGAACGTCACGCCGAGCAGCGCGGCCAGCGCTTCCTGCGTCAGGCCAAGCTCTCTCCGGCCCTGGCGCAGGCGTTGGCCGACGAACCGGTCGGCATCGGTTGGCTTGCGGGCTTCGTGGGCCAGCGATGGGTCGGCTTTCGCCATGGTTTACGGCCTTCTAGTTCTCAGGGGCTGACCCTGACACTCGGAATGCAACCTGCGGGCCATTTACGACCGTGACGGGAATCCCGCGGCGCTTCGCCCAGCCAGTTAGACCGGAACCTTCACCGGCGGCTCGAACTTCGTGGACTTGAGGATCAGCTCATCCGGCGCCGCGATCATCGCCTTGTATATCGCCTCGGGGTAGGCCTGATGCGGCTTGGCCGGATCATAGCGCGGCTGTTTCACGGCGCCGCCCTCGCCGGAATAGGTGTCAGGATGGGTGAAGGTCTTCAGCTCAGCTGGCGTAATGCCAACCTTTTCGACCACAGCCGGATCAATCCAGGCGCGCGGATCAATCGGCACCGTCGAGCAAGCGACTTCGAGGGTCATGTTGTTGGGGCCCGCAAAATAGATCGAATGGCACATGGCATGGTCCATCGGGCCGATGACATTGATTCCCTTGGTGCGGATGCGGTCGCGGATCGCCATCAGGTCGTCCAGCGTATCGACGCGGAAGGCGAGGTGCTGCATCGTCCCGGGCGCGGACGGACCTGCTCCGGTGCCGGCATGGGTCACGCCCAGCTGGATCGGGATATCCTTCACCGCCGGAAGCTGCACCACCGAGAAATAGGAGTGGTCGTCCATATGCAGGAAGGCGTGCACCCCGCCCGGCACGCCGTGCATGTCAAACAGGGCGGAGAGCTGGAAGCCCATCACGTCCGAAAAGAAGGCGATATGCTCGCGGATGTCCGCCGCCATGATCGCAATGTGGTGAATGCCGTTCGCCTTGATCATGACACGTTCCTCCCTTGACCCTGCGGCCACATGGACAGGGCCGTTCTCGCCCATAATGTGCACCCCATAAACAAAAGGGGCAAGGAGGCAGACGTGATGGCTGGCGCAAGGGAAATCGTCCGGGAACCTTATCTCGTGATCCACAAGGATTCGTCGAGCTTCAAGGATGTCTATGGCGGGGCAGGGGACAATATCGCCGTCGAGTGCATGCGCATCTATCCTGCTGGCACAAAGGCCGAGAGCGTCGTCATCTTCTCCCACCCGATCGGCGGCGGCGCCTTCCTGCCGCTCGTCTCGGCGCTCGCGCGGGCCGGCCAGCATGTCATCTATGCCAACACCCGCTACCGGGGAAACGACACCGCGCTGATCATGGAGAAGTGCGCCGCCGATTTCGGCGCCTGTATCGAGCACGCCCGGTCCCGCCTCGGCTACAAGCGCGTCATTCTCGGCGGCTGGTCCGGCGGCGGCTCGCTGTCGCTGTTCTATCAGGATCAGGCCGAGCGTCCGACGATCACGCAGACGCCGGCAGGCGATCAATATGACCTGACAAAGAAATCATTGCCGCCGGCCGATGGTATCATGCTGCTGGCCGCGCATGTCAGCCGCGCCATCACGCTGACGGAATGGATGGATCCGTCAATCACGGACGAGACCCGCCCTTTTGACCGCGATCCGGCGCTCAACATCTACGATCCCGCCTGTCCGGCCCAGCCTCCTTATACGGAAGACTTCGTCGCCCGCTTCCGCGCAGCCCAGCTCGCCCGTAATCGCCGCATTACCGCATGGGTGCAGGAAACGCTCGCGGATCTGCGTAAGCGGGGCGAAGACAACGCGGAGCGCGCCTTCACCGTGCACGGAACAATGACGAACGTCTGCTGGACCGATCCGGCTCAGGAGCCATCAGACCGCAAGCCCTACACCTGCTATCTCGGCGAACCGCGAATCGCGAACGACGGCCCGGTCGGTCTTGCCCGGTTCACCACCCTTCGGTCATGGCTCTCGCAATGGGGGTATGACACCACAAACGCTGACGGCCTTGGCAATGCCTCGCGCATTTCGTGCCCCGTGCTGGTGATCAACAACACGGCGGATCTTGCCTGCACACCCAGCCATGCAAGGCGCCTGTTCGGCGCAGTCGGTCACGCCCGCAAGGCGTACCGCGACATTCAGGGGGCGGATCATTATTATATTGAGAGACCAGACTTGCTGCCGGAAGCCGTCAAGGTCTGCTCAGACTGGATGGAAGCGGAAACCCTGGCGGGTTGACCGGTCAGTTTTCTGATGGAAGCCGGACGATTTCGTCTTCGTCGGAGGCCTTTTCCGGCTCAAGCATTGCTTGGGGGGCATCATCCAGATCGATGCCGAGGCCCTGGACATCTTCGAAATCGCCCCCCGCGCCGCCGGGCCCGACGATCAGGCCGCTTGGGCTGTTGGCCGGGCCGGCGCCGATTTTCAGCCCACCGGGCCCATCATTCGTCCGGCCGATGTTCAAGTTCAGCGTGCCTTGCACGTCGGCCGTCTGGGTTACTTCGGCCGCGGGCGCTGCTTCAACCGGCGCCGCTTCAGCGGTTGCTGAAGGCGC
>JBBSAZ010000205.1:0-3492 GCA_038251755.1 Caulobacterales bacterium
AGGCGCATGCAGGCGCGCTCGAGATCAGGGGCAGATTTCAGCGCCGCGCGGACATCACCAAGGGCAGCCCGCTCGGCGGCGAAGAAACTGACGGCGTCATGGCGCGCTTCTATCTCGGCCCGGTTCCGGGACGGGCGTGCCAGCTGTGTCGCCAGCAGGCGCGCGCCCGGAGCGGTTACGGTTCGATCTATTGCGGCCAGCAGCGTGCCTTCGCGGCCGCGCGCGTAGGACCGGTCAATCTCCAGGCTGGCGCGGGTGGCAGGGTCGATCAGGAGTGTGCCGGCCGGCTCGCCGCGCTTGGGAACGGCCAAGCGTGCAGGACGTCCCGCTTGGGTCAGCTTCACATAGTCGAGCAGCAGGCCGGCGGCGGCGAGTTCGGCCTTCGAGAAATTCCCAAGCCCGTCCAAGGCCGCCACGCCGAAGGCTTCCTTCAGCAGCGCCTCACCTGATTTCGGCGTGCCCGTGCGGGCGGGATGTTCGGTGACCGGCGCCGCTGTCATTTCGCGCAGTCCGGCGAGAGCGGACCGGTCGCGGTCGCCGTCTGAGATCACCAGTTCGCTGAGCGGCCAGGCCAGCAGTGCGTCGGCGATGCGGGCGGGCTCAAGCGCTGTCAGTTCGAAGAGGCCTGTCGAGACGTCGCAGACCGCGACCGCCGCTTCGCCCTGCCCCGTGAAGGCAACCGCCGCGAGCGCCTGCCCCTGTCGGGCAGGCAACAAGGTTTCCTCCGTCAGCGTACCGGGTGTGACCACGCGCACGATTTCGCGGCGCACGATGGATTTCGAGCCGCGTTTTTTAGCTTCCGCCGGGCTTTCAGTCTGCTCGCAGACCGCGACGCGGCAGCCGGCCTTGATCAGGCGGGCGAGATAGCCTTCCGCTGCGTGATAGGGCACACCGGCCATCGGGATCGGCGCGCCGTCATGTTCGCCGCGTGAGGTCAGCGTGATGTCGAGGACGCGCGAGGCGGTGACCGCATCGTCAAAGAAAAGCTCGTAGAAATCGCCCATCCGGAAAAACAGGAGCGCGTCCGGCTGCGCCGCCTTGATCGAAAGGTACTGCGCCATGAACGGCGTCGGCTCGGACGCAGCGGCGGCGGTGGTGGATTTCGGGGCGGTGTCCGACATGGGGCGGCACGCTAACCGTTGCGGGAGGGATTCGCAAAGCCGCGCGGCTGTAACTGTGCGGATTTGGCTGTTGGCAGGCCGGTCGCAGCGGCCTAGACGGGAAATACCCCTCGTCCAACCGAAACAGAGCCCAGATGACCACGCAGCGACCGAGCTTCACCGATCAGGAAGCCCTCGATTTCCACTCGCATCCGACGGCCGGCAAGATCTCCATGATCCCGACCAAGCCGATGAGCACGCAGCGCGACCTCTCGCTCGCCTACAGCCCCGGCGTGGCCGTTCCGGTGCTGGCGATCGCCGGCAACGAAGACCTGGCCTATGACTATACGTCCAAGGGCAATCTCGTGGCGGTGATCACGAACGGCACGGCCATTCTCGGCCTGGGCAATCTGGGTCCGATGGCCTCGAAGCCGGTGATGGAAGGCAAGGCCGTCCTCTTCAAGCGCTTTGCGGATATCGACAGCTTCGACATCGAAGTGAACACAACCGACGCCGAAGACCTCATCCGCACGGTGCGCAATATCGGCGCGACCTGGGGCGGCATAAATCTCGAAGACATCGGATCGCCGGATTGTTTCATCATCGAGAGCCGGCTGCGCGAAGAGCTCGACATTCCGGTATTCCATGATGACCAGCACGGCACCGCGATCATCGCCGCCGCGGGCCTGATCAACGCCTGCCACATCACCGGACGAAAATTATCGGATGTGAAAGTTGCCGTTTCAGGCGCCGGGGCAGCCGGCCTGTCTGTGGCCGGTCTCATCCGGCATCTCGGCGTCAAGGGCGAGAACATTCTCGTCTGCGACAGCACCGGCGTTGTCTATGAAGGCCGAACGGAAAAGATGGACCAGTTCAAGTCTGCCTTCGCGGTGAAGACCAAGAAGCGAACACTGGCCGAAGCGATCGACGGCGCCGATGTCCTGCTTGGACTTTCGGCCAAAGGCGCGGTGACCAAGGACATGGTGAAATCCATGGCCAAGAACCCGATTATCTTCGCCATGGCGAACCCCGATCCGGAGATCACGCCGGAAGACATCAAGTCGGTGCGAAGCGATGCGATCATCGCGACCGGCCGATCAGATTATCCCAACCAGGTCAACAACGTGCTCGGCTTTCCCTACATCTTCCGCGGTGCGCTGGATGTCCGGGCCCGGAGCATCAACGAAGAGATGAAGGTTGCCGCCGCGCGTGCGCTCGCAGAACTCGCGCGCGAAGACGTGCCGGACGAAGTGGCCGCCGCCTATCACGGCGCCCGCCCGACTTTTGGCCGGGAGTATATCATCCCCACGCCATTCGATCCGCGCCTGATCAGCTTCGTTCCGCCGCTGGTGGCGCAGGCTGCCATGGATACGGGCGTTGCCCGCAAGCCGATCACGGACATGGAAGCCTACCGCAAGAGCCTGATGCGCCGGGCCGACCCGTCGGCGGCCTTCCTCCAGGGCGTTCAGGCGAAATGCCGCGACGTGCAGCGCCGGATCGTGTTTGCTGAAGGCGAGGAACCAGCTGTGGTGCGCGCCGCATGGAGCTTCAAGAACCAGGGGCTTGGCCATCCGATCCTTATCGGCCGCGAAGCACAGGTCGAGGCGACGATGGAGGAGATGGGCGTGCCGGCCGGCGCGCTGGACATCATCAACGCACGCCTATCGGACAACAACCCGGTCTATGTCGACATGCTGTACCAGCGCCTGCAGCGCAAAGGTTACCTGAAGCGCGACGTGCAGCGCCTGGTCAACCAGGACCGCAACGTGTTCGGCTGCTGCATGCTGAAGAATGGCGACGCCGACGGCATGGTGACCGGCGTCACCCGCGCCTATGACGCAGCGCTGACGGATGCGATGCTTGTGCTCGACCCGATCCCCGGACAGGCCGTGATCGGCATGTCGATGGTGATCAACATGGGCAAGACGATCTTCATCGCGGACACGAGCGTCAACGAACTGCCCGATGGCCAGACGCTGGCGAACATTGCGCTGGAAGCCGTGCGCGGCGTCCGCAGCGTCGGCTTCACGCCGCGGGTTGCGTTCCTGTCCTACTCGACCTTCGGCAACCCGATGGGCGAGCGCGCAGACAAGGTGCGCGACGCTGTGGCGATCCTCGACCGGACGCCCGGCATCGACTTCGAGTACGAAGGCGACATGAACGCCGACGTCGCGCTCAACCCGAACCACAAGTTGCTCTATCCGTTCTCGCGCCTGACGGGGCCGGCCAACGTTCTGGTCATGCCGGCGATCCACTCGGCGTCGATTGCGACAAACCTTCTGGAGCAGATGAGCCGCGCCGTGGTGATCGGACCGATGCTGCTGGGCCTCGAGAAACCGGTGCAGATTGCGTCACTCGGCGCAACGGTTGGCGATATCGTTGACCTTGCCAC
>JBBSAZ010000206.1:0-3488 GCA_038251755.1 Caulobacterales bacterium
ACAATTCTCATGACCGAGCGCGCGTACGACTTTGACCTGTTCGTGATCGGCGGCGGGAGCGGCGGCGTGCGGGCGGCGCGGATTGCCGCCCTGTCGGGGGCCAAGGTGGCCGTGGCCGAAGAATACCGGATGGGCGGCACTTGCGTGATCCGCGGCTGCGTGCCGAAGAAGTTCATGGTGTATGCCAGCCAGTACGGCAAGAGCATTGCGAAATCTGCCGGGTACGGATGGTCTGTGGGCGAGGTGTCCTATGACCATTCCAAATTTGCGGCGGGCATGCATGCCGAAGTGGACCGCCTGTCGGCGATCTATGACCGCAACCTGAAATCCGCCGGCGCCGAGATTTTCAACGACCGCGCGGAGTTCGTGGACGCGCACACATTGCGCCTGAAAACGAGCGGCAAGACGGTCACCGCGAAGAAAATCCTGATCGCCACCGGCGGGCGGCCCTGGCGACCATCGCCGGAGGAGCTGCCGGGCGTGGAGCATACGATCAGCTCGAACGAAGTGTTCGAAATGGAGACGCTGCCGAAGCGGATGCTGATTGCGGGCGGCGGCTATATTGCGGTGGAGTTCGCGCATGTGTTTGCGGGCCTCGGCGTCGAGGTCTGCCTTGTTTACCGGGGAGAGACCGTGTTGCGCGGCTTTGACGAGGATGTGCGGCTCGCCGTGCATGAGGGCCTGAAAGAGGCCGGCGTGCGCGTCATCACCAAAACGGTCTTTACACGGATCGACAAGACGGACGATGGCCTGTGCGTCAAGCTGGACAATGGCCACGAGGTGAAGGCCGACGTGGTGCTGATGGCGGTGGGCCGGCAGGCGAACACGGATGGCGTTGGCTGCGAGGCGGCCGGCGTGACGCTGGGCGAGAATGGCAAGGTGGTCGTGGACGAGTGGTCGCGCACCAGCGCGCCGAACATCTGGGCCGTCGGCGATGTGACCGACCGGGTGAACCTGACGCCGGTGGCGATCCGCGAGGGCCATGCCTTTGCCGACACCGAGTTCGGCGGCAAGCCCTGGCACTTCGACTATGCAGATATCGCGACGGCCGTCTTCTCGCAGCCAGAAGTCGGCACGGTGGGCATCAGCGAAGGCGAGGCGCGCAAACTTCACGGCGAGATCGACATCTACAAGACGCGGTTCCGCCCGATGAAGAACATGCTGAACGGCGACCAGACGCGCACCTTCATGAAACTCGTCGTGCGGGCGTCTGATCAGCGTGTGCTGGGCGTGCATATCGTCGGCGAGGACGCGGCCGAGATGATCCAGATGGCGGGCATCGCCGTGAAGATGGGCGCGACAAAGGACGACTTCGACCGGACCTGCGCGGTGCATCCGTCTGCGGCAGAAGAGATGGTCACGATGCGGACGAAATGGGTGCCGGAGGTGGTGTAGGGCCACTTCCTTGAACCCCTCTCCCTTGGGAGAGGGGCAGGGGTGAGGGGGTGCTTCGCCATAGGTGTTGTGAACGGATTCTGGCGTAGCGCCCCCTCATCCCCAACCCTCTCCCAGGGGAGAAGGGGCTTGAAGGTCAGTGCGCTCCGCTACCCTCGCTCAACACATTCAGCTCCAGCGCCACCTGTTTCAGGCTGTCGCGGATAGCTTTCAGGCCGCCGCCTCGTCCGGCATGGGCGAGGAGCTGGCGCCAGGCGGGCTGGCCGTCTTCGGGGGCTTTCACAGCGAAGTGGGCCGAGCGCGGAAGGGCGGCGGTGAGCAGGGATTTTGACAGCGGGAAACCGGCGATCTGGTCATACACGCCATTGCGCGCATCGCCTTCGAAGGTCGACTGCTCGTTGCGGTTCACGGCATTGAAGATGACCGAGAGGGCGGGGCGTTTGGCCTCTTCCACCTGGTCGCGGATCACTAGATTGAGGAGTCGCACGCCGCGCAGGGAGTAGATGTCGGCATGCATCGGCGCGATGACGCGGTCGGCCGCCTCCAGCGCGCAACGTGTCAGGAAGGTGGCGTTGGGGTTGGTGTCGAAGACGATGAGGTCGTATTCGCTCCGGTAGTGGTCGATGGAGCGCAGAAAGTGCTGCTTGATCGCGGCGAGGGCGTCGCGGTCATTCGCGAAGGCGTATTTGGAAATCTCGAACTGGCCGGAGATCAGGTCAAGCCGTCCCGGCGGACCGTCCGTACCCAGAATGGAGTGGACATAGCTGTCGCGCGCGGCAGGCGTGAAAGGGGCGATGGTGAGGCTGAGCCAGTTTTCGGCCGGTGAGGCGGCGTCCCTTGCATGCAGGCGCGAGCGCTCGAACAGCGATATGACCGAACGGTCGACGCCGGAGGAGGCGTCGGCCTCTTCCATCGAGAAGAAGGTCTGGGTCAGGTTGTATTGCGGATCGAGGTCGATCAGCAGGACGCGGCCTCCGAAGGCCTCCTGCCAGGCGCCGGAGAGCTGGGCGGTGACGGTCGTCTTGCCGACGCCGCCCTTGAGGTTCATCACGGCGATCACCGGGCATTTCTTCCGGTAGGCGGCCTGAACCTCGGCAACCAGCTGGTCCATTCCGTCCGGTATCGCGGACGAGAGGCGCAGCAGCGGCTGGACTTCCTGCTTGAAGAATCCGTTCAGGCGCGCCTTGTCGATCTGGTAGGGAATGACCGGCACGCCCAGCGCCTTGGCGGTCTCGACATCCTGGCGCACGGAGCGTGAGCGCACGGAGGCGGCCGAGACCAGTACGATGACGGCAAAGGCGGCGCCGATATCGCCGTCCGCCTCGACCCGGTCCGGCGCGCCGGCGGGGTAGCGATCCGCGATGGCAGAGGCCCGCAGGGTCTCGTGCAATTGCAGCAGCGCATCGGGATCGGCCCCGGAATGGCTGATATAGACATGCGGCATGGCGCCCGGACCCCGTCTTGAACCCTTGATTCCCCAGAGCCTTTTAGCCCGGGGCACCCCGTATCGGCCACCTTACTGCTGTGAAATTATGGTGAAACTTGAGCAGCGGGCCGCCATGTGATTTATGCCCCGCAGAACCGGAGTACCCCTGAAATGACCTGGCACCCCTCTGACTGGCGCAAACTGCCCGCGCTGCACATCCCGCAGGACTATCCTGATGCGGGCGCGCTGGCGGCTGTCGAGAACCGTCTGAGGAGCTATCCGCCGCTTGTTTTTGCAGGCGAAGCGCGCCGCCTGAAGCAACGCCTGGCCGAGGTTGCGGCCGGCAATGCCTTCCTGCTGCAGGGCGGGGACTGCGCCGAGAGCTTCAAGGAATTCCATCCCGATAACATCCGCGACACCTTCCGGGTGATCCTGCAGATGGCGGTGGTGCTGACCTTTGCGGCGGCCAAGCCGGTGGTGAAAGTGGGCCGTATCGCCGGCCAGTTCGGCAAGCCGCGCTCGGAAGACACCGAGACCCAGAACGGCGTGACGCTGTCGTCCTACAAGGGCGACAATATCAACGGCATGGAGTTCACCCCGGAAAGCCGCACGCCGGATCCGGAACGCCTGGTGCAGGCCTATTCGCAATCGGCGGCGACGTTGAACC
>JBBSAZ010000207.1:0-3469 GCA_038251755.1 Caulobacterales bacterium
AGTGCCGCGAGTTCGGCTTTGTCATAGGCTTGCTTCTCGACCAGAACCGCATCAAAGCCGAGCGCCGCGGCCGCGGCCGGCATTTCATCAGGGGCGCCGTTCACTGCTTTCGTCACTGCCTTGTAGGAGTCCATTGGAGCAGATGCGCCAAAGCTCCAGCGAATGGGGGGAGCCTGGTCGTCCAGCATGAAGAGGAGCAGATGCCCATAGGGGTTGAAGGTGCGAAATAGACCGGGCTGCGGCCATTGGGTGTGGGGAAGCTGGAGAACAGCCGTGATGTTGGCGGCGTGAGCGGCTTCCAGCAGGTGCCGGGCCATCGCCTCGTGGACGTCCATTCTGGCCCGCGGATAGGCTGATTGTTGTTTTCGCTCCAGAAGCCCGACGCTTGGAAGCATCGAACCAACCAGCGCAGCCATCGCCAAACCGGCTGCGACTTCGCGCGCCCACGTCGGCCGGTCGAAGACGGACTGAACCGACGCCAGGACGATCACTAGCGAGAAAAAGCTCAGAAATGGCATAATCCTCGCTGTTCCGCGAATTTGCGGCGTAACGAACATGTTGAAATAGTAGCCCAGGCCGCCGTCGATGGAATACAGCATCCCAAAGCAAATGCATGCGGCGGCGACTATGACAGGGCGGGTCCAGCGCCCGCCCGCCGTGGTACGCACCAACCCCCACAGCACGATGAGCGGGGCTGCCAGAATGATAGTCGTCAGGACTGCGCCAGGCCATTCGAACCAGCCTTTGGCCCCGCTTAGGAACGGCATATAGACGCGATACGTGTCCAATGGCCCGGTCTGTAGCGCGGCAATCTGGATGAGAAGCGCGCGACAATCTGGATGAGAATCTGGTGTCGCGGCGGTGGTGATGATCGCGGCAATGATTGTCGCGCGCAAGAGTTTTGTTGGTTTGACTGTCGCGGCGCGTCAATCAGGGGCGACATTGGCTGGCGTCGCATATGACGCTGGCCGTCCGGGGCCACGCTTGTGCTCCATGGCTTCTCGCCGCCTGTAGCTTTCGACATTCATCTCGAAGATCGTTGCGTGATGAACGAGGCGGTCTACCGCGGCGAGTGTCATGGCGGGATCGGGGAAAACCTTTCCCCATTCGCCGAATGGCTGGTTGGCGGTGATGAGCATTGAGCGCCGTTCGTAGCGGGCGCCTATGAGTTCGAACAGCACGCTGGTCTCGGCCTGGTCTTTGGTGACGTAAGCGAGGTCGTCGAGGATCAGCAGGTGGAAGCGGTCGAGGCGGCTGATAGCGGCTTCGAGGCCGAGTTCGCGGCGCGCGACCTGAAGCTTCTGAACGAGGTCGGTGGTGCGGGTAAAGAGAACCCTCCAGCCGTTCTCGATGAGGGCGAGACCGATGGCCGAGGCCAGATGACTCTTTCCGCCGCCAGGCGGGCCGAACAGAAGAAGATTGGCGCCCTTCTCCAGCCAGGCGTCGCCGGCGGTGATGGCCATGACCTGGGCCTTCGAGATCATCGGCACCGCCTCGAACGCGAATGTGTCGAGGGTCTTTCCCGGCAGCAGGCGCGCCTCGGCGAGATGGCGCTCGATGCGACGGCGATCTCGTTCGGCGAGTTCATGTTCGGCCATCGCGGCCAGGAATCGGACGGCGGGCCATCCTTCCTTGTCGGCCTGTTCGGCGAATTGCGCCCACATGACCTTGATGGCCGGCAGGCGCAGTTCGTTGAGGAGCAAGCTCAGCCTTGCCGCATCGACAGCAGGGTTCGTCTTCATGCCGCGTCTCCTGCCATATTGTCGAGTTGGTGGCTGGCGCCGATCAGGGCTTCATAGGCGTTGAGGGACGCAAGGCGCACGATGACATTCGGGAGCCGGGAGGGATCGGGGGCGAAGCGTGCTCGAAGATCCCCCATGTCTGGCAGTCGCCCGGCCTCAAGACAGGCGGCAAGCTGATCGGCCAGTTCGCTCTCGCATCCGCGCTCGTGAGCCATGGCGAGAAGATCAACCATGGTGCGGCATGCCTGCCGTTCCGGCAATTGCTCCAGGAGCATGTGGAAGGTTCGTCGGTATGCCTCACGCGGGAAGAGCTGGTCGCGATAGACGAGATTGAGGAGCGCCATCGGCTTGCGGCGCAGCGAATGGATGACATGCCGGTAGTTGACCACCTGGTCGTGCTTGCCAGATGGAGAGGCACGTCCGCGCGGCAGCGACATGAGTTGCGTGCCGCCGATGAAGACGTCCAGCCGGTCGTCGAAAAGGCGTGCCCTGAGCCGATGACCGATCAGGCGCGAGGGCACGGTGTAGAAAACCCTGCGCAACGTGAAGCCGCCCGATGACGTGACGCGCACGGTGACCTCCTCGTAGTCGGATGTGCGCCGGACGGGCAGTTGCTGGAGCACGGCGCGCTCGATGTCGACGCGCTTGGAATTGCGGGCATTGCAGCGGCTGACGATCTCATCGACGAAGCGGCGATAGGCGGCCAGATCGTCGAAATCGCTCGAACTTTTCATCAGCAGCGCGTCTTTGATGGCCCGCTTGAGATGCCCGTGCGGCCCTTCGATGGAGCCGTTCTCATGCGCGATGCCGGCATTGTTGCGGGTCGGCGTCATGCCATAGTGGCTGCACAGGTCCTCGTAGCGGCACGTCAGGTCCTGCCGGGCATCGTGATCGAGATTGCGGAAAGCCGCCGACAGGCTGTCGCTGCGATGCTCGCGAGGAACCCCGCCGAGGGACCACAGGGCGTTCTGCAGGCCTTCCGCCAGGGCGACGAAGCTCTCGCCGCCGAGCACGACATGGGCATGCTCGAAGCCGGAGTAGGCGAGGCGGAAATGATAAAGCCGATGATCGAGAGGCTGACCTGCGATCGTGACGCCGGAGTTGCCCATGACCGTGAAATCCGACAGGCCGAGGCGGCCAGGCTCGTGCATCTGTCGAAAAATGACCTCCTGCTCCTCTCCATGGATGGCGCGCCATGAGCGGATGCGACGTTCCAGCGTCCGGCCAATGCCATCGCCCAGTTCGGGCCGGCGCCGCAGCCTCTCCTCGAAGCTCGCGATCGGCCGGATGGCGGGCGCCGCCTTCAGCAGCGGCACGATCTCCGCGTCGAATATGTCGGCAAGCGGATCGGGGCGGCGACGGTCCCGCGGCGCCTTCTTCTGCGAAGGCAGCCTCCCATCCTTCTCGATGCGATAAGCCGTGGCCGTGCTGATCGACGCCTTCGCCGCCGCGATGGCCGTCGTGTGGGTCTGTCGGAACTTCATGAAAAGCCTCATCTGGTGATCGGTTAAGTGGCGGCCGGGCACAAGGTGATTCCTCCAATCGGAAAAACCACCGGCATACCCGGTCGACCGCGATCACGAGACGATGCCCAAAGGGATCGCGCTGGCAGCTCGAAACTCCGGTCGGGCTACGCCCTCCCTGCGTCTCAAGCCATCGGCACTCTCATCCTGATCAGCGCAACGCGGCTGTCATCCAGGTTGTCGCGCGCGTTCGTCCAAGCCGTC
>JBBSAZ010000208.1:0-3469 GCA_038251755.1 Caulobacterales bacterium
CACCACGCCGCCGAACTATCACAACTCCCCGGAGAAGAACAAAGCCGCGCTGAACCCCAAGCATCCCGACTGGTCGTCGCTGGGCGATGTCGGCAAGGTGGACGCCGACGGCTTCCTCTACCTGACCGACCGCAAGGCCTTCATGATCATCTCGGGCGGCGTTAACATCTATCCGCAGGAATGCGAGAACATCCTGATCACCCACCCGAAGGTCGCCGATTGCGCGGTCATCGGCGTGCCGGACGAGGATTTCGGCGAGGCGGTGAAAGCAGTGGTCCAGCCGATGCCGGGCATCGCGCATTCGGAGGAACTGGCCGCAGAGTTGATGGAATTCTGCCGGGCCAGCCTGTCGAAGATCAAGTGTCCGAAGAGCATCGACTTTGACCCTGAACTGCCGCGCCACCCGACCGGAAAGCTGTACAAGCGGCTGATCCGTGACCGCTATTGGGGCAACAAGGACAGCCGGATCGTCTGATCGTTCATCTCCTGATGGAACGTTCTTGCCTGATTTGAGGGTTTGCCGTAACCGGCAATCCTCTGAAAGAGCAGGTGCGCGGGGCTGAAGGCAGTTGCCTCTGATCTGCGCGGCCTGCGCCAATGCAGGCTCATGACCGTCGAAATGGTTGCAACCGGCTCAGCTCCCATCAATGTCGTAATGGCGTTCGACGATGCCTATGCCGCCCATGCCGGTGTCGTGATCGCCTCGGCGATCCGCTTTCTGGCCCCTGGTTCGGCGCGGTTGTTTTGCCTGTATGACGGGCTGACCGAAGCGCGGCGGCTCCAGGTGGAGGCCGTGGCCCCGGGCTTCGAGATCCTATGGCATGAGGTCGGGCCGGGTGACATGCCGGAGCTGACGGGCAAGGGCTATCTCAGCCGCGTGACGCTGTTCCGCCTTGGGCTGCACCGGTTTGCGCCGCCGGACTGGGCCCGCGCGATCTATCTGGATTCAGACATCATCGTGGACAACGACCTGAACGCACTCTGGCAATCGGATCTGGGCGGACAGCCGATCGGAGCGGTCGCCGACGTTTATCAGGATGACAGCGCGCTGCGGCAGCGTTTCGGGTTCGCTCCGTCTACGGACGGGCGCTATTTCAATGCGGGCGTTCTGGTTGTTGATCTGGACAGCGCGCGCCGGACGCATGATTTGGCGAAAGGGCTGGCGCTACTCGCCGATCATGATTTCGACCTGCCGTTCCTCGATCAAGACGCCCTCAATGTGGTGTTCTGGAACCGGTGGACCAGACTCAACCCTGCCTGGAACGTGCAGCGGTACCTGCGCCGGAACGCACCTGCCCGGCATCTGTGGGCGCCGTTTAAGCAGCCCGCCATCATCCATTACATCACCAGCGACAAGCCCTGGAAACGTGATGTGTGGCATCCTTGGGCGGGGGCGTACTGGAAGGTGCTGAACAAGACTTCATTCAGGGACGAAGTGATTGCCCGTTATAGTGTGAACTGGGCCGCGCGCCTGCGGGTGCGGCTGCGTTACGCGCTCAGCCGCTTCCTGTAGCAGCGGCTTCAGAACAGCCAACTTTGCGGGCGCCGGCATGCGCGGCTGTCTCTTCTGGTCGATGCTCGGCAATTTTGAACGGGCAATGGCCTCCGCTTTGGTATTTTACATGTGGATTGCAAGACGCTGGTGCGCGCGACCCAAGCCTCCTATCACCTGCTGGCCGAAGTCGCCGGAGCCTCGACCGCCGCATGAACCTGATCCCGAACCAGCGCCATCTGTTCGATATTCCCGAGGACGTGGCCTATCTCAACGTGGCGACGATGGGGCCGCTGCCGCTTGCGGCATTGGAAGCAGGGCAGCGCGGTCTGGCGCGCAAGCTGCGTCCCTGGACCATTTCGGACACGGACTTTTTCGAGGACACGAAGAGGCTGCGTCCCCTGCTTGCCGCGCTGATCGGCGCGGATGAGGCGGGTATCGCCTTCGTGCCCTCGGCCAGCTACGGCCTCGCCACGGCGGCGCGCAACCTTCCGCTGGCTAAGGGCCAGAAGATCCTGCTGCTGCAGGACCAGTTCCCGTCCAACGTCTACACTTGGCAGGAACTCGCTCGCGAAACCGGCGCCATCATCGAGACGGTTTCAGCCAGTGGGAACGCGTCGCTGTCTGACGCCCTGATCGCAGCCGTCGATCCGGATACAGGGCTCGTGGCCTGTCCGCAGGTGCGGTGGACTGACGGCGCAAGGATCGACCTCATTGCACTCGGCCAACGGTGCCGGGATGTCGGCGCCGCCCTTGTGCTGGACCTGACGCAGAGCTGCGGCGCGATGACATTCGACGTGCGCGAGGTTCAGCCGGATTTCGCGGTGGCGGCGGGATACAAGTGGCTGCTCGGCCCCTATGCGATGGGTTTCCTGTATGCCGCGCCGCATCGCCGCGGCGGTACGCCGATCGAACACAACTGGATCACCCGGGAAGGCGCGGCAGACTTCACACGCCTGGTAGATTATACCGAAGCGCTTGCTCCGGGTGCGGAGCGTTATGACATGGGGGGACGATCAAACTTTGCTTTGCTACCCGCATTCGAAGCGTCGGTTCGCCAGATCCTGGACTGGGGCGTGGCCAACATAGAAGCGACGCTGGCGCACCAGAACCGCGCGCTGGCAGAGGCGCTCGAGGCCCGCGGGCTGAGCACCGGGCCCGAGACGGGCCGGGGGCCACACTATCTGGGCGCCCTGCTGCCGGAGTCCGCACCCGGCAACCTGACCGCGCGGCTCAAGGCCGAGAACATCTACGTCTCGAAACGCGGCAACCGCCTGCGCATCACGCCGCACCTGTTCACATCCGAAAACGATATCGCGCGTTTCCTTTCGGCGCTGGACCGCCATCTCGGCTGACGGCTCAGAACAGCCAGCTCTGCGGGTTCTCCGGCGGGAGGACCGCCGACAGCGCCTTGAGACCCTTCAGGACACGGAGGATGTACCAGATGATGGTCGCCATGATCAGCAGCACGCCGAACAGGAAATACGTCAACACCAGGCCGATCAGCACATAGACGACGCTGCGCCAGAAGATGCTGATCTGGTTGGCATAGTGGCTGCGCACCAGCTCATCCCCCCGCGCGCGGGCATGCCAGGCAAATGCGGCGGCGATAAAGTTGACGCCCGGCAGGATCAGCCCGAGCAGGAAGCCCCAGTAGATGAGCCGCGCCTGTCCGGTCGTGCCGGGCGCGATGGCCGCCGGGAAGATTGAAGGCGAGGTCATGGCGTCTCCGGCATTGGCGTTGTCACCCTCGCGAGGCAGCGCGGCGCCGTCAACTGGCCCCTTGCCCCATCGTAAACCTTGCGCCGCCGCCGGGGCCGCGCCAGAACAGGCAAAACCACTCAAGGAGGAACCCATGGCCAATCCCCGTACCATCGCCTATGCCGATCTCGAATCGCTTGCCGGCCAGGAAGTCGGCGTGTCCGACTGGCACTTGATCGACCAGAACCGCGTCAACCTGTTCGCCGAGGCGACCGG
>JBBSAZ010000209.1:0-3469 GCA_038251755.1 Caulobacterales bacterium
GGTCGTCTCGTTGGCCAGCGTATGCAGCCCCCGGTGCACATTGGCGTAAGCCGTGCGCATCTGGTTTGCCATCGCGTTGATCACGGCGTCCGGCTTCTGCGCACTGGCGGCATTGTCGAGGTAGACCAGCGGATGCCCGTTGACCTGCCGGGACAGAATCGGAAACTCGGCGCGGATGGCGGGCAGGTCGAGACTACGCAGCATGGTTCAGCCAGGCCTGCGCTTCGGCGCGCAGAGCCTCTTCCAGATCGCCGGCGCCTTCCAAGGCCTGCGCAATGAAAGCCTCGGTCAGCATCGCCCGCGCCTGCACCAACGGAATGCCGCGCTGGCGCAGATAGAACAACTGCGCCGCATCGAGCGCGCCGGAAGTATTTCCATGCGCACACTGAACATCGTCGGCGAGTATTTCGAGTTCGGGGATCGCAAATACTTCCGCGCCTTCTTCCAGCAGCAGTGCCTTGTGCTGCATGGAGGCGTCCGTCTGCTGGCCCGACGTGCGCGGCACATGGAACTTGCCCTGGAACACGCCGCGCCCGCGATTCAGAACAGCGCCCTTGGTCAGCTGGCGTGTCACACACGCCGGGGCGCCATGGCGCACATGTGTCGTGATATCCGCCTGCAGACCCGCGCCGGCCAGATAGGCCGCATTGATTGTTGCCTTCGATCCCGTCTCGCGGTGCACGAGGCGCGTCTCGAGGCGCGCGATCTTGCCGCCGAACGCGAGCGTCGTCTGCACGCTCTCGGCGCCCGCATCCTGTTCGATCATCGCCGTCACTGCCTGCGCCTCGCCCGCGCCGCCGATCTGGTAGACCGTGCGATGGAGGCGCGCGCCCTTGTTCAGCGTGAACTCGATCAGCGCCGTGGAAAACGCGGCGCCGCCGAGATGGCTTTCCGAGACATGAAGCTCCGCACCCGGACGAAGGAGGAAGACGATACGCGCGGCGTTGATCGCGCCCGGTCCCTCGAACACCATGTGCAGATGCACCGGCGCCCCGGCGCTCACATCCACCAGCAATGTGCCCGGCGTCTTGCCGCCCGAAAGCGCAGCGGCGAGCGCGCCGAGCGGCGCATCCTCTGCACCGCCCATCGCCTGCACATCGTCTTTCGCCAGCAGCTTCAATCCGGCAGGCAGCGCCGCCGGCGCGGTATAACCTGCGGGCGTGAAGCGCAGCGTCGCCACACCGTCCCGCGCCAGCGGATCGCGCGCAGGTGCCGTCTTCGGCACATCCAGCGAGGTGACCGCTGCCTTGAAATCTGTCCAGCGCCAGCCTTCGATGCGGCGGCCCGGCAGTCCTGTCTGCGCAAACGCCTCGAACAACCGTTCGCGGCGCGGGTCCGCCTTCAGCGCCGCAAAGCGCGCGACGAGCTCCAGTTCGGCAATCGTCGGATTACGGATCAAATCCTTGAGGGCGGTGCTCACACGGCCTCCGCCAGCACGCCGTCATAGCCTTCGGCCTCAAGCCGGTGCGCGAGCTCCGGCCCGCCCGTCTTGATGATGCGGCCCTTGGCGAGCACGTGCACCTTATCCGGTTTGATATAGTCGAGCAGGCGCTGGTAGTGCGTGATCACCAGCATGCCCCGGTCCGGCGCGCGCAGGGCGTTGACGCCTTCGGCCACCGTGCGCAGCGCGTCGATGTCGAGCCCGGAATCGGTCTCGTCCAGCACCATGAAGCGCGGCTCCAGCATCATCATCTGATAGATCTCGAGCCGCTTCTTCTCGCCGCCGGAGAAGCCGACATTCACCGGACGCTTCAGCATCTCGGGATCAAGGCTCAGCACCTTGGCAATCTCGCGGGATTTCTTGATGAAGTCCGGCGCTGAAATCTCGGTCTCGCCGCGCGCCTTGCGCTGCGCGTTCATCGCGGTGCGCACGAAGGTCATCACCGGCACGCCGGGAATCTCGACCGGATACTGGAAGGACAGGAACAGGCCGGCGGCGGCGCGCGCTTCCGGCTCCAGCGCCAGAATGTCCGCGCCGTTCAGCGTCGCGCTGCCCCCGGTGACGGCGTAGCCTTCGCGGCCCGTCAGCACATAGGAGAGCGTGGATTTGCCCGCGCCGTTCGGCCCCATGATGGCGTGGACTTCGCCGGTTGGAACGGCGAGCGAAAGGCCGTTGAGGATGGTTTTCGCATCCTCGCCTTCGCCGACGGTGGCAGACAGGTTTTCAATCTTCAACATGCAGGGGATTTAGGGCGCCCGGAGGGGATTTGAAAGCACAAAGCGGAGTTTGCCGCAGGCGCAATACGGGTTTCCCCTGATTTCAGCCCGCAGCGGCCATCAGCGGCGCAAGAAATACGGCGACGCAGATCACGGCCAGGGCGGCGAGTTCTTTCAACATGGTATCCTCCCGGACGGCTCGGAGCGGCCGTTTCGGGAGGAAACGCAGCAAGTTCCGGGCCGGATCAGCCCGGGGTGGCGGGCACAGTCTGGCAGAAGGGCGCAGGGTCAACGCCTTCGGCGACCCTGATAACCTCGCAGGCTGGCACTGTCAGGGGCGGCTCGCCCGGTTCGGGGTCCGCGCGGTTAACCACGGCGGCGATTTCCTCGAAGGCGCCGTTGGACACCCGGAAATACCCGGTTTCCCATTCCGAAGCGCTGGAGCGTCCCGAAGCGGCAATCAGGCCTTCCGGCGTGTGTCCGATACTGACACCGCCCAGCTCGCCGGCCCGGAAGAACATCCCGTCCGCACCTTTCAGCCAGACGGCATAGCTCGTGTTCACGTTGCCGGTCAGCAGGGGCACCATGATATCGACCGCGCCGTCGCCGTCGATATCCTCGACATAGGGATAGGTGTAGGCGCCGGTGGCGGTCTCATCGATCAGCTGCAGCGACGTGCCATCCGCCTCGGCGATTTCGACGCGCAGTGTGCCTTCGCCGTCGACCATGGGATCCGACGAAACGAACACGGCCGGCTGGCCGTCGCCCAACTCGATTTTGCAAAGGTCGATTTTCGGAATCATGGTGCCGGTCGCCGCTTCGGCATCCTTGCAGGTCGGCGTGGCCGTCTCGTTCGCCGCCCCTGCGGTTTCATCCGCCGCCGGAGCAACTTCAGGCGCTGGCGTGCACGCCGCCGCCATCAACAGCGCAAGGCCTGCAAATCCCGACTTCATCATTATCCCACACTACCCTCAAGGCTGACTTCCAGAAGCTTCTGCGCCTCCACGGCGAATTCCATCGGCAATTCCTGCAGCACGTCGCGCACGAAGCCGTTGACGAGCAGGGCCACCGCCTGCTCCTCGCCGATGCCGCGCTGGCGGACGTAGAAGAGTTGGTCCTCCGAGAGTTTCGTCGTCGTCGCCTCATGTTCCAGCTGCGCGTCGGCGCGGCGGTTCTCGATATAGGGCACGGTATGCGCGCCGCATTTGTCGCCGATCAACAGGCTGTCGCACTGCGTGAAATTGCGCGCGCCTTCCGCCTTCTTGTGGATCGAGACGAGGCCGCGATAGGTGTTGTCCGACTTGCCGGCGGA
>JBBSAZ010000210.1:0-3463 GCA_038251755.1 Caulobacterales bacterium
CCGGTTGAAGTATTTCGCCACCGCAGCCTCAAGGCCGGCCTCGATCCGGTCTCGCATCGCGTCGCCGAGGTTCATGTGCTTGCCGGTGATCTGAATCTGCATGAGCGTCTCCTTTGCGCATGTCGGCAGTTTACTATGACCGAAAGTAAACCCCTGCGCGACCCCCCATAAGACCGCGCGCCGCCAAAAATCGGTAACGTTCAAGCAATTGAGCGGTACAGAGGCGAGACCACGCCTCAGGCGCCTGCCTTCGCCGGCTTCGCGTAACCATGCTTTTTCATCAGGCCGCGAAACTGGTGATAGGTGAGACCGAGGGCGTCGGCCGCCCTGCCCTGATGGCCCTGTGCGCGGGCCAGGGCGGCGTCGATCAGGCGCAGTTCATAGAGGCGCACGGCTTCCGGAAAACCGCCTGCAACCGTCCATAAGTCAGGGGTCTCTACAGAGGCGTTCTGTGGACGGTTTAGGGACTCTTTTATCGCCGGCCCGGCGGGTCTCCAGGGCGAGGCGAAAGGGTCCAGCGCGGCGGGATCAAACTGCACAGGATCGTTCGGCGCGGTGATCAGCGCGCGGTGAGCGAGACGTTCCGCAAAGTTGCGCAGCTCGCGCACATTGCCCGGCCAGTCATGCGCCTCGATCGCCTCGATGGCGGAGGGCGCGAAACCCGGGAAGTCCTGCGCCAGCTCCACCGCCATCCGGCGCGCGAAGAAGTCCGCCAGCAGGCTCTTGTCGCCGTGCCGCACCCGCAACGGCGGCAACGTGATCACGTCGAAGGACAGCCGGTCGAGCAGGTCCCACCGGAACTTTCCGCCCTCGGCGAGCGCTGGAAGGTCGGCGTTCGTGGCAGCCACAATGCGCACATTGGTGGTCAGGACCTTCGAGCCGCCCACCCGCTGGAACTCGCCATACTCGACCACGCGCAGCAGCTTTTCCTGCAGCGCCTCGCCGGCCGTGGCGATCTCGTCGAGGAATATCGTGCCGCCATCCGCGAGTTCGAACCGGCCGCGCCGCATCTCGGTCGCGCCGGTGAAGGCGCCGCGCTCGTGCCCGAAGAGTTCAGAGTCGAGCAGCGTTTCAGACAGCGCCGCGCAGTTCACCTTCACGAACGGGCCTTCCCAGCGCTTCGACAGGAAGTGCAGCCGCTCGCCGATCAGCTCCTTGCCGGTCCCGCGCTCACCGATCACCAGCACGGACCGGTCCAGCGGGGCGACACGGCTCGCGTGCTCCTGCGCGCTGAGCCAGGGAGGGGATTCTCCGACGAGTTGCTTGGAGCGGTCCTGCATATGGTGCGTTTAGCAAATTCAAGTTGCTAATTCGACCATTAATTTGGTGACTTTTGCCTTTAAAGTCTTAACACTCAAGCCTCACAAGATTTATTTTCTAATTTTTTCAAGGCTCTAAAGAGTTAATCCGAAACTGGCACGGTCCTTGAAAACACTCAAAGCCATCAGGCGACGGGCGTTGCCAACCCAATCGAAGGACAAAAGAAGAAGATGAACGACCAGGACTATCGCTACCCACCCCGCTCCGACTCCGGCCGCTTTGGCCGCTGGCTGTCCACGCGCTCCGCTGAAACCTGGATGTTCTTTGCCGCAGGCGTGATCCTCGGCGGCATCTTCTTCTGATCCGGGACAAAGAAAGGAAACTGAACATGGGACTCTTCTCCCGCCTCGGCGACATCATCAACTCGAACCTCAATGCGATGCTGGACGGCGCCGAAAACCCCGAAAAGATCGCCCGGCTGATCATCCAGGAAATGGAAGATACGCTGGTCGAAGTGCGCACCTCTGCCGCGCGCGCCATGGCCGACAAGAAGGAAATGGAACGCGAGATCGTCCATTTCTCGGCCGCGCGCGATGACTGGGCCGCCAAGGCTGAACTCGCCATCGACAAGGGCCGCGAGGACCTTGCCCGCGGCGCGCTGATCGCCAAGCAGAAAGCCGACGCCGAGATCGTCCGCCGCCAGGAAGCGATGGTCATCGCCGAGGAAGCCTTTGGCCGCCGCCAGGAAGATTTGGTGAAACTGCAGGCGAAACTCGACGAAGCCAAAGCCAAGCACCGCGCCCTCGTGATGCGCCGCGAAGCCGCCGAACAGCGCATCCGCATGCGCAGCCAGCTCTATGATGGCCGCGCCGACGAAGCGATTGCGCGGTATGCCAATCTCGAGCGCAAGGTCGACGAGATGGAGGCCTATGCCGACGCCATCCGCGGCGCCGAGCCAAACCTCGCGCAGGAGTTCGCCGAACTCGAGCAGAATGAGTCGGTTGAAAAGGAACTTGCCGCACTGAAAGCCCGCAAGGGCCGGGCCCCGTCCAAGAAACCAGAGGGCTGATTCATGCTGATGTCGATTACCTGCCTGATCGGCGTACTCGCCGCCATCTGCGCGCCGGGCCTGATTGCGGAAAGCCGAGCCCAATCCCGGGCCCGCAGGGCTGAAGGAGAGGCTTGATGGACGAGGCTGCCATCGTCCTGATTGCCATCACGGGCACGGTCGCCCTGTTCATCATCCTGCCGGGGATGATCCTGCACTACGTCACCATGTGGCGCCGGCAGAAAACCCTGCAGCCGGATGACGAGCGGATGCTCGAAGATCTATGGCGCTCGGCCAAGGCAATGGAGCGGCGCATCGAGTCCCTCGAAGCCCTGCTCGACAAGAATGAAGCGGACGCCCCGCGCCGTCCGCCTCGCCCCACCCGCTCCACTTTCGACGAATAAGGAGACATGATCCTTTGTCCCACGCTTATGACCCCTACAGCTCGCGTAACCCCAAACGCTTCTTTCGCTCGCGCAATGACAGCGTCATTGCCGGCGTCTGCGGCGGCATTGCGGAGCGCTTCGGGTGGGAACCCGTTCTCGTCCGTATTCTGACGGTCCTGCTTACCATGTTCATGCTGGGGCCCGTGGCGATCGTGGCTTACTTCGTGATCTGCGTGATCACGCCGCGTGCGCCGATCGGCTACGGCAATTTCTCCGCCGACGAAGACGCGTTCTGGCGCGGCGTCTCGGACCGCCCGCGCGCGACCTTCGGAACCATCAAGTACTCCTTCATGGATCTTGAGGAGCGCCTGAAGAATATCGAACGCACCGTTACCTCGGACGAGTGGCGCCTGCGCCAGGAATTCAAGGACCTCGAAAAAGGCAACTGACACCTGCCTGCCCGCCCACGCGCAACCACTGACTATCCGACCAAGGACCGGACCAATGACCAAGGTGACTCTTCTTCGCAACAACCAGCTGCTCGGCGCCCTCGCGCTGGCGGTCCTCGTCGCCGCGCTCACTGTCGCGCACTTTCAGGGCGGCATCTCGATGGAGCTTGGCGAAGTGCTGCTGAGCGTTCAGTCCCAACATGAAGACGGGCTTGTCGTCTCCTTCGTGCGGGCGCCCTGAACGCCTTCAGCCGCGTTTCAGGGCGCGGAAAACGAAACGCATCGGACTAATAGCCCGGAGCGCAGGAAGGGATGCAGAC
>JBBSAZ010000211.1:0-3443 GCA_038251755.1 Caulobacterales bacterium
ATGCTGCGCAGACACCTCAGCTGGAACGAGATCTGGCGGCGGCGGGACTGGAACTCGGCAGCCCGGTCTACCTGCGGATCACCAAGCAGCCGGCCGAGCTGACCGCTTACGTGGCGGATGCAAGCGGCGCGTTCAGGGCGTTTCGCACCTGGCCGGTCTGCTCCGTATCCGGAGGGCTCGGGCCAAAACTGCGGGAAGGTGACGGCCAGGCGCCGGAGGGGTTCTATGCGGTCAAGCCGGCGCAGATGAACCCCTCGTCCAGCTATCACCTGTCATTCAATCTCGGCTATCCCAACGCTTTTGACCGCGCCAATGATCGCACCGGCAGCTTCCTGATGGTGCACGGATCCTGTGTCTCGATCGGCTGTTTCGCGATGACGGATGCGGTGATCGAGGAAGTCTGGACACTGATGCAGGCGGCCTTTGAAGGTGGGCAATCGTCCGTGGACGTGCACATCTTCCCCTTCCCGATGACGGACGAAAATCTGACCGCGCAGTGGGGCAGCGCGCACCTGCCCTTCTGGACGAGCCTCGCGCCAGCCTGGACGCAGTTCGAAGCCACCGGCCATGTGCCGAAGGTGACCGTCAGCGGAAAGGTCTATCAGGTCTTCGGCGCCCACCAAGGCGAGACCGGCGCGCCGCGGTAAAGTTCCTCGAGGCGGCGCAGGTTTCCGGCCGTGATACCCTCCGGCGGCGTCAGGGGATCGACCCAGGCCGATTCCGCGATCTCGCCCTGGCTGGTCGCCGGCACAGGCTCCCAGCTGCCCCAAGGCACATGGTAGAAGACCACATGGTCGTTCCGGAAATTGTGATGGTTCGAATAGATGCCGACGACGCGCGGCTCGCCGGTCAGCTGGATGCCGCCTTCCTCCACGAGTTCACGGCGCAGCGCCTCGAGCGCCGGCTCGCCGCGCTCGACGCCGCCGCCCGGCATGTACCAGCCGGGCGTATAGGTGTGGCGCACCATGAAGACCTGGCCATCCGCATTCTCGACGGCCGCACGCACGCCGAGCGTGACGGGGCGGCTGATGCGGAACCATGTCTGGAAAGCAAGCGTGCGCAGCGTGGGCATACGGGACTTATCCGTGGACAAATTGATCGGCGGTGAAGCCCTGAAAGAACAGCGCGGCCGTGAGGTCCGTATGCCGGATCGCGGCGGCCGCTTCAGCAGCAACGACAGGTTTGGCGTGATAGGCAATCCCGAGACCGGCGGCGGTGATCATGTCGAGGTCGTTTGCACCGTCTCCGAGCGCGACCGCATCGTCCGGCCCTGCGCTGAGGGCAGCGGCCGCCTCCAGCAGCGCCGTGCGCTTGGCGGCGCGGCCGAGGATGGGCTGGCCAACCTCGCCGGTGAGCGCCGCGCCGTCATCGATCAGGGTGTTGCCCTGTTGCGCGGCGAAGCCTGCGAGCGCTGCAACACGGGACGTGAAGAAGGTGAAACCGCCGGAGACGAGCAATGTGTGCGCCCCGTGGGCTTTCATTGTGGCGATCAGGGTGCGGGCGCCGGGATTCAGGGTGATGCGCTCGCGCAGGGTGCGGTCCAGCTCGCCCAGCTGAAGGCCGCGCAGCATGGCGACGCGGGAGGTGAGGGCGGCCTCAAAGTCGAGTTCGCCGCGCATGGCGCGCTCGGTGATTTCGGCGATCTGAGGCTTGAGGCCGACGGCATCGGCCAGTTCGTCGATGCATTCCTGGCCGATGATGGTGGAATCCATGTCGGAGATGAGCAGGCGTTTGCGGCCAAACCGGGCGCGCGGCAGGACGGCGATATCCGCTTCGAGTGCGCCTTCGAGCCGTGCGCGCAGGCCGGACGGCGCAGCGCCCTGAGGCATCGTGAAGGGCAGATACCCGGCATGGAACGGTTCAGAGTCTGACAGCGATTGGCCCTCGCCGGGCGCGCCGCCTTCGGCTTTTATGGCTGCCGCCATGGCGCGGGCGCCGCCGGGTCCGCCCTGACGCGACACGGCAATCACGACCCATTCGCTGACCATCGGCAACTCCGCTTTGCGACCGGGGTGTCTCTAGGTGCCTTTCCTCGCGGCGGGCAAGCCCCTAGGTGTGGGGTATGCATCCTGCGATCCTGATCCACGGCCCCACGGCCAGCGGCAAGTCCGCTCTCGCCATAGAAGTCGCCCGGCGGCTGGGCGGCGAGGTGATCAATGCCGATTCCATGCAGGTCTACAGCGATGTTCAGGTGATTTCCGCCCGCCCGACCGAGGAAGACATGGCAGGGGTTCCGCACCACCTGTTCGGTTATGTCGATCCAGGCGTGCGCTATTCGACCGGCGAATGGCTGGAAGCGGCGCGGGGCATCATCAAGACCCTGCAGCGGCAGAACAAGCGGGCGGTGTTCGTCGGCGGCACCGGGCTTTACCTGCTGGCGCTGACGCAGGGCCTGTCCGACATCCCGCCGGTGCCGGAAGAAGTGCGCGCGGAAGTGCGCACGATCAGCGAAGCGGAAGGCGCCGACGGCCTGCGCGCGCGGCTGATGCCGCATGATCCGGAACTGGCCGAACGGCTCGGCACAGGAGACAAGCAGCGCCTCGCGCGGGCTTATGAAGTGTGGCTGGCGACCGGCCGGTCGCTGACGGATTTCCAGACCGAGCGGCAGCCGCCGGTGCTGCAGCCGGGCGAGTGGACGGGCTTCGCGCTGACCCCGCCCCGCGCGGCGCTGTACAAGAAGATCGACCGGCGCTTCGAAGGCATGCTGATGCTCGGCGCCATGAACGAGGCGCGCGCGCTGGTGGCCCGGGGGCTTGATCCCGAACTGCCGGTGATGAAGGCCTGCGGAATGCCGTGGCTGACGGCTTTTGCCCGGGGCGAGATGAGCCCGGAAGAAGCCGCCGAGAATGCCAAGCGCGACACACGCCGCTATGCAAAAAGGCAGTTCACCTGGATCGGACGCCAGTTTCCGTTCTGGACACGCATACCTTCCCCTGAGATCAGCGACCGTTTGAGGGTCATTTTTGCCCTTTACAGGGAGATTGACACCGCTCAAGCGGAAGATTATGCCTGACCACACTAATTCGAGGAAACGCCCCTTGCGCAAAATGACCGTAGTAATTCTTCGGCGCCCGTAGCTGCCTGTCCTCACAGGCGGTTGCGGGTGCGCACAGAAAAGGGCTTCCTCCTGGAGGCCCTTTTTTGTTTGGCCGATGCCCCGATCCCAGCCCCTTCCCTTGTCCCTCCCAGCTTCCCGAGCCCGACCATGACGACCAAGACCAAGGCAAAACCTGCCCCCGCGCCTGCCGGCACCGACGCCCCCCGGATGATGACCGGGGCGCAGATCGTCGTGGAGGCGCTGCGCGAACAGGACGTGTCGGTAATGTTCGGCTATCCGGGTGGGGCCGTGCTGCCGATCTATGATGCGCTCTATGGGCAGGACGCCATCCGCCACATCCTGGTGCGTCATGAGCAGGGCGCCGGCCATGCGGCTGAAGGCTATG
>JBBSAZ010000212.1:0-3418 GCA_038251755.1 Caulobacterales bacterium
AACGCCGAATCGAACGCCGCACGCGTCGTGCCACTGGCGCAGTTCGCCTATGAGTATGCCCGCCGCGCCGGCATGGAGGGCTGACGGCCATGCCGGCCGATGCGCCGCCGGGCGATTCCACGCGCGGCTCGATCATGGCGATCCCGGACCTCAAGGCCTGGGGCATCCCGACGATGGAAGAATACGTGGCGCTCTATTGCCAGCACACGGGCCGCAAGGGCCTGCCGGAGCTGAACTACTACTTCTCCTAGAATGCCTTCCGTCTCGCCGGCATCCTTCAGGGCATCGTCGGGCGGGTACGCGATGGCACGGCTAACAGCGTCAACGCCGAATCGAACGCCGCACGCGTCGTGCCACTGGCGCAGTTCGCCTATGAGTATGCCCGCCGCGCCGGCATGGAGGGCTGACGGCCATGCCGGCCGGTGCGCCGCCGGGCGATTTCGATTTTCTGTATCACGACTGGCGGGTTCACCACCGCAAGCTCGCAACGCGGCTGGCCGGCGCAGACGACTGGTTTGAATTTGACGGCCTGAGCACGACGCGGCCCGTCATGGGTGGCTTTGGAAACATTGAGGACAATGTTCTCAATGACCCGAACGGCACCTACCGCGCTGTCGCCTTGCGAAACTATGATGCGGCCACGGGCCTTTGGCGGATCTGGTGGCTCGACATGCGATTTCCGGACGCAATCGGCGCGCCGGTCGTGGGCCGGTTCGAAGGCGGACGCGGTGAATTCATCACAGATGAAACCTTTAACGGCGGGCCCGTGAAGCTGAGATTTGTCTGGCACGTCGTCGCCGAAGGTGGCCCGCGCTGGGAACAGGCCCTGTCGGCTGATGGCGGCAGGACATGGGAAATCAACTGGCAGATGGAATTCCGCCGCGCGCCTCCAAAGGTCCATTAGCTGAAAACGGAGAAAGTATGAGCAACATCCTTCTCGGTGCCCTTCGCAGCCCGGTCAACTTGCTGACCGAGCAGAAATATTCCGGTCACAAATCCCTGCACGATGACGCCGAAGCCGCCCGCCTCGGCATCAAGGCGGGCCCGGTCGAAGGGCCAACACATTTCTCTCAGTTCGTGCCGCTGCTTGCCGAAGTGTGGGGCAATGCCTGGTATGAGCGCGGATGTTTCTCCGCGCACTTCCTCAACATGGTTTTCGAAGGCGAGAAGGTCCGTGCCGAGATCGACCGGCCCGCGCCCGGCGCCACGCGCACGCTCTGCCGCGCCTTCAAGGAAGACGGCACGCCCGTGCTGGAGGCCAGCGCCAGTCTCGGCCCGGATCACGGCGACACGCTGCTTGAAGAGCGGATGAAGAAACTGCGCCCTGCAGATGGCCTCGTGATCCTCGCGGACCTCGAGGTCGGCATGACCGGCCGCGACAACGAAATTGTCCGCATGGGGCCGGACCAGCATATGGGCGACCTTTATCCCTTCTCTCTGGCGGACAAGCTGAAGGTCATCACCGAAACGCATGCGATGTATTCCGACGCTGGCGCCTCGCCTTGGGGCCGCGCTTTGATCCCGCTGGAGATGGTCAGTGTACTGGCAAACTATTCCAGCCACGGCGCCCGCTTCCCGGTCAAGAACCCCAGCATCGGCCTGTTCGCGGACCTCGAAATCCGCATGATCGACGGCCCGCTCTTCGTAGGGGAGGACTACCTCCTGCGCCGCGAGATCGTCGCCCTGTCGGAATCACGGCGCGTCGAGAACTACTGGGTTCGCACCCGCATCTTCGATGCCGCTGGCAAGAACCAGAAGGCGGAAATGCTGCTCAATCACGGCGTGATGAAAGCCAGCTATCCGCACTATCCTCCGGAACGCCTCGCCTAACCTCCGTAGAATCCCGGACTGACCCCGCGCCGCTGCAGGGTTTATCTGGGAGGTATGGCGGTCCTCTGATCGCCTGACCGGGAGACAAGGATGAAACTCAAGACCGGAGTCTGGGTCGTGGTGGCTGACGGCGGCCATGGCATCGTATTCGAGAACGAGGGCACGGCTATTGCGCCGGAGCTGAAAGTCCTGCGGGTTTATGATCAGGAAAATCCGCGTACCCACGAGCTGGGGCGTGACCAGCCGCCTCGAACGGTTCAGTCCGTCGATGGACGCCGCTCGTCGCACGAAGCGCCGGACCTGCACCAGGTGGCAGAAGACCGGTTCATTGCGGGTATCGTGGCGGACTTGGAGGCCGATGCGGCGCGCGGCGCATTCAAGGCCATTGCCGTGGTCGCCCCGCCCGTTGCCCTCGGGCAGATACGCAAGTCCGTCAAAGGCGAATTGTCGAAGCGCATCATCGCCTGGATCGACAAGGACCTGACCAAGCACCCCGTGCCCGCTATCGCAGAGGCCGTCGCCCGCGCGATGGAGGACTGAAGACTGGCAGGACGCCGCGTCACTTCTTGGCTTTCGCGTGAAGGCAGACGATAGTCGGAGCTCAATTCAGGAGCACCCGCAATGCCCGGCTTCGAGACGATCCTTTACGACACGCGCGACGGCCACGCGCGCATCACGTTGAACCGCCCGGCGAAGCTCAACGCGCTGTCCTATGTCATGCAGTCCGAACTCGCCGCCGCGCTTTGGGAGGCAGACAATGACACGTCCGTACACAGTGTAATCCTAGAAGGCGCCGGCCGGGCTTTCTGCGCGGGGTATGACCTCTCGGGCGCCGACGGCGAAGTGCCGGTCTCGCCGGTCGAGGACAAGGCATCAAAGTCCTATCGTGGCCACCGCTCCATTGATGACGATGCCTGGCAGCTGGAGCGCCAGCAGCGCTGGCGCATGGCGATCTTCGACATGCACAAGCCGGTCATCGCCAAGGTCCACGGCTATTGCCTCGCGGGCGGCTGCGACCTCGCCTTGATGAGCGACATGGTGATCGCCGCCGACACCGCCACCTTCGGCTTCCCGCCGGCGCGCGACCTCGGTGCGCTACCGAACCAGTTCTGGGTCTACCATTGCGGCCCGCAATGGGCGAAGCGCCTGATGCTGACCGGAGACACGGTCACCGGCAAAGAGGCGCAACAGATCGGCCTCGTGATGAAGGCCGTGCCGGAAGCCGACCTCGAAGCCGAAGTCACCGGCCTTGCCGCGCGCCTCTCCCTGATCGACCCGGACCTCCTCTCCGCCAACAAGCGCATCGTGAACCTCGCGATGGAGCTCATGGGCGCGCGCACGCTGCAGCGTCTCGCGGTCGAAAACGATGTGCGCGGCCATAACACGCGTGCCGCAGGGGGCTTTCGCAAATCGGTTCAGGAGAAGGGCCTCAAGGCCACACTTCGCGCCCGGGACGCTGCCTTCGGCGATGGCCGCGCACGCGTCGATGGTCCGGAGCACAGGGATGAAGACGGCCGTTTGATCGAAGACCAATGACGCTCTGATTCTGCTGCGTATTTAGCTACCGTTGTCCCACACCATTCGGGGC
>JBBSAZ010000213.1:0-3372 GCA_038251755.1 Caulobacterales bacterium
AAGCCCACCCTGACCGGCGTCAGGATGGGCTTCGCACTAATTCTGCGTGGTCTTGCGATCAGCGCTTCTTGAGGAAGGATGGAACGTCGGAGCCGAAGCCTTTGACCTTGTCGGGCGCCGGCTCGAGGATCAGGTCGTCATCCTTGCGTTTGAAATCGCGGGACGGGCGCTCGCGCTTGTCGCTGACGCGGTCGGTCCGCTCGGTGCGTTCCATGCGCGGCTGTTCAGGGCGCTCGGCCCGGTCGGGGCGCGGCTTGTCCCCGCGTTCACGGCGCTTGTCGCCGCGCGGGCCGCGCTCACGCTTCGGCGCCTCGTCGCGGGCGACCGGCGCTTCGGCCACCGCGTCCGCCGTCACAACCGTTTCAGTGGCCACAGCCTCGATGGCGGCGGGCGCGTCCACGCTCTCCTCGCGGCGGCGCGGGCTGCGCTCCCGGCTCTCGCCTCGCTCGCTGCGTCCGCGCGGGCCGCGGTCGCGGCCCTGGTCACGTCCGCCCCGGCCGCCTGGCCGGTCGCGCTTTTCTTCCGGCGGAAGGTTCGCCAGCTCGTCCAGCAGGCCGTCCGGCATGAAATCCTTCACGTCCTGCTTGATCATCTTCAGCACGAAGCCCCAGGACTTCTCGTCCGCCGGCGACACCAGCGTGAAGCTCTGTCCCGAGCGTCCGGCCCGGCCGGTGCGGCCGATCCGGTGGATATAGTCTTCATCCTTGGGCGGAGGACCAAAGTTGAACACCTGGCCGACATCAGGAATGTCCAGCCCGCGCGCCGCCACGTCAGACGCCACCAGCAGCTTCAGCGAGCCATCGCGGAAACGCTGCAGAGTGTCGGTACGCACAGATTGCGGCAGGTCGCCGTGGATCGGCGCGGCGTCATGGCCATGCTTCGTCAGCGAGGCCGCCACCACATCCACTTCGACTTTGCGGTTGCAGAAGATGATGCCGTTCTTCACATCGCAGGCTTCGATCACACGGCGCAGCGCCGTGCGGCGCGCCTTGCCATCGTTCGTGGGCAGATGAACCACGTGCTGGGTAATCGTCAGCGCCCCATCGGTCGGCCGCGTCACTTCGATCTTCTTGGGATCTTTCTGGAACGTCTTGGCAAGCCGCTGGATGTCGTTCGGGAAGGTCGCCGAGAACAGCAGCGTCTGGCGGTTGGCCGGCAGCTTGGAACAGATTTTCTCGATGTCCGGAATGAAGCCCATGTCGAGCATCCGGTCAGCCTCGTCGATGATCAGCGTCTCGACGCCCATCAGCAGCATCTTGCCGCGGTCGAACTGGTCCATCAGGCGGCCAGGGGTCGCGATCAGCACATCGACGCCGCGTTGCAGCAGGCCTTCCTGTTCCTTGAAGCTCACGCCGCCGATCAGCAGCGCCATGGTCAGCTTCAGGTATTTGCCATACTTCTCGAAGTTCTCGGAAACCTGCGCCGCCAGCTCGCGCGTCGGGCAGAGGATCAGGCAGCGCGGCATGCGCGCCCGGGCCCGGCCGGTCGAAAGGCGCTGGATCATCGGCAGCACGAAGGCGGCCGTCTTGCCGGTGCCGGTCTGGGCAATGCCGGTCACGTCACCGCCCATAAGGATGTGCGGAATGGCTTCGCGCTGGATGGGGGTGGGAATGGTATAGCCGGATTCAAGAACGGCTTTGAGGATGTTATCGGCGAGGCCGAAATCCGCGAATGTTGTCTCAGTCAAGGGTAGTGTCTCCGGGATGTCTGGTTGATTTGCCTGGCCGCCCGGATTGGCGGCGCGCGTCCTGCGTCTTTCAGGCCCCAATGGCCCAAAGGACTGCAGCCGGGCGAATCCCATGCCCGGAACATTCGGGGGCCATACTGCATTTTTGGAGCCGCGTATAGACTGCCTTTCAGGCAATCCCCACCACCGGTTAGCCGCCTGCTTTGAAATCTGTTGCAACTACGCCGAATATGGCGCTCTTAGTGCCACCGGTCGGGGATCCGAATGACCGGAGGGGCGCATGTCGGAAATATTTGTATCGTATAACCGCGAAGACCTCAAAACCGCTCAGATCATCGTCGATGGCCTGACGGCTGAGGGCTTTGAAGTCTGGATGGACATGAACCTCCAGGCCGGGGAAAACTATGACGAGATCACCGAAGACCGCCTGCATAAGGCGCGCGCGGTGGTCGTCCTCTGGTCCAGCCGTTCGGTAAAATCCCGCTGGGTGCGCGCCGAGGCCACGATCGGCGCCCGCAAGAATACGCTCGTCCCCCTGATGATCGAGGAATGCGACCGTCCGGTCATGTTCGAGCTGATCCAGACGACGGACCTGTCGGGCTGGAAAGGCGATCGGACGGACCCTGCCTGGCTTGCGTTCATCGAGGTCATCCGCAAGCGCCTCGCCGCTATTCCGGCCCCGTCGCGTGGCAGTGAAAGCCGCGGAGGCGGCCCGTCCACCGCCAAGGCCCGCAAGCGCGTGAAGCCTGCACGGCGCAAGGAAAAACGCTCCGGGGGCGGACTGCTCACTGCCATCACGCTGACCTTTCTCTTCGGCCTCTTCAGCGCCGCCGGCATCTATGTCCTGCGGCCTGACCTCGTCGCCCCGGCCCTCACCCAGCTCGCCGTGCTTGCCTCTGCCGAAACCGCCGAGGCCGCGCCAGATGACGGCGTACCCACAACTGCCGAAGTCATCGCGCCGCCTGCGGAAGAACCCGCTCCGGCGCCCGAGTCCGTTGCCGAACTGCCAGACGAGCCCGCCTCCACCACCTTCCGCGAATGCGACATGTGCCCCGACATGATCGCCGTCCCCGGCGGCACGTTCCTGATGGGCGCGCCGGAAGACGAGCTTGCCCGCAATGCCTGGGAAGGCCCGCAGCGCAAGGTCGCCATGGCGCCCTTCGCGATCAGCCTGACCGAAGTCACCTATGACCAGTGGGATGCCTGCGTCGCCGACGGCGGCTGCGGCGGCTACACGCCCCCGGCCGGCGCCAAGGGGCGCGGCCTGCAGCCGGTCGCCAAGGTCTCGTGGAAAGACGCGCAGGCCTATACCGCCTGGCTGAGCCGGAAGACCGGCCGGGCCTACCGGCTGCCGTCCGAAGCGGAATGGGAATTTACCGCCCGCGCCGGACCCACCACGCCCTTCTGGTGGGGCCCGCTGTTCGATGCCGCGAACGCCGTCACCGGCACGGAGCCGCGCAGCGTCGATACGCTGCCCGCCAATGCGCTCGGTCTCGCGGGCGTCTCCGGCAATCTGCGCGAATGGGTGCAGGACTGCTACGTCAACACTTTCGCCAATGCTCCGCTGGATGGCCGCTCGGTCGAAGTCGCCGCGTGCAAGCTGCGCGTCGTGCGCGGCGGCGCGTACAAGTCAACGCCCGCCGAACTGCGCATCGCCGCCCGTGCCCGCCTCGACAGTGCCGCCC
>JBBSAZ010000214.1:0-3340 GCA_038251755.1 Caulobacterales bacterium
GGTGGCTCAGCACCCGACCGATCTCGGCAAACAGCACGCGGATGTATTGCGCCCGCTCCGGCACCTCGATCCCCAGCAGGCGTTCCGTCGCCAGCGCGAAAGCATGCTCCTGGCACATGGGGGCGACGTAATCGAGGCGGTCGAAATACGGCAGCGCCTGGATATAGGTCTTGTGCTCGATCAGCTTCTCGGTGCCGCGGTGGAGCAGGCCGATATGCGGATCGGCGCGTTCGACGACCTCACCCTTCAGCTCCAGGATCAGCCGCAGCACACCGTGTGCTGCCGGGTGCTGGGGTCCGAAGTTGATGGTGTGGCTTTCCATCTCGAAGACGCGAGATGGGGTTTCGGCATCGCTCACGGCTTGGGTGCCTCGATCCGGTTCAGATGGATTTTCTCGTCGCCCGGCAGGGTGGTGATCCCTTCCCAGGGGCTCATGAAGTCGAAGTTGCGGTAGTCCTGCGTCAGTTGCACCGGCCCATAGGCGACCGCCCGGCGTTCGGGGTCGTAGCGCAGCTCGACGAAGCCGGTCAGCGGGAAGTCCTTGCGCAGGGGATGCCCCTCGAAGCCGTAGTCGGTCAGCAGGCGGCGCAGATCGGGCTGGCCGTCGAAGACGATGCCGTACATGTCCCAGGCCTCGCGCTCGTACCAGGTGGCGGAGGGCCAGAGGCCGACGACCGAGGGCACGGGGATCGCCGCATCGGTCGCGATGATCACGCGGATGCGGTGATTATGGGTCAGCGAGAGCAGGTTGTAGACGACCTCGAATCGCTCCGGCCGCTCGGGGTAATCGACGCCGCAGATATCCATGCATTGTTCGGCGGCGAAGCGCGGGTCGTCACGCAGCATCAGCAGCAGCGGCAACAGCGCCTCGCGCCGCGCATGCAGGCAGAGTTCCGCGCCGCGCGGCAGGTGCCAATCGGTGATGACGCCGTCGGGCGCCGCCGCGGCGATGGCCTCGCCCAGAGCGGTCAAATCAGCCACGAAGAATGGTCCCCGTCCGGCGGATTTTCTTCTGCAACTGCAGGATGCCATAGACCAGCGCCTCGGCCGTCGGCGGGCAGCCGGGGACGTAGATATCCACCGGCACGATCCGGTCGCAGCCGCGCACCACGCTGTAGGAGTAGTGATAATACCCGCCGCCGTTCGCGCAGGACCCCATGCTGATGACCCAGCGCGGTTCCGGCATCTGGTCGTAAACGCGACGCAGGGCGGGCGCCATCTTGTTGGTCAGCGTGCCGGCCACGATCATCACATCCGACTGCCGCGGCGATCCGCGCGGGATGATGCCGAAGCGGTCGAGGTCATAGCGCGGCATATAGGCGTGGATCATCGGCACGGCGCAGCAGGCGAGGCCAAAGGTCATCGGCCAGAGACTGCCGGTGCGCGCCCAGTTCACGACCTTGTCGATCTGGGCAACGACAAAGCCCTTGTCCTGGATTTCGTCGGTGACGCCCTGGAGCACGGCGTCCTGCGCCGCCCCGGGGGGCAGCGCCTGCCTGTTCCAGGCCACAGCGGGGTCGGATACCGAAGGGTTGGGCACGGCGCTCACTCCCAGTCCAAGGCGCCTTTGCGCCATTCGTAGATGAAGCCGACCGTCAGCACGCCAAGGAAGCCCATCATCGAAAAGAAGCCGAACCAGCCGATCTGCCCGAGGGTCACCGCCCAGGGGAAAAGAAACGCCACTTCCAGGTCGAAGATGATGAAGAGAATGGCGACCAGATAGAAGCGCACATCGAAGCGCCGGCGCGTATCATCGAATGGCTCGAAACCGCACTCATAGGCCGACAGCTTTTCCGGATTGGGTTTTTGGCGCGCCGCCAGTACCGACCCGCCGACCATCGCGATGGCGATGGCCGCGGCGATGCCGAGGAAGACCAGGATCGGGAAGTAGTCGGCCAACAGCGGCGGGGTCATGGTGCCTCGATGGTCCCTCGCGCCTTGCCTCCGGCCCATCATGGGCCGCGGCCGGCACGACTATACGCCCCGGGGCGTTATGCCGCACCGCAGCGCGACCGGAACATACCCGCCCCCGCGCCCCCGCGCCATAGCCTCCAAGGCGGGATGCTGGGGAGCGCAAACAACAAAGCCGCCGGGCGAACCCGGCGGCTTTGTGGAGGGGACTGGCGCGAGTGACGGGGCTCGAACCCGCGACCTCCGGCGTGACAGGCCGGCGCTCTAACCAACTGAGCTACACCCGCATCCAGTGGGCGGGGGATACGGGCCGTGCCCCTGTGTGTCAAGCCGAGGTCGGTACCGGCATGGGCGCTGACGGGATCGAACCGCCGGCCCTCTCGGTGTAAACGAGACGCTCTACCGCTGAGCTAAGCGCCCTTGCCGGAACAGTGTCTAACGCCCGCGTCGCCGCGCCACCAGACAACAAAAAAGGCCGGTCCCTGCGGACCGGCCTTTTCTCGTGGCGCATGGCGCCTCAGTTCACCGCATCCTTAAGGGCCTTGCCGGCCTTGAAGCGAACCGTCGTCGTGGCGGCAATCTTGATTTCCTCGCCCGTGCGGGGGTTGCGGCCCTTGCCGGCCTTGCGCTTGGAGGTGGAGAAGGTGCCGAAGCCGACGAGACGGACTTCGAGCTTCTGCTTCAGCGCCTTCTGCACCGCTTCGAACACCGCATCGAGCACGTCGCCGGCCTTGGCCTTCGACAACTCGCCAGCCTCAGCGATGACACTTACCAGATCTGCCTTGTTCATGCGTCAAACCCCCCTTGTGGTCTGGGCCAGTGCGTCCAGCAGAATCGCCGATACGCGTCGGTTGCAGACTAGGAAAGGGGATTTCAGTCCGTCAACGACGCGAATGCCGATTTCCGGCGGTTATCCGCCGTTTTCTGCATATGCGGCCCGAAGGACACGAAACCGGCGGGATCGTCGCGTATGCGACGATCCCTGCGCGGCGTTCAATGCGGCAGGCTGGCGCCGACCACAGGCGGCGTGGCGGCCGTGGCCACAGCCTCGGCCGGTTCTTCCCAGGTGATCGGCTCCGGCTTGCGCACCAGCGCCTCGGCGATCACCTCATCGACGTGGCTCACCGGCTTGATGGTCAGCCCCTTCTTCACATTGTCCGGGATCTCGGCGAGATCCTTTTCATTGTCCTTGGGGATGAAGACCGTGGTGATGCCGGCACGCAGCGCCGCCAACAGCTTTTCCTTCAGGCCGCCGATCGGCAGCACGCGGCCGCGCAGCGTGATTTCGCCTGTCATCGCCACTTCCTTGCGGACCGGGATGCCCGTCAGGATCGAGACGATCGACGTCGCCATCGCGATGCCCGCCGAAGGCCCATCCTTCGGCGTCGCTCCTTCGGGCACGTGGACGTGGATGTCCCGCTTTTCGAAC
>JBBSAZ010000215.1:0-3299 GCA_038251755.1 Caulobacterales bacterium
GCCGGTATAGATGTTCGAGGGCGCGATGTTCGGCAGGATCGAGCCGGAGCGTTCGCGCGTGTAGCCTTCGAACTGGTATTCCGGGACGAGGGCTTCCATGACCGACAGTACGGACTCGTAGATCGTCGCGTCGATCATCTGGCCTTCGCCGGTCTTCTCGCGGTGGTGCAGCGCGGCGAGCGCGCCGAGGGCGGCGTAGAGGCCCGCGAGGCTGTCGCCCAGCGAAATGCCGGCGCGGGAGGGCACGCGGTCCGCCTCGCCCATCACATAGCGCAGGCCGCCCATCGCTTCGCCGACCGAGGCGTAGCCGGCGCGGGTGGCATAGGGGCCGGACTGTCCGTACCCGGACACACGGATCATGATCAGGCGCGGGTTGACGGCTTTCAGGGCGTCGTAGCCGAGGCCCCATTTCTCGAGCGTGCCGGGGCGGAAATTCTCGAGCAGGAAATCGGCCTGGGCAACGAGCTGGCGGACGATGTCCTGGCCTTGCTTCTCGCGCAGGTTGGCGGTGATGCAGCGCTTGCCGCGCGCGACCACTGACCACCATAGGGGAAAGCCTTCGCGGCCCCAGTCGCGCAAGGGATCGCCCTGCCCCGGCGGCTCGACCTTGATGACGTCGGCGCCCATGTCGGCGAAGATCTGGCCGCAGAACGGGCCGGCGATCAGCTGGCCGAGTTCGATGACGCGCAGGTCGGTCAAGGGACCGGTGCGGGGCGGCGGGGTCATGGGCGTCTCTCTGTCTGGGTACGCCCGTCCAATCAGGTAATCAGGGACGCCGCAAGGGCGCGGAGCGGCGCGCCGTCAGCGCGTTGAATGAAGGCGGGCGTGACGTTTCATGCGGGAGCCTTGTTCCAGCGAGATGGCGCGCAGGCCATCGGCGCCCTCGTGATTCGCGGCCATCCGGTTTTTTGAGGCCGGGGAACGCTTCTTGAACTCGGCGAGGTCCTGGACTTCGGCATGGGCGTACTCGCCCATCTCGACACGGTTGCGGCCGAGGCGTTTGGCTTCGTAGAGGGCGCGGTCGGCGGCTTCGATGGCGGAGCTGACATCTGCGCCGGCGCCGAACATGCAGAAGCCGAAGCTGGCGGTGACGCAGACCTGGTACTGGCCGGTCTCGATGAGCGCGGACTGGATGCGGCTGCGCAGGCGGTCGCAGACACTGCGGGCGTTCTCGGGCGTCACGTCGCTGAGCAGGACGACGAATTCCTCGCCGCCCCAGCGGCCGAGCTTGTCAAACGGACCGCGGAGTTCGGCGTGGGCAATCTGGGCCACGGTTTTCAGAACACGGTCGCCGGCGGCGTGGCCGTAGAGGTCGTTTACTTCCTTGAAGAAATCGAGGTCGATGATGGCCAGTGCGGCCGTTTGCTGGGTCCGGCGCATGCGGTGGCATTCTTCATGCGCGCCGCGCAGGAAGAAGCGGCGGTTGAGCAGGCCCGTCAGTTCGTCGGTCCAGGCGAGCGCTTCGAGGCGGCGCTGGTAGGCGCGGGTGTGGAAGTCGTGGAGTGTGGCGATGATGGCGGTCGGGATGGCGATACAGCCGGTCACATAGAGGTTCATGCGGACATAGTCGCCCGCGTGAACCGGTATGCCGAGTTTGTAGACGACGATCGAGACGATGAACGAGATCGTCAGCGCCGACAGGCACACAAGGCCAAAATAGTTCACAGACGACATCATGTCGCGAAAGTTGGTGCTCATCCTGCATCCCTCATTATGGCCAGGACGCTAGCGGGTGAAACTTGAATTGACGCTCATTTCGCGGGTTGATTTGCAGCCAGGGCAGCGAGGATCAGTTAACTATGCCGGTTCAGTTGAGGACCCATTGGCCGTCCACCGAGCGTAGCCGCGCGGGGCCTATCCAGTCGGCATGGGCGACATGGACCGAGTGGATGATGGCTTCTATTTCACGGCGCCAGTGGTCCAGGAAAGCCTGCAGGCGGGGAAAGGCGGGGGCGGTGTCGACCGTCTGCCAGACGAAGCTCTGCAGCAGCGTCCGGTGCTGGGGCATGTAATAGAGAACTTCCGTCGTGATCAGCCCTGCCCCGTGGATACGGGCGAGGAAATCGCGGTCAACCGTCATGCAAGTCTCCCTTTCGCGTCCCTGCCGCAGCGGCAGGAACAGGGCCGAGCGTATGAGGGATTTTTGAAATGGCAATATATTCAATGTGCTAGCAGCTTTCCTTTGAAGTGCTGCCAAACCCGCCCTGGTTTCAAAAACTTCACCGTCAGACTGTTGACGCGGCGAGGCCGACTGACTATCTCCGGCACATCGTTAGCAGTCCACTCGGGTGAGTGCTAAACGTGGGCGCTCTCCCTACTGCTGGCGACCAGCTTCAACCCAAAGACCCGAGGTTAGTTTTATGATCGAAGAGGCAGTCAGAATGAAACTTCGTCCCCTGCATGACCGCGTCGTTGTGCGCCGCGTCAAGGAAGAAGAAAAGTCCAAGGGCGGGATCATCATCCCCGACACCGCGAAAGAGAAGCCCCAGGAGGGCATCGTGGTAGCAGTTGGTAAAGGTGCCCGCGGCGACGACAACGAAATCGTCCCCATGGACGTCAAGCCGAAAGACCGCGTGCTGTTTGGCAAATGGTCCGGCACCGAAGTCACGATCGACGGCGAAGAGCTGCTGATCATGAAGGAAAGCGACATCATGGGCGTTCTCGAGAAGTAATTTCTCGCCGCCCCCTTTCCTTCCCCCAACCCAATCAAGAGGTAACTCACAATGGCAGCTAAGATAGTTGTTTTCGGATCTGACGCCCGCGAGAAAATGCTCCGCGGCGTCGACATCCTGGCTAACGCCGTGAAAGTCACGCTCGGCCCGAAGGGCCGCAACGTGGTGATCGAGAAATCGTTCGGCGCCCCGCGCACGACGAAAGACGGCGTCACCGTCGCCAAAGAAATCGAACTTGAGGATCGTCTCGAGAACATGGGCGCACAGATGCTGCGCGAAGTGGCCTCGAAAGCGAACGACACGGCCGGCGACGGCACGACGACCGCCACGGTTCTCGCACAAGCCATCGTTCGCGAAGGCATGAAGCGCGTCGCTGCGGGCATGAACCCGATGGACCTGAAGCGCGGCATCGACAAGGCTGTGTCCGAAGTCGTCAAGGACCTCGCCCACCACGCCAAGAAAGTGAAGACCAACGAAGAGATCGCCCAGGTGGGCACGATCTCAGCAAACGGTCAGAGCGAAATCGGCGCAATGATTGCCGAAGCCATGGCGAAAGTCGGCAATGAAGGCGTGATCACGGTTGAAGAAGCTAAATCGGCTGACACTGAACTCGACGTTGTCGAAGGC
>JBBSAZ010000216.1:0-3235 GCA_038251755.1 Caulobacterales bacterium
CTTCATGCCGTTCCGCTACCTGAAGCCGCCGGTGTTCACGATGCCGAACGCGGCCGGGCCTGTCGGCGCGGACCCTTTGCAGCTGGTCGAGGCCGCGCACACGGCGGGGCTGGAGGCGACGGCCTGCGCCGGGCTCGCGGACGCGATGCGCGCGGCAGCTGCCAGCGGCGCGGACCGCGTCCTGATCTGCGGCTCTCTGTATCTGGCCGGCATCGTGCTGGGCGAGAATGGGGAAGCGCCGGACTAAGGGTTTGAGTCTCAGGCTTGCGCCTACATTTGCGCGCGCCTCACACGAGCAGAATCAACGCGGTAAAAATTTCTTGCCAAAACTTCCGCCCGCCCCTCTGCACCGGAGGTATACTCCGCCGTCGGAACAAGCCCCGTCCGAGCGCCAGACCCTTCAATTCGCCCCCAAACCGCCGCCTTCCGGCCGAAAACCAGCAAATACAAGGCTCTCAACGCTCCCACGCCAGAAAAAGCGAGAAGAAGTGAGAATCAATGAGAAAAACTGAGAGAAAAACGAGACCGCCCGAGACGGAAACGACGAGAAAAGCAGAAGGGCCGAGAGAGAAAGTGAGGCAGATGAGCCGCCGATCCTCAACCCCTCTCCCGCTTCGCAGGAAAGGGGAGGTTGGATTGATCTTTCCAGGATCGCGCCAAATTGACCCTGACGTAAGCGTCAACTCTTGCGCGCTGGGCGCCGCGACGGTAGGGACGGCGCACTTTCTAGTTCCACAATCATAAACCAGCCTGGGAGCGCCCGCATGAAGGTTCTCGTGCCCGTCAAGCGCGTCATCGATTATAACGTGAAAGTCCGCGTCAAGCCGGACCAGACCGGGGTCGATCTCGCCAACGTCAAGATGTCGATGAACCCGTTCGACGAGATTTCCGTCGAAGAAGCGGTGCGCATGAAGGAAGCGGGTGTCGCGACCGAAGTCGTGGTCGTTTCCATCGGCCCGCAGCAGGCGCAGGAAACCATCCGCACGGCGCTGGCCATGGGCGCGGACCGGGGCATCCTGATCAAGACGGACGCCATGGTCGAGCCGCTGGCCGTGGCCAAGCTGCTCGCGAAAGTCGCGGCTGACGAGAAGCCGGACCTGGTGCTGCTCGGCAAGCAGGCGATTGACGACGATTCCAACCAGACCGGCCAGATGCTGGCGGCGCTGCTCGACTGGCCGCAAGGCACCTTTGCCTACAAGATCGAGAAAGACGGCGGCGCGCTGAAAGTGACCCGCGAAGTCGATGGCGGCCTGCAGACCGTGAAGCTGACGCTGCCGGCGATTGTGACCGTTGACCTGCGCCTCAACGAACCGCGCTATGCCTCGCTGCCGAACATCATGAAGGCCAAGAAGAAAGAGATCGCCGAGAAGGCGCCCGCCGATTACGGCGTCGATATCACCCCGCGCCTGACGGTGGTGAAAGTCACCGAGCCTGCGGCCCGCGCAGGCGGCGTCAAAGTTGAAGATGTGGCGGCGCTGGTCGCGAAACTCAAAACGGCAGGAGCTGTCTGATGGCTGTCCTCGTAATTGCAGAACACGCCCATGGCGCGCTGTCGGATGCGACGCACAAGGTTGTGACCGCGGCGTCGAAATTCGGCGGTGATGTGGATGTGCTGGTGGCCGGCGAGAATGCCGGCACCGTGGCGCCCGCGGCCGCGAAGATTACCGGCGTGCGCAAGGTGCTGAAAGCGGAAGGCGAGAGCCTGCGCAAGCAGACCGCTGAAGCGATGGCCGCGCTGGTTGTGCCGATGATGGCGGGCTATGACGCCGTGTTCATCGCCGCGACGACCACGGGCAAGAACATTGCCCCGCGCATCGCAGCGAAGCTCGACGTGATGCAGCTTTCGGAAATCGTGGAAGTCATCGACCCGTCGACCTTCGTGCGCCCGATCTATGCGGGCAACGCGATCATGACGGTGAAATCCTCGGACGCCAAAAAGGTGATCACCGTTCGCGGCACCGCTTTCCCGGCGGCGGCGGAAGGCGGCGCGGCTCCGGTCGAGGATATCGCTGCGCCGACCGGCAACTTCAAATCCGAGTTCGTTTCGGAAGAGATGGTCAAATCGGACCGTCCGGAACTCACCGCCGCGAAGCGCATCGTCTCGGGCGGACGCGCGCTCGGCTCGTCGGACAAGTTCAAGGAAGTGATCATTCCGCTGGCGGACAAACTGGGCGCCGCCGTCGGCGCCTCGCGCGCAGCAGTCGATGCGGGCTATGCCCCGAACGACTACCAGGTCGGCCAGACCGGCAAGATCGTCGCCCCGGAACTCTACATTGCCGTCGGCATCTCGGGCGCCATCCAGCACCTTGCGGGCATGAAGGATTCCAAGATCATCGTCGCGATCAACAAGGACGAGGAAGCCCCGATCTTCCAGGTGGCCGACTTTGGCCTGGTCGCCGACCTGTTTGTCGCCGTGCCGGAACTGACCAAGGCGGTCTGAGGCACAGATTTATCCGATCCACCAAAGCCCGGCGCCCTTGGGATGCCGGGCTTTTTTGTGGGCGCTCGGCTGGCCTGCAAAGCCGGCCTTTGCTGCGCTGCACAAGACGGTGTAACAGAGCCCACTCAACAAGCGTTCAAGGATCGGTCCATGGCGGAAATCAGGACAGTCGGCGTGATCGGCGCAGGACAGATGGGCAACGGCATCGCGCATGTCTCGGCCCTGGCAGGGTATGACGTCGTGCTGACGGATGTGTCCGAAGCGGCGCTTGCCAAGGGGCTCGCGGCGATAGAAGCCAACATGAACCGGCAGGTCGCGCGGCAGGTGATCACGCCGGACGACCTCAAGGCGGCGCTGAAGCGGATCCGTCCGTCTGCGGACATCAAGGCCCATGCGGTGTGCGATCTCGTGATCGAGGCGGCGACCGAGAAGCGCGAACTCAAGGAGCAGATTTTCCGGGCGGTCAGCGAAGTGGTGCCGCCGCATGCGTTTCTGGCGACCAATACGTCGTCCATTTCGATCACCCGGCTCGCGTCCGTGACCGACCGTCCGGAACGGTTCATCGGCCTGCACTTCATGAACCCGGTGCCGCTGATGAAACTGGTCGAGGTGATCCGTGGGCTGAATACAGACCAGGAGACGTTCGAGACCGCTACGACCTATGCCAAGCGGATCGGCAAGACCACGACGAATGCGGAGGACTATCCGGCGTTCATCGTCAACCGCGTGCTGATGCCGATGATCAACGAGGCGGTCTATACCTTGTATGAAGGCGTCGGGAATGTGGAGTCGATC
>JBBSAZ010000217.1:0-3216 GCA_038251755.1 Caulobacterales bacterium
AAGAACTGGCTGTTGGCGGAGTTCGGCGCCGAAGTGCGCGCCATCGAGCAGGTGCCGCGCACGTGCGGCTCCTTGTTGAACTCGGCCTTCAGGTCCGGCTTCTTGGAATTGCCGGTGCCGGTGCCTTTCGGACAGCCGGTCTGCGCCATGAAATCCTTGATCACGCGGTGAAAGATGATGCCGTCATAAAACCCCTCACGGGCGAGTTCCTTGATCCGGGTCACATGGCCCGGCGCCAGGTCGGGGCGCAGCGTGATTTTCACGGCGCCTTTCGAGGTCTCCAGAAGCAGTGTGTTTTCGAGGTCAGACATCGGGCAACTCCATTTTGTCTTGTCAGCATGTAGGCATCAGGCCCTTGGCTATTCAATCACGGCTCTGGCGGCAAGCTTGACCTGCATGTATTGTAACACTCGGGGAATGGGCTGGAGTGCACCGAATTGGCTGATCTTGTCGGCAATTGTCTCGCCCTGGTCCTTGCGGCCGCCGGCCTGTTCTACCTGCTCTGGGCGGCCGGTCTGACCTTCCCGTTTGCCAATGAACAGTCGCTGGCCCGCTCGCTGATCGGCCGGCGCGGCATCACGCGCTTGCCGTCGCGAACGGCTTTTGTTTACCTGGGAGTGCTCCTCATCGCTGCGGCCATGGCGGCGTTTCTGCTCGGCGGCTTCAGTGAAGCGGTGCCGCAATCCAAGCCTTTCCTCGCCCCGGTTGGCCTCTTGCTGGCCCTGGTGTTCCTCGGACGCGGCGTCGCCGGCGTCCTCCCGGCCTTCGAGCGCGCCGCGCCGGAACAGCCGTATCTCTCCCTCAACCGCCGCATCTATTCGCCGCTCTGTTTCTTCGCGGGCCTCGGCTTCCTGTTCCTGACGCTCGCCCTGCCGAACTGGAGCCTGCGCCTCAGCCAGCTGTTCGGCTGAGCTGTTCCGGAAACCCGGCCAGCCAGTCCTCGGCCGATTGTCCGTCGCCGCCCTTCGCCTGCATCATTCCCCGGAAGTTCCAGTGGTTGAGCACCGCCGCGATGCGCGTATCGGCATGGCGAAACGCGCGCGGCACGCCGCCCCCCGTCAGGTAGCCGGCGGCCTTCACATAGTCGGAACGGTCATAGGCCGGCGGCTCGGCGTCCACGTGCAGCACCACAGCAGCCGATGCCGGCCGGCCATCGCGCGCCGTGATCCGGCTCACGGGTTTCGCGACGGGGTCTGCGCCGATGATGAAGGTCTCTGCGCCGGATGCACCGGCGGCGCGCAGCACCGTATCGGCGCCCCAGCTATGCCCGATCAGGGCGAGCGGATGCCCGGCGCCCGCCAGTTCGCTCACAAGCTGGCGCGCCGCCGTGATCTTCCAGTGGGGGAGGTAATGCACCTGCCGCTTGCCGCGCGACGCGTCCCGGCGCGCCTCGGCATACGAAAAGACGAGGCGGGAGCTCTCGTCCCCCGCCCCGCCGATATAGATCTCTGCAGGCAGCTTACTCGGTATAGCGATAGCCGACGCCATAGAGCGTTTCGATCGCATCGAACTCGTCCGTCACTTCGCGGAATTTCTTGCGCAGGCGCTTGATGTGGCTGTCGATGGTGCGGTCGTCCACATAGATCTGGTCGTCATAGGCGGCGTCCATCAGCTGGTCGCGGCTCTTCACATAGCCAGGGCGGGAAGCCAGCGCCTGCAGGATCAGGAACTCGGTCACCGTCAGGCGCACGGTCTTGCCGTCCCAGGTACAGGCATGGCGGTTGGGGTCCAGCACCAGCTTGCCGCGCACGATGGGCTTGGAGTCGCCTTCCTCGGGTCCGGCCACGCCGCCGCGCGCCCGGCGCAGCACGGCTTTGACGCGCTCCGCCAGCAGGCGGTTGGAACAGGGTTTGCGCACGAAATCGTCGGCGCCGATATTGAAGCCGATCACCTCGTCGATCTCTTCATCCTTCGAGGTCAGGAAGATCACCGGCAGCTCGGAGGTCTGGCGCAGGCGGCGCAGCAGCTCCATGCCGTCCATCTTCGGCATCTTCACGTCGAGGATGGCGATGTCCGGCGGGCTCTCGGTTAGCGCGGGCAGGGCAGATTCCCCGTCATGATAGGTGCGCACCTGATAGCCCTCGGCTTCGAAGAACATCTTGAGCGAAGCCACGATGTTTTCGTCGTCGTCCACCAGTGCAAGAGTCGTCATGGCCTTGTCCTTTTCCGCCAGCCGGAAGCTTGCATGCGCTTCGGTCTGCTTGGCAGTAGGTTCAATCACAGCTCGGTTCATTTCAAAAGCCCTCCATTGGTGGAGCTTCAACAAAATCAACGGAGTGCGGCGCCCCGTTGCCCGGATTGCGGCACTCTTGCGATTCATTGCGGCGGAATCCGCCGCAAGTGTGAAGGCGGGGCAGCCGGAAGACCGCCGCGTCACCCTCAACCGGCATAGCCGGTCCGAGGGTCCATCTTCCACTCCCTCCCCATTCTCAACCCGCATGTGTCGTCATCCCGGTTTCGCCAAGGGCGAAGACCGGGACCCAGCGCCAACAGGCGAGGCTGAGTGAGAAGAAATGAGAAAAAAGCGAGAATGAATGAGAATGAATGAGAAAAAATCGACATCCGGAATGCACGGGATGCATTACCGTGAACCGTTTTGAAGCCGCCCGAAGCCGCGAAGGGCCGGCCTTTTACGCCTACAAAAATCAGCCCACCCGGAAAATAAATCCCATCCCCGCCAAGCGCTTGTAAAATAGTTCCCCAGTCCTTCCGCCACACCTCCGCCCACGGAGTTATACTCCCGGAATGATCACACAGGAAAATTCCCAAACCAAAGACCCTCATCTCCCATTGCTCCGCAATGGGCCCCTCCTCTCCCGGAGGGAGAGGGGTGAAGACGCGCACCCCTTAACCCCTCTCCCGCTCCGCGGGAGAGGAGGGACCCGCGACCAAAGGTCGTGGGAGGTGAGGGGCTTCGCCACACAACACCCACCCCGCAGGTACCTGCGAAGGCAGGTACCCAGCGCAAAGAGAATACATCTTTTCGAATGTGGTGCCTTGCGGCCCACCCATCACGCCGGCGGCTGTCCCTCGGCCGGTGGCTCGATCGCGACCGGCGCCTTGGGCGCGCCCGCCCGTTCCGTGAACGCCTTGCGGAACGGGCGCAGCGCGCCCGGCCGGTATTTCAGCTCCCGCTTCGAGGCGCGCTCCAGCACGGCTTGATCGAACAGCACTTCCAGATCACTGACGCTGGGATTCTTCCGGTCCTTGCCGCGC
>JBBSAZ010000218.1:0-3203 GCA_038251755.1 Caulobacterales bacterium
AAGAACACCACCGCCACAATCGCCATACCGATGGCAAACCCGCGTTCGCTGAGGGAACGGTTCGGCGTCAGCATGGCGTCAAGGTAGATGGTTTCGGCAGGCTCAATCATCCCCATCGACCTAGCACGCCCTTGCGCCGGACAAAGGGCGCTCTATGCCTTGCCGGATGGTCAAAGCAGCGCACCCGAAATCGAAGTTCACCCGGGCGAAGGCGGCCGAGCTGTTCGCGGCGCTGGCCGCCGACCGGCCGGACCCGCGCACGGAGCTGGACTTCGTCAACCCCTTCACGCTGGTCGTCGCCGTCGCCCTCTCGGCGCAGGCGACCGATGTCGGCGTCAACAAAGCCACGAAGAAACTGTTCGCCGCCGCCGACACGCCGGAGAAGATGCTGGCGCTGGGGGAGGAGGGGGTGGCCGCGCATATCCGCACCATCGGCCTCTGGCGGAACAAGGCGAAAAACGTTATCGCGCTGAGCCGCAAGATCATCGAGGAGTTCGGCGGCGAGGTCCCTCGCACACGGGACGAGCTGACCACGCTGCCGGGCGTTGGACGCAAGACGGCGAACGTCGTCCTCAACGAAGCCTTCGGAGAGCCCACCATCGCGGTCGATACCCACATCTTCCGCGTCTCCAACCGCACCGGCCTCGCCCCCGGCAAGACACCGGACCATGTCGAAGCCGGCCTCGAACGCATCACGCCTATCGAGTTCAAGAAGGGCGCCCACCACTGGCTGATCCTGCACGGCCGCTACGTCTGCAAGTCGCGCACGCCGGAATGCTGGCAGTGCGCGATCAGCCATCTGTGTGCGTATAAACCGAAGACTCCGGATCCGGGGGCGGTGGGAAAGTTGGGGCCAAAGGGGCCGCGCAAAGTGCCATGAGAATCCCTCTCCCTAGGTCAGGGCCATCGCATATGATGGCCCTGCACGAGAGGGGAAAAAAGTCCTGAATCCGGGCGTTTTCTGCAGATACGAGGACGGAGGTGTTGCGCAAGGTTTGGAGGCCGATTCCATAACGTCCTGACGGGGATGTATTTTATTTTGCCGCAGCCCGGTCCTTGTAAGCGTAAGTCCTCCCAAACCGTCGCCAGACAGTCTCATCCGGGTGCAGGCTTTGCATTCCTGATGTCGAATCTTTCTTATTGATTCTCATTTTTTATAGCTTGGTATCGATCTGGTATCGACTTCTCTCGGGGTGTCGGATTTCGGCCTGCGGCCTCTATCCGGCCTACGGTGTGCGGGGGAAGCTGAGTGTAACCCCGCGCGCCGGGGTGTGGCGCAAGGTTAGCGGAGAAATCTTTCAGGGGCTTGATGCGTCTACGGATTTTTTCCGGGAGGGGACGGATTTTGTTGCACAAGATGCGCCCGGTTTGAGTTCGGTACGAAGGCCATTTGCCATTGCCCTTCTCCCGAGGGAGAAGGGGCTCAAGCAGTCAAACGCCGCACAACACCCGCCGCGAGCCGCTCGCCCAGTTCCGGTCCCTCGATGGGGTAGAGATACGGCTCGATCACTTCCAGTTCCATCAGGAGCAGCCCGCCGTCCGCGCCGCGCAGCATGTCCACACGGCCATACAGTGGCGCTTCGTCCAGCGTACCTATGATAGCCCGTGCGGCGGCGAGATCGTCCGCTGACGGAGGGATCTTCTCCTCGCGCCCGCCATAGGTAGACTGGATGCGGTAATCGCCCGGCTGTGCGCGCTTGATCAGCGCGTGACAGAAATCGCCGTCGATGAAGATGAAGGAGAGCTCCCCCTCCGTCTGGATCATCGGCAGGAAGGGTTGCGCCATCATGGCGTGCGGCATGACGGGGATGGGCTCGCTGCGCTTCACGCGGTGCTGGTCCTTGGCGCCCGCGCCGACTTGGCGCTTGAACACGACGTCGTCCGCGCCGAGCGCGTCAAATGCCGCCTTTGCCGCCGCTTCGTCGCACACATCGAGCCAGAGCGTCGGGATCAGTTTCGCGCCCTTGTTTTCCAGGTCGCGCAGGTAGGTCTTGCGGCTGTTCCATCTCACCAGTGCCGCGCCGTTGAACAGCCGCGTCTGTCCCTCGATCCGCTCGAGCGCCGCGAGGAACTCCTCCAGCCGGTCCCAATAGTCCCAGGTCGTGCCGATGATGGCGGCTTCGTAGCGCGTCCAATCCGCCTTCGGATTGTCCCAGGCGAGGTCCTCGACGCGGTAGCCGCGCGCCTCGAAGGGCCCGCGCAGCGCGTCCATCATGTTGTCATGCTCGAACGCATCGGTGCGGCGGATGGGCGAGCCGGGCAGGGTCACGCGGCTGGCAAGATAGGCGATCTTTTTCATGGCCGCGCCTCTAACCGCCTCCGAGCCTTGTGTCCACGGGCGCGCTCTGGCAAGGCGCGGGGAACGGCGAGCATTCAGGGAAACAGCAGACATGAGCAGCGCAAAATTCGATGTGGTGGGTCTCGGCAATGCCATCGTGGACGTTCTGGCGCGGGCGGACGACGCCTTCCTCGCGCAGCACGGCATCGCCAAGGATGCGATGAGCCTAATCGAGGAACCGCGCGCCGAACTGCTGACTGCCCATGCTTTGAACCCCGTGATCACCTCCGGCGGATCCGGCGCCAACACGATTGCCGGCCTCGCCAGCTTTGGTGCCTCGGCGGCCTATGTTGGAAAGATCGCGGACGACGACCTTGGCCACCAGTTCATGCGCGAGATGATGGCGGCCGGTGTGCCGTTCCACACCCGTCCGCTGAGGGACGGACCCGCCACGGCGCGTTCCATCATCTTCGTCACCGATGACGGCCACCGCAGCATGAACACGTTTCTGGGCGCGTCCGTCCTTTTTTCGAAGGACGATGTCGATGCCCAGATGGTGCGTGACGGCAGCATTCTCTACCTGGAGGGCTATCTGTTCGACAAGGACGAAGCCAAGGCCGCCTTCGTGCACGCCGCTGAAGTCGCCAAGGCGGCTGGCCGCAAGGTGGCGATCACGCTGTCCGACAGTTTCTGCGTTGACCGGCACCGCGCCAGTTTCCGGCAGCTCGTCCGGGGGTATGCGGACATTGTTTTCGCGAACGAAGCGGAACTGAAGTCGCTCTACGAAACGGATGATTTCGAGGCGGCGCTCAGCGCGCTCCATTCGGAATGCGCCGTGGCTGCCGTCACGCGCAGTGAGAAGGGCTCGGTGGTGTTTGGCGACGGCGCGCCGATTGCCGTGCCGGCAGAGCCGGTATCCCGCGTG
>JBBSAZ010000219.1:0-3167 GCA_038251755.1 Caulobacterales bacterium
CTGGATGAGATCCAGGAATTGCAGGCCGCGGTTCGTATACTTTTTCGCGATCGAGATCACGAGGCGGAGGTTGGCTTCCACCATCTCCTTCTTCGCGATGCGGGCTTCGCGCTCGCCCTTCTGCACGGTCTGCACGATCCGGCGGAAGTCATCGATCGGGATACCGATCTCGGTGGCAATCTCGGTGATCTCGGCACGGACGATTTCGATCTCGCCGCCCTTGCCATCGATCAGGCGTCTCCACTTGGCCGAAATCGCGCGCACGCGCTCGGACCAGTTGGGTTCAAGCTCGCAGCCGATATAGTTCTCGAGGAATTCCTTGCGCGGCACGCCGTGTGCGTCGGCGAGACGCATCAGCTTGCCCTCAAGTCCCATCAGCTTCTTGTTGATCGCGTAGAGCTGTTCGACCAGCGCCTCGATACGGGCATTGTTGATGTGGATCGTCTTGAGGTTTTCGACGATCAGGAGCGACAGCTCATCATATTCGCTCTGCGCTTTCGGCGTCAGGTCCTTGCCTTCAAGGCGGCGGCCGACGAGACGGTCCTGCAGCTTGCGGAAGCGGCCGAAGGACTCGGCGATATCGTCGAGCTTGGCGAGCACGCCTTCGCGCAGTTCGCCTTCCATCGCCGACATCGACATGGCGGCCGCGTCGTCTTCCTCTTCCTCTTCCTGCTGCTGCTGGCGCATGCGCTCAGCTTCAACTTCGTCGATCTCTTCCTGGCTCTGGCGTTTGCCTTTGCTTTTCGCGAGCGCAACAGGCTCCGGGGCCTTCTCCTCGATCACCTTGGGTTCTGGCGGCGGGTTTTCCGCGCCATAGGTCGCTTCAAGGTCGATCAGGTCGCGCAGCAGGATGCGCTCGTTGATCAGCTCGTCGCGCCACACCATCATGGCTTCAAAGGTCAGCGGGCTTTCGCAGAGGCCGCGGATCATCGCATCGCGGCCAGCTTCGATACGCTTGGCAATCGCGATCTCGCCCTCGCGGGAGAGCAGCTCGACGGCGCCCATCTCGCGCAGACACATCCGCACAGGGTCGTCGGTGCGGTCAGAGCCGCGCGCGTTGCCCTTCTTGGCGAGGACTTTCTTGTCCTCGAGCTTGGTCAGGGCCTTGCCCTGCTCCTCGGCTTCTTCCTCGGACTCGACAACGGCAATGCCCATCTCGGAGATCTGGGACATCACGTCCTCAATCTGGTCCGAGCTCATGTCCGAATCCGGCAGCAGCTGGTTGATTTCGTCATGTGTGATGAAGCCGCGCTTCTGGGCGCGCTTCAGGACCTTTTTGACGTCTGTCGCGTTAAAATCGACAAGACCCGCTTCGGTCTCTTTATCGTCTTCGCCCTCGCCGTCGCCGGCCGTGTTCTTCTTTTTCTTAGTGGCTATCGCCATAGTCCAGTTTCTCCCTGGCGAAGGGGGCCGCCTGTTGCCGCCCCACGCCTGTTGCCAATCGCCCTGCCGTCAGCTGTCGCTGCGTTTGCCTGCTGCCTCGTTCATGCGGGCTTTGAGGGCCCGTCGCTCCGCGACCATTTGATGCCTGCGCCGCCAACCCGAAGGCGACGCCGAGGCTCCCCCGCTCGCATCATCCATGCCAGAGCCGAGGTTTTCCTGGCCGGGACGCCCGGCTGCCACATACTGCTCGAGGGCGATCAGCCACTCCCGTGCCTCGGGCCCATCGGCCGCTATCTGAGACGTTACGGGATAATCTTTGAGCAAACTGGCAGCACGCATGAACCCAGTTTGCGTTAAATGGGCGGTCAATACCGCCCGGTCAATAGGCTTTCCCGCATTTGCAAAGTCCAGAAGCACATCGCGGATTTTCACTACATCAGGGTCGGCGAGTGCACAGGCAGCGAGCGTTTCGGTGCCGATGACCAGAAGGTAGGGGCTGTCGATCGCCATGGCGAGGGTGCCGAGGCCGCGCAGCTTGGCGGGCGCGCCCCTCTTGAGCTCTGTCTGGGCAGGCTCGCCTTCGAGGGGAGTCTGTCCCGATCCGGGGCGGCCCTTCCTGTAGCTGGCACTACGCTTTGCGTCGCGCAGGGCCCACATGTGATCGCGCAGACGCGACTTCAGATCGCGCTCATACGCAGCTTTCACGCCGCCATGCCGGATCTGGCCACACGCCGCCATCAGGCGCGCTTCGAGGCCGGCCTGGCGCTCGGGCGTATCTAGGGGCTCGGCGTCGCGCTCGCGCCGCCAGAGGAGTTCCGACAGCGGCAGGCGGCGTTCGATTTCCTCGCGCATGGCCAGCGCCCCGCGCGCCCGAATCAGATCGTCCGGGTCCATTCCGTCCGGCAGCAGCACGAAGAAGAGCGAGCGGCCGGGCTCCACGAAGGGCAGCGCCCGGTCCAGCGCGCGGTAGGCGGCCCCGAGGCCGGCCCGGTCGCCGTCGAAACACATCACTGGCTCCGGGCCGGCTTTCCAGATCAGCTGCAGCTGCTCTTCGGTGAGCGCGGTGCCGAGCGGGGCGACCGCATGGCCAAAGCCGGCTTCCGTCAGGGCGATGGCGTCCATATAGCCTTCGCAGACGATCAGTCCGCCGCCTTCACCGGCGCCGAGGGCTTCGCGGGCGGCCTTGTAGCGGTAGAGCACCGTCGACTTGTGGAAGAGTTCGGTATCGCCGGAGTTCAGGTATTTCGGCTTGGCATCCGGGGTCAGGCCCCTGCCTCCGAACGCGATGACAGCGCCGCGCACATCGGTGATCGGGAACATCAGGCGGCCGCGGAAAAAATCGAACGGCTCGCCGCCCTTATCGCTTTCCTTGATCAGGCCGGTCTCGATCAGTTCCTTGTCGGTGAAGCCTTCGGAGGTGAGGTGCGCGCGGGTGCGGCGCCAGTCATCCGGGGCGAGGCCAAGGCGGTGGCGCTTCCACGCGGCGGGATCTAGACCCCGGCCTTCGAGATAGGTGCGCGCGGCGGCGCCTTCGCTGGAGAGGAGCCGGTCCTCGAACCAGTTGGTAGCCGCTTCGCAGACGGCGACGAGACGTTTGCGGTGATCATAGGCTTCGGCGGCTTCCGGGCTCGCCTTGGGCAATTGCATCCCGGCTTCTTCCGCGAGCTTCTCGACCGCTTCCATGAAGGAGAGCCGCTCGGTCTCCATGATGAAGTTGATGACGTCGCCGCCGGTGCCGGAGGAGAAGCATTTGAAGATGCGCTTCTGGTCGTTGACATAGAAGC
>JBBSAZ010000220.1:0-3157 GCA_038251755.1 Caulobacterales bacterium
ATTGCTCCGCAATGGGCCCCTCCTCTCCCAGAGGCAGAGGGGTCAAGGCACGCGCTACATAACCCCTCTCCCGTGTCAACGGGAGAGGAGGGACCCACCGCCGAAGGCGGTGGGAGGTGAGGGTCTTGGCCAAGCAAAGCAAACTCCACCCCCAAGGTACCTGCGCCGGCAGGTATCCAGTCAAAGAAAATGCTTCTTTCCGAATCTGGGCCCTTGCCTTCGCAGGGCCCTGCGGAGACCTCAGTCAGCCCACCAAACTCCAGCTGATCCCCCAACAAGTGTCCGCGCGCACGCGCCAGAGCCGCATCGCCCTAGCCTGCGGCGGCGAGACGGCGCTCCCGGAACAGAAGCTTGACCGGGCTTCCCGCCAGCTTCCACAGCAAGGGCTGCTTCTCGTCCACGAGCGCAAATCCGTTCCGTTCGTACACGGATTGCGCCGCCGCTTCGTTGGGGTCGGTCGATGTATAAAGACGCAGGAACATGCGCTGTTCCGCGCTGGCTTGGCGCACAGCGAAATCGATCAGCCCCTGCCCCACCTGCTGCCCCCGCGCTTCCGGCGACACGCAGAACCAGCCAAGCCAGAGTGCCGAGGCGGCATCTTTCGGAGTCGAGTAAAGCCCGACCGTGCCGATCACGGCATCGTCTTTCACGGCAAGCCAGAAGCGGCCATCCCGGATTCCGCCGAGGGCCAGCAGCCAGTCCCAGCGCGTCTGGAACACCCGCATGCTGAGGCGCTCGGCCAATCCTTGAGACGGAAACACGCGGTCAACGAGCCGGACAACGTCTTCCCGGCGGTCGGCGTCAAACGGGACTATTGAAAAGGACATGCTGGCATCCGGTTTTTCCCCCAGATAAATCTGGGCCCGGCAACGCGAACGGCAAGAGGCGCCGGACGCCGATTCGCAGGTTCAAACGCTTTCAGCCCCGACCCGCCAGGGCGGAAACCGGCGGTTCTTTCCGGCAGTATAGAGGCAGACGCGGTTGCCCGCCGGGTCCTGGTACCAGGCCTCGGTCCAGCGCCAGTCCTGACGCTCCGGCTCGCCCAGCGGATGAATGCCCACCATGCAGCGCCCGCCGACCTCGATGGCGACGTCCGCCACTTCGAAATACACCGCCGGCCATTCGCCGGGTGCAACGCCGTCCACCATGTGCAGGGACAGGGTGGAAGGCTCCTCCCCCTCGATCACCGGACACTCGAAACGCGCATACTTTGGCGACGAGTCGACAATCAGCGTCAGCCCGAACCGCTGCCACCAGACCACACTGGCGTCATAGTCCGTGCAAGGCAGGGTCACCTGGTTGAGGCGCATGTACTTGTCTTTCGCCTGACGCCAGACCGGCGCCTACTGGAAACAACTCTGGTCCGGTCCCCTGATATCGGAGAACGCCACGAGACTGCGCTTGGGATGCAGCTTTCGCAAGCCATCGATGTTGGGCACTTCTGCAATGATTTCAACGCCGGGCAAGCAACGCTTCAGCCAGTCAGGGTCCACGAAGAACAGATCCCAACCACCCGGCTGAACTTCAGTAGCGCGCGCTGCGGCAAGGTCATTCAAGTCATAGTAGTACTCACCAACCTGAAACTTTTCCCTGAAATTGTTATGCAGCTGATAGGTCAACTCACTACGCGGAAGGTTTTCAGATATCGCCTTCTCGAATTTAGGAGAGTCCTCGGTTATCCCAATCTTCGCGAGCGCCACGACCAACCCCTCACGATCAGCGGGGCCGGGCGCCCCATGCACATATACGAGGGAATACTGGTCGAGAAAAACGCGCTTTGCAGCCGGCAAGATGTAGTTGGCGCACGACGACGCGCACCATCCTACGACTTCGACATCCAGCGCCATTTCGCTCACGATATGCGCTGCAAAAATAGCCAGATCAACGGTCCCGCCCGATGACGTCACGACAAGCTTGCTGCTCTCCTTAGGCGCCTCGAGCAGGCAGTTCACAAGCTGGAGAGTGGTGTTGCCGTTGTAGAAGATATTTCCGCCGGAATAGCTGCAAGTGAACTCGGCGACGTCAGAATAATCTTCAGCCCTCATCGGCAATTCGAGCGCCTCTCGGGACCTTTCATAGCTGGGAGCTTGCGGCGAAGCGCCTTCGGCAGAAACGCCCGCCACCAGCAACAAAGAGAGACCGAAAGCGCCAAACAAAAGTCTGCTTTTCATCGCGAATGTCATTCGTCTTGCCGCCTTAAAGAAAGCTATCTTCAGTTGAACCTATCAGGCCTGCGAGGCGCCGCCAAGCAGGGTAGCCGTGAAGGCAGGATTGGCTGTAGAGTGAAACCAAAGGCCGATGACCGGTCCGCCCCACGGGAGAGCTCAGCATGAAATGGCAAGGCGGACGGCGCGGCGGTAATGTGGAAGACCGGCGCGGAATGAGCCCCGCAGCAGCCGTCGGTGGCGGCGGTCTCGGTGTCGCGGTGATCGCGCTTATCGGCTACTTCGTGTTCGGTATCGATCCCTCGCAGACGCAGGCCGTTCTCGGCGAAGCCTCGCAGGTCACCGGCGAGCAGCAGGACGGCGCCCGAGGCACGCCAGCTGACGAGGCCGGCCTGTTCGTCGATGTGATCGGCGCCAACATCAATGACGTCTGGGTCCAGGCCCTGCCCGGCTATACGCCGCCGACCGTCGTGCTCTACGAGCAAGGCACCAATACCGGCTGTGGTTTCGGCCAGGCGGCGATGGGACCCTTTTACTGCCCGCCCGACCAGACCGTGTATCTCGACCTGTCCTTCTGGCAGGAAATGGAAACCAAGCTGGGCGCGTCAGGCGCCGATTTCGCCCGCGCCTACGTGATCGCCCACGAATTCGGCCACCATGTGCAGACCCTGACCGGTGCCTCGCAGAAAGTACGTGAGGCGCAGCAAGCCGCCCGCAGCCAGGAAGAAGCGAACCAGTATTCCATCGCGCTGGAACTGCAGGCCGACTGCTATGCCGGCGTCTGGGCGGCTCAGGCAGCGAGCGTCTCCGGCGGCTCGGTCGCGCTCGGACAGGGCGACATGGAGGAAGGCCTGAAAACCGCGCAGGCGATCGGCGACGACATGATCCAGAAGCGGATGACCGGCAAGGTGACCCCCGAAGGCTTCACCCACGGCACGGCGGCGCAGCGGATGGAATGGCTGGAGCGCGGCTACCAGAGCGGCGACCCGAAC
>JBBSAZ010000221.1:0-3146 GCA_038251755.1 Caulobacterales bacterium
GCAAGCCTTGCGCGGGAAGAAGTACCGCACATCGACAAGACCATGCGCCAGTCGATCCTGAAGCTTTACCGCTCGGCCCTCGGCCTCAACTTCCGCGGCGCCTGGGTGGACGACCTCGCAAACCTGCCGAAACGCGGCCAGCTGTTCTGGGGCGAGACGGACCCGTTTGTGGATATCTCGGTGGCGGAGCGTTTCTCCACAATGTGGGGCACGCCGCTGCATGTGGCACGCGGCGCAGGACATTGGGCTTGCCATGAACGCGCCGAAGAGTTTGCGGGACTACTTGCGGCGCACTGGTCACGGTAGGCTGGCCGGCTTCAGGCCGCTTCCTGTTGCGGGGTGCCGATCTCGCGTTTCACAAGCTCCGACAACTGACGGACCGAGAAAGGCTTCGGCAGGAACGAGACCGCGCGGTCATCGAGCTGCTTGGCGAGTTCCTGTTCCGCGTAACCCGAGATGAAGATGACGCGCGCATGGCCCAGCTTTTCGCGGGCCTGCTTGATCAGCGTCGGCCCGTTCATGCCCGGCATCACCACGTCCGAGATCACGAGATCGAAATGGCCCGGCTTGGCGTTGATGATCTCGAGCGCCTCTTCGCCGTCCTCGGCCTCTTCCACTTCGTAGCCGCGCGAGCGCAGCACCGTGACTGCAATGTTACGGACACCGGCTTCATCCTCGATGACCAGAATGCGGCCCCGGCCCGAGAGATCGATCGGACGAACATTGGCGCGCTGCGCAATCGCCGGATCTTCCGCCTGCGGAATGTCTTCCGCGGCAAGGGCCGGCAGGTAAACGTGGAAATTGGTGCCCTTGCCCATCACCGAGACGGGCTCGATATAGCCGCCCGACTGTTTGATGATGCCGAACACGGTGGCGAGGCCGAGGCCTGTCCCGCTGCCTTTTTCCTTGGTGGTGAAGAAGGGGTGGAAGATCTTCTCGCGAAGGTCCTTGGGGATGCCGCCGCCGGTGTCTTCAACCTCGATCAGCAGGTAATCGCCATCTTCCACATAGTCGAAGCCCTTGGCCTGTGCCTCGCGGCCGGTGGACCGGCTGGTTCGGATCGTCAGCCTGCCGCCGTCGCGGTGCGACAGCATCGCGTCGCGCGCATTGGTGACGAGGTTGATGATCGCCGTTTCGATTTGGCTTTTGTCGGCGCGAATCCAGGGCACGTCGCGTCCGTGCACCACTTCGAAGGCAATCCGTTCGTCCACCGCGCCGCGCAGCAGCAGCGAGAAATGGGTGAGGAAGTCGGTCGTGTTGAACACTTCGCGCTTGAAGGTCTGCTCGCGCGCATAGGCGAGCAGGCCGCGAACCAGATCGGCCGAGCGCACAGTCGACTCGTGGATCGCCTTGAGATTGTCATAGGACGGATCACCCAGCGGGTGCCGGCTCTCCAGGAACTCGCAATTGCCCTGTGTGACCTGCAGCATGTTGTTGATCTCATGCGCGATGCGGCCTGCAATATTGCCGATGGCCTGCATCTTCTCGCCATGCGCGAGGCGCTGTTCCAGCAGGCGGTGCTCGGAGATATCCACAACATAGGCGACCGATGGGCGGCCAGACGCATTCAGCGTCACGAAGACGTTGACGTGCTTGACCTTGTCTTCGCTGACCGCGCCGGCGAGCTTCAGCGCGACCGGCTTGTCCACCGCTTGCACGAGCGCTTCGGCTGCGCCATTGGCGCCGTCGTCTTCAAAGTCGAACAGGTCCGAGAAGCGTGAGCCAGGCGTTGCGCGCCCGCCACTGAGTTCCATCAGCGCGCGGTTGGAATCCAGGATGATCGCGCCGTCGACCCGGTCGCCGTCAAGGCGCACGGCGCCGAAGGGCGCATCATCAAACATCGGATCGCCGTCCGCCCGCACCGGCCGCGAGGCGCCCTGAAGGGCAAAGCGGTCGCCCTCCCCGTTCAGGATTTGCGGGCTGGGCAACAGGATCGTCCGGCCATTGGCATCGGCGCCGCGGCCCGACCAGGTGGTGATCGCCTGGACCGGGATCTCCACGCCGTCGCGGGCACGCAACTGGATATCGGCGCGGCCCGGCGCACCGGTCTTGCGGTCACGCCCGAGCAGTTTAACGAATTCCGGGCGCATGATGTCGTCGAGGCGGATGTTTTTGGCGGTTTCCGGCAGGCCGAGCAGTTCGCGCAGGTAGCCGTTGGCGTAGGTGATCGTGCCATCAGGCCGCGCGGCGAAGAAACCCATGGGAGCGTCTTCGACATACAAGGATTTCATGTCGGCGGCGCCGGTCGCTTCCAGCTGTCCCGCAATGCGGCGGATGCGCCAGAGGACGCGCCCGCGCGGCAGCGGTGCAACGGTCACTTCAAACTGGGCGGGGACCTGTTCGGGGCCGAGCGCCACGGGCGGTAACAGTTCGCGCCGGCGGGTGCCCGCTTTGGCGGCTTTCGACAGGCGGTAGACCGGCGCGGCGAGGCCGGGATTGGCGCCGAACAGGCGGTCCACCGTGACCGGGCCCGATTCGCTGGGGCCGGTGATCAGGGCCATGGCAGCCAACTCGTTGAAGGCAGGGTTGGCGGCCACAGGCGCGCCGCCCGGTTCGGTGACGAGGACGGCTTCATCCAGCGCCTCGATCCAGGGGAAACGCGGGGCGGCGGCGTCGGTGAAGCGGGCCGCAGCGCCGCGCTCCGGGAACAGGCCGATAAACCGGCCGGCGCCGCGCACCGTCCAGAGCAGGAAAACAAGGCCACCGGAGGCCATGGTGATGAGGAGAATCGATCCGGTCGCGCCGGACGCATGCGGGCGCACCAGCGAGACGCTGGCGGCGGCAATAGATAGCAGAAGACAGGCCCAGAAGCCGAGCTGCAGCAGGTCAACCTTGCGGCCCGCCGCGCTGCCCGCGCCAGTGTCCGTTTCCTCTGGCGCACCGAGGACCTGAGACAAATCAAGGGCTTCTGAGTCTTTTTTCATAGTCTACCGCCAATTGACCCGGCCGGCTGCCGGAAGCGCGAATGCCCCGGCACGAACACCGCCGCGCACAGGACTTTCATGGATAACCCGTTCTCGCACGTCAAAGGTTAACGAATCCAAAAATGGCGTTAAGACAAGGGCTATACATTTGCGTAATCAGAACAGGATTCGGCCCATGACGATAATGCGCTCTGCCTTTGCGCTTGCCCTGCTTGCCAGCGC
>JBBSAZ010000222.1:0-3145 GCA_038251755.1 Caulobacterales bacterium
CGGATCGAGGCGAACGAGCAGTTTGCGGCGGACGTGGCGCATGAGCTGAAGAACCCGTTGACGTCCATCCGCTCGGCGGTGGAGACGCTGGAGCGGGTGAAGGACCCGGACGCAGCGACGCGCCTGCGCCAGGTGATCACCTCGGATGTGAAGCGGCTAGACCGTCTGATCACGGACATTTCAAACGCCTCGCGACTTGAAGCGGAGATGACGCGCCTGCCGGCGGAGCAGATCGACATTGCGCGCTTCGTGCGCGATGTGGTGCGCACCTATGAGGGGATTGGCGACGCGGAAACGGCCGTGCATGTCTCGTTCACGGATGCGACGATGGGCGCGCGGCTGGTGGTGCGCGGGCGCGAGGGGCCGCTGGGGCAGGTGCTGCGCAACCTGATCGACAATGCGCGCTCCTTCTCGCCGGGTGGCTCGACCGTGGAGGTGCGCCTCGACCAGACGAATGACGGCCCGCGCACGATTGCGCGCCTGACGGTGGAAGATTCCGGGCCGGGCGTGCCAGCGGACAAGCTGGAGACGATCTTCAACCGCTTCTATACGGATCGTCCCAAGGGCACGGCCTTCGGCAACAATTCCGGGCTTGGCCTGTCGATCGTGAAACAGATCATCGCGACGCACCGCGGCAAGGTCTGGGCGGAGAATGGTGCGGACAGCGGCGCGAAGTTTACGGTGGACCTGCCCGCGATCTGAGGCTCAGGCTGCCAGCGGCGGCGCGTCAATGTCTTCGGAAGGCTCGGACTGCGGCGCGCCGAAGCGGTTCTCGCCGCGCTGTCCGGGAACCAGGGCGAGCACGGCATAGGCGATCAGGCTGGCGAGCAGGATGTGGCCGAACGTTTCGTCGGTCGCCCGATCGAGTTGGCGGATCCCTGCATGCGTTCGCATTTCAGGTCCGAACAATCCTAACGTGCTGAGGAAGAGGCAGAATTCGAGTACGATATAGGCATAGAACACCACGAACGGCATCGATGCCCACCAGCCGCTCTGGCCAAAGTCATGCAACCGCTTCGAGGCGAGGCAGGTCGCGCCATAGAAAAAGACGATCACGGAAGTCCAGTTGAACACGGGCACGATGCCCAGCAGTGAAAACAGCAGCACACAGACGAACAGAACCAGCGCGAAGCAGGCGATGTAGGTGCCCCGGCTGATGCGGCCCGTTGGCCAGAGAAAGAGCTTGAGCCAGTTGACGCGGGCGAAATCAGCGCTGGCGGAGCGCAGGGAGTGGACCAGTCCGTTCACGGAAGACGCTGCCTTCGGCCAGGCTTCGCGCAGGCTGCCGGCGACTTTGCGCACTTGCGGCAAGGGAGGCGCAATGAGCGGCAGGCCCGGCCGGCCGAATTTCGCGCGGCTGTGCGCCGTGCTCGGCATGACGATGAGCGCGGCGCCGGCGAGGAATACACAGACGGCGAGCCAACCGCCGACGGCGCTGGCCCAGGCCTGCGCATGCGCGCCTGCCTCCTCCATGCCGCTGCCGAATGCGACGACGCCGGAGAGCAGCAACGCCGCGATGTAGATCACGACCGCGACGAGCGGCAGGAAGATCCATTTGCCGCTGAGGCCGATATCGTGGAGTCGTTTTACCGTCAGGCAGGCCATGGCGTAAAACGACACGGGCAGCAGCAGGGCGGCAGGCGGAAAGATGGCGGCGCAGAGGGGCACGGACCAGAACAGGCCGACCATCGACAGGCCGTAAGTGCGCCGGTCGATGTTGCCGGCGTGGCTGAAGAAGTGTTCCTGCAGGTTCATTGCAAGCTCACCTGGCCGCATTTCCTTGAGCCGAGAAGGATAGTCGAAACTGGCAAAGACTGCCCTACGCGGGGCGGTGAAACTTCACGGGCCGCGTTCAGAACCGGCCATGAGGCACGCTACTTCTTCACGTATTTCCAGTTGCGCGCCTTGCCTTCAGCCAACAGTGCAACGGCCTGTTGGATGCGGAGGGCGCGGGTGGCGTCCTGCTTTGCGCCGGTGATCCAGGTGACATAGTCGCGCTGGTTGAAAGGTGAAAGTGCTGCGAAGGTGGCCGCGGCGGGTTTCGAAGCTTTGAGCGTCTCGGCCAGATCCGGCGGAACTTCCGGCGGCGGCTTGGCGGGCTTTTTCGGTGCCCCGTCCGAGATGACATTCATGCGCGCCTTGAGCGCCTTCGCGAGGGCCGCCCTGGTGGGCAGGTCCCCCATCGACCGCATCTTGCCGAAACTGCCCATGCCTGCAGTATCGTCGCTCTTTCCTTCGCCTTGCACGAAGCAGACGGCATGTGCCTTGAAGGCGGCGAACCCGCACAGATTCTTGCCTTTCCAGACAAGCGCGGGCGCGCCCCACTTGATCGATTCCTCCGCCTCCGGACAAATCCCGTGAGCCATTTCCCGCAAGCGCGCCAACATCGGCCGGGCGAACTCTGCCGACTTTGCGATGTAAGCGTCTACGCGGGGGTCTGTCTGCATCAGCGGTTCTGGCGGTTGTCGATCAGGTCGGTGACGACTTCGGGGTCGGCGAGGGTGGACGTGTCGCCGAGGCTGCCGAATTCGTTCTCGGCGATCTTGCGCAGGATGCGGCGCATGATCTTGCCGGAGCGGGTTTTTGGCAGGCCGGGGGCGAACTGGATGAGGTCCGGCGAGGCGATGGGGCCGATCTCGTGGCGCACATGCTGGACGAGGTTTTTGCGCAGCGCGTCGTCCGCCTCGACGCCCTGGCGCAGTGTGACATAGGCGTAGATGCCCTGCCCCTTGATGTCGTGCGGATAGCCGACGACGGCGGCTTCGGCGACGGCGTCATGGCTGACGAGTGCGCTTTCGACTTCCGCCGTGCCCATGCGGTGGCCGGAGACGTTGATCACGTCATCGACGCGGCCGGTGATCCAGTAGAAGCCGTCTTCGTCGCGGCGGCAGCCATCGCCGGTGAAGTACTGGCCGGGATAGGCGGTGAAATAAGTGTCGATGAAGCGCTGGTGATCTCCGTACACGGTGCGCATCTGGCCGGGCCAGCTGTCGGTGATCAGGAGGTTGCCGTCTGCGGCGCCTTCGAGTTCCTTGCCCTCGGCGTCAACCAGCACGGGCTGGATGCCGAAGAAGGGATGCGAGCCGGCGCCCGGTTTCATCATGGTGGTGTTCGGAAGCGGCACGATCAGTGTGCCGCCGGTCTC
>JBBSAZ010000223.1:0-3110 GCA_038251755.1 Caulobacterales bacterium
GCGAGCACCCGGTCGATCCCGCCGAGCATCAGGTCCGCCGCGCGCACCAGCTGCACATTCAGGCAGGTATCGAGCACGTCCGATGACGTCATTCCGAGGTGCAGGAACCGCGCCTCGTCGCCCACATGCTCCGACACGTTGGTCAGGAACGCAATCACGTCATGCTTCACTTCGCGCTCGATCTCGTCGATGCGGTCGACTTCAAAGGCGGCCCGCTCGCGCACGGCCTTCGACACGCCTTTCGGGATCGTCCCCATCTCTTCCATGGCCTCCGCTGCCAGCGTTTCGATTTCCAGCCAGATTCCGAAACGGCTCTCCGGTGTCCAGATCGCTGCCATTTCGGGGCGTGTGTAGCGAGGGATCATGAGGGGCATCTCCATTGCGTTGCGCCAGCCAATAAGGGCTTCGGCGGTCTCGCGCCAGCCTGCAGCGGTCCAATGCGGCAAGGTCATTCTGTTTGGCGGCGGAGAGGGCTAAGCTGCACGCTGATTCGAAATGGCTCCGCGCATGACCAAGCCTGCCAAAAAGCCCGTGCCGGACACCCCGGAACCGGCCGCCCTGTCGGTCGGCGGCCGCCGCTGGCGCCTGCTTCAGGCCGAGCAACGCCGCGTCCAGGGCCTTCTGCCCGCCGTCGGCGGTTCGGACCTGCTGGCGCGCCTTCTGGCCGTGCGAGGCGTCGAGGCCGCCGATGCCGCAGGCTATCTCGCGCCCACCCTGCGTGAGTTCTTCCCGGACCCGAGCAGCTTTGCCGACATGGACAAGGCCGCCGGCATCATCCTCGGCGCCATCCTTGATGGCCGCAAGGTCGTCGTCTTCGCCGACTATGACGTCGACGGCGGAACCTCCTCCGCCATCCTCGCCCGCTACTTCCGCGCCTGGGGCCGCGATCTCGGCCTCTACGTGCCGGACCGGCTCGAAGAGGGCTACGGCCCCTCGCCGGAAGCCTTCCGGTATCTCAAGGCGCAAGGCGCAGAACTCGTCATCACCGTTGACTGCGGCGCCGCCGCCATCCGCGCGCTCGATGAAGCCGTCGCCATCGATCTCCCCATCGTCGTGATCGACCACCACCTGATGTCCGGCGCCGTCCCGCACACCGCCGCGCTGGTGAATCCCAACCGTCCGGACTGCAATTCGGGGCAGGGCCACCTCGCCGCCGCCGGCGTCGTCTTCGTCTTCGTCGCCGCCCTCAACCGTCTCGCCCGCGAACGCGGCATCGCCCCGCTGGGCGGACTGCCGGACATCATTCCGCTGCTCGATCTCTGCGCCCTCGGCACCCTCTGCGACATGGCCCCGCTGCACGGCGTCAACCGCGCCTTCGTCCGCCAGGGCCTCAGCATGATGGCCCGCGACCAAAACCCCGGCCTGCGCGCCCTCGCGGATGTCTCCGGCATCGGCAAGATCGAGACCGTCTACCACGCCACCTTCCTGCTCGGACCGCGCCTCAATGCCGGCGGCCGCGTCGGCGACCCCTGGCTCGCTGCCAAACTCCTCGCCACCGACGACCGCGCCGAAGCCATCGAACTCGCCGAGCGCCTCCACGGCCTGAACGACGAACGCAAGGCGCTGGAATCCGCCATTCTCGACGCCGCCACCGCGCAGGCCGAGCGTGCCCTTGCCGAAAATCCGGCGCGCGGCGTCCTCATCGCGGCGGGGGAGGGCTGGCACCCCGGCGTCATCGGCATCGTCGCCGGCCGCCTCAAGGACCGGTTCCACCTGCCGAGCATTGTCATCGGCTGGGGCGACGGCCTCGGCCCCGTCGCCAAGGGCTCCGGCCGTTCGGTCAAGGGCGTCAACCTCGGCGCCGCCATCTCCGAAGCCGCGCGCCAGGGCGTCATCCTCTCCGGCGGCGGCCACGCCATGGCCGGCGGCCTCAGCATGGACCCGGACCAGCTGCCGGCGCTCGACGCCTGGATGCTCGATCACATGTCGTCCTTCGCCGCCGAACGCGACGCCGCGCTCGACATGGACATCGACGCCGTCCTCGCCCCCGGCGCCGCCACGCCGCAGCTCGTATCCGCCATCGCCTCCATCGGCCCCTTCGGCGTCGGCGCGCCGGAACCGGTCTTCCTGCTCAAGGACGTCAACATCACCGGCGTCCGCCGCGTCGGCACGCAGCACCTGCGTTTCACCGTCGAGGACGCCTCCGGACGCCTCGAGTCCATCGCCTGGCGCGCCGAGGGCACGCCGATGGGCGACGCGCTCCGCCAGGGCGGGCGGCTCAGCCTCGCCGGGCGCCTCAAGGCCGATACCTGGAACGGACGCGAGCGGGTACAGCTCGAAACACTGGATGTCAGCCGCGCCTGAACAAACTGTCTCAAACGCCGCGAGGTGGGTTGCCCTGTCCTGAATCAGCCGCTATATCGCGCCTCTCAAAGCCGTGCGGTCCCTTCGTCTATCGGTTAGGACGTCAGGTTTTCAACCTGAAAAGAGGGGTTCGACTCCCCTAGGGACTGCCAGCTTCTCCGCCCTTATTTTGCCGCATCTTCCCTCGAATGAGGTCCCGAATCACTCGGGGCTTGTGAACATCGCGTGACAAGCGCGTTTTCGCGCACTAGTTTTCGTGTCTGGGGAATGTGGTTGATGACAAATAGCGTGGCCAGAAGCGAATCAGATCCGCCAGCTGCCGAACCGGTGGTCCGGGTGATCGGCCACGTGAAGTGGTTCGACACCGTCAAGGGTTATGGCTTCATCGTCGCGGAATCGGCGTCCGACGCGGCGCTGACCGGCGACGTGATGATCCACATCTCCTGCCTGCGCGACTATGGCGAGACCGTCGCCGACGAGGGCGCCAAGATCGTCTGCGACGCCGCATTGCGTCCGCGCGGCTGGCAGACCGTCCACATCATCGAGATGGAGCGCCCCCGCGCCGCCGTCGCCAAGGAGCGGGGCGAGCGTCCGGACTATGAAACCGTCACCCTCAAATGGTTCAACAAGGCCCGCGGCTACGGCTTCGTCCGCCGCGGCACCGACGAGATCGACATTTTCGTCCACGCCGTGGCTCTGCGCAAAGCCGGCTATGACGAGGTCGAGGCGGGCACACTTATCGAGGTCGTCATCGAGTCCGGCGCCAAGGGCGACCTTGTCCTCTCCGTGCGGCCGAAGCGCTATAC
>JBBSAZ010000224.1:0-3108 GCA_038251755.1 Caulobacterales bacterium
CCGATCTCGTGGATCAGCACATGCGTGACGATGGCGCCGAGCGTCTCGTCGTTCTCGGCCCAGTAGTCGAGGATGGCCCGGCGATAGAGGGTGACGCGGTTCGGGCCCTCTCCGGTTTGCGGGTTCCAGCGCTCGGCGATACCGCGGCCCTCGAACAGGCCGAGCAGGTCGAATGGCGTCTCGAGCGAGAGGTCGTCCATGATCTCGTCGGTTGGGAATTCGGCGAGCTGGATGACGATTTCGCCGGTCAGGGTGCGAAATTCTTCTGGAAGATGCGCGTAGGCCTCGAAAGCCAACATCTCCATCTCCTCGATGGAGGGCGAGAGCTGATCGTGCCAGGCGCGGGTCTGGTAGATTCGGGCCATGATTTTTCCTTTGCACGGCATATAGCCGTTTGAACCGGGCGTTTCGAGGCTTTTGCTGGAAACATGTCTGGGCGGGATAGTCTGGCCCCGCAGTTGAAGGAATAAATTCTTGCCCGGCTCGCTTGACTCTTCCGGAGGGCTCTGGAATCTATAGGAACACAACAGGAACAAAAGCCCGGAAGAGTAACCGTCATGGCGACATCCGCCACGGCGCAGGAAACCGTTTTTGCCTTGCGCCATCAAATCGCGAAGATCGAGGGCCGCCTTGCCGAAACCCTTGGCGATGCCGGTGCTGAACCGGTTGCCGGTGCATCCGTGCTGCTGCGCCGTCATGGCCTCGTCGTGCCCGACCATGGCTTTCTCGCCACCGGCGCCGAACGGCTGGACGCAATTTTGGGCGGAGGTCTCCCCTTTGCTGCGCTGACCGAAATCCACGGCTTCGAGACACGCGACGCAGGCGCGGCGGCGGCCTTTGCCCTGGCGCTGATCGGGCTTGCCGGAGACGACACTGCCGCACCCATATTGTGGATTGCCACCACGGAAGCTTTTCGCGAGGCCGGCCTCCCTTATCCGCCTGGAATGCAGTCGCTGTTCAGGATCGGGCCGGGCAGGCTGCTGGTCGCGCAGGCCAAGAAGCTTGCCGATGCGCTCTGGATTGCCGAGGAAGCAGCACAGCTCAACGGCTTTTCGGCCGTGCTTCTTGAGATTCGCGGCAATCCCGCGCGCCTCGACCTCACCGCCACGCGACGCCTGCATCGTCGCGCTGGCGATGCAGGGCATCCGGTGTTTTTGCTGCGCCAGGCAGCCCATGCCGAACCCACCGCAGCGCCCGTGCGGCTCACCGTGTCACCGGCTCCCTCGGGGCTGCGGCGGACCATCGAAGGGCTGTTGCCCGGCTCGATCGGGCCTCCGGGCTTCACCATCGCCACCAGCAAGAACCGCACCGCGCCGCCAACGCAATTCACGCTTGAATGGAACAGCCATGCACGCGCCTTCCAAGAAAGACGGGCGGAGAATTCTGTCCCTGTGGTTCCCGCATCTCAGCACGGAGCGCATCTGGCGGCAAAGGCTGGGGCGGTCCTGGCGTTCCGAACCGGCGGCCGGGCGGCCGTTGGTCATCAGCCGGCAGGAGAACAACACCCAACGCATCGCCGCCTTGGATGAGCAGGCGGAAGCCATCCGCCTGACCCGCGGCATGGGCATTGCCGATGCCCGCGCCATGCATCCCTCGGTCGAGATCGTCGAAGCCGATCCCGATGCCGACCGCAGACTGATCGAGGCGCTGGCCGACTGGTGCGACCGCTATACGCCGCTGGTCGCCTTCGACGGCGCCGATGGCCTGTTCCTCGACATCACCGGCTGTGCCCATCTATTCGGCGGCGAGCGCATGCTGCTCAACGATCTCGTGCTCAGGTTCTTTCACCAGGGTTTTGACGTCAGGGCCGGCCTCGCCTCGACGCCGGGCGCTGCCTGGGCGGCGGCGCGGTTTTCGTCCGAAACGAGCATTCTGGACGATGGTGAGGAGCGGCATTTCCTCGAGCCCTTGCCGCTCACCGCCCTGCGCATCGATTCGGGCACCTGTGCTGCGCTGGAGGGCGTCGGCCTCAGGACAGTCGGATCTGTGATGGCATCACCGCGCGCGCCGCTTGCCCGCCGCTTCGGCAAGATGCTGATCTACAGGATCGACCAGGCCCGCGGCGATGTCGAGGAAGTGATCTCGCCGCGCCTGCCCGTGCCGGCGCTTTCGGTGGAGCGACATCTCGCCGAGCCGATCGGACTTGTCGAGGACATCGAGCGGCTGGTGCTGATGCTGGCAAACGGCCTCAAGCAGGATCTCGAACGGCGAGGCGAAGGCGCAAGGGCGCTCGAACTCCTGCTGTTTCGGGTCGACGGCGCCGTCGCCCGCATCGCCACCGGCTCCTCACAGCCCTTGCGCGAGCCACGTTCCATCAGCCGGCTTTTCCATGAACGGCTGGCGGCGCTGGAGGACAGTTTGGAGCCGGGTTACGGCTTCGATCTGATGCGCCTGTCGGCTGCATCGACGGCCCCCTTCGAGACCGGACAGAGCGATCTTTCCGGCGAGGCGATGGTCTCCGACGAAGACGTCTCGCTGTTTGCTGATCGCGTCCGCGCGCGCCTCGGCAGGGACGCCATCCAAAAAGCCATGCTCGTCGAAAGCCATCTGCCCGAACGCGCAGCCATCTTCGTGCCCTTCGACGAGGCCAAGCCGGCGCGGGTCGAACCGCCCAGGCAGTCAGGCAGAACCCAGCCACCCCACAGTCCGCCGCTCGAGCGCCCGCTGCGCCTGTTTTCGCATCCCGAGCCGATCGACGTACCGCTGACTGAAGTCCCGGAAGGACCGCCGCCGCAGTTTCGCTGGCGCCGCGCCCTGCACAAGGTCGCCCGTTCGGAGGGACCGGAGCGCATCGCACCGGAATGGTGGCGGCAGGAAAAGGACGAGGCAACCCGCGATTATTTCCGCGTCGAGGATGGCGAGGGCCGCCGCTACTGGCTTTACAGGGAGGGGCTTTACGACACGCCGGGGGCAGACCCGCGCTGGTATCTGCAGGGGCTTTCCGCATGAACCCCGCCTATATCGAGTTCGGAGTGCAGTCCAACTTCTCCTTCCTGCGCGGCGCCTCCAGCCCGGAGGAACTGGTCGTGGCGGCCTGTCTGCTCGGCCATGCGGCAATCGGCCTTGCCGACCGCAACACGCTCGCCGGCGTGGTGCGCGCCTGGACCC
>JBBSAZ010000225.1:0-3048 GCA_038251755.1 Caulobacterales bacterium
AGATCGCCGTCGACACCGAGCATCACCTTATCCTCGCGCATGAGGTCACCATGACCGGTAGCGACAGAGCCCAGCTCGCACCGATGGGCGAGGCGGCGCTCAATGCGAGCGGCCACGCGTCACTCACTGTGCTGGCAGACCGGGGCTATTATAGCCGCGATCAGGTTCTGGCCTGCGAAGGCAGCGGCACAGTGCCGATCGTGCCCAAGAGTGACACGGCGGGCGCGGCAACGCGCGGCGTCTTCACCACCCACGACTTCAACTATGATGCAGAACACGACCGCTACACCTGCCCGGCCGGACAGTATCTGACCCAGGCGCCGGTGCGCTCGACCCGCGGGCCTGATCCCGACCTGGTACGCTATCGCAACCTTGAGGCCTGCGGCGCATGTCCGCTAAAACCGAGGTGCACGCCAGAGAGTCACAAGCTGATCAAGCGGTGGAAGCATGACGGTGTTCTCGATGCCATGCAGGAGCGGCTCGAGCGAATGCCAGATGCCATGAAAATCCGCAGGCGGACGGCCGAGCACCCGTTCGGAACAATAAAAAGCTGGATGGGCGCGACACACTTCCTCACAAAGACCCTCGCAAAGGTCAAAACCGAGATGAGTCTTCAGGTACTTGCCTACAATCTGAAGAGGATGATCGCCATGTTCGGGGTCGGCCCTCTGATCAGAGCAATCGCCTGATCAGAGCTTGCCGCCGGCGACGGATCCCCACGCACGAAAAGTCAGCACGTTTTTACACAGCCTCGGCCCTAAACTGCCGAAGGCGACCATTCGACTTCCGTCTCGCGAAGCATCGCACCGGGGGAGATCGTCCTGTCCGGGTAGTTTCCGAAAACTCGCCTTGTAAAGCGTCGGCAAAGGCTGAAGGCGTGCGAGTTCGGCGTCGAGCCATGACTCCAGTTCATCGTATTCAGCGTTGACACCACCGTGACCGGGATGGGTCTGGAGATCGGCTTCACCGCTGTGGAAATGACGTTCCCAGGCTCGATAGATCGACCACTGTCGCATGGCGCGTTGCGCGAACTTTGCACCCACGGGGTAGAGCTTGAAACTGTCCGAGTAATCGTCGACGCTATCTTCGTACTGCGATGCAAAATAGTGCGGAGCACCATTCATGTCGGCGATGCCCGTTCGAATCCCATCGTACAGGTCCCATATTGCATGCACTCGTTCGTATGTCATTGACGGCAGTCATAGCGCCTGCCGGACGCAGCACCAATGACTGCAACCGGCGGATTGTGTTGAAAAAGTCGAAAATCGTCATTTCGTCCGTAGGCGGATATATTTTTCGTATTGTTTTTGTTTAATTTTTTTGGTTTCGATTTCGAATCGAATTGGCTCTTTTCTGATTTTTTGGGGACTTTTTCAACACAATCGGCGAAGTCCCGCCGCTCCGAGCGCCCCTCAGCCGGCCACTTCCTGCAAGCACTCCGCAATCGTGTCCGGCGTGTCCTGGTGGGTGAAGAAGGTCTTGAGCTGCCAGTTCTCGTCCATCAGGTAGAGCAGGCTCGTATGGTCCATCGTGTATTCGGCGAGGCTGCCGGGCTGTTCGACGCGCGAATAGTCAGCCTTGAAGGCGTCCGCTGCGGCGCGGATTTCCGCCTCGGTGCCGGTCAGCCCCTGCAGGCCTTCGGGGAAGGCCTTGTTGGCCACGTAGATCGCCAGCGCTTCCGGGGTGTCACGCTCCGGATCGACGCTGATCAGCAACGTCTGCGGCCGCTCGGTGCCCTCGGGAAGCTTGCGGTAAGCGGCGGCCACCGTTGTCAGCGTCAACGGGCAGACATCCGGGCAATAGGTGAAGCCGAAATAGATCAGCGTCGGGCGGCCCTTGAAGTCGGCTTCCGTCACGCGCGCGCCGGTGCTGGAGAGCAGCGAGATCGGGCCGCCGATTTCCGGATAGGCGCGGCTGAGACAGCCCGACTGCAGGCCGCCAGACTGCGCCGCCGCCGGAGCAGCCGCAGGGTCGCCGGTCTCACCGCCGGGTGAACAGGCGGCCAGGGCGGCCGAGGCGAAAACGATCTGCAGAAGGGTGCGCATGCCGCACCTTAGCGCGGAAACCTTCGCTTGGCGCAAGCGACAGCCTGCCGCATAAGTCCGCCGATGGACGAGGCGGCACGGGATTCGCGGGCAGGATTCGAGGACGCCATCTTCACGCTGGCGCCCGAAGGGCTCGGCTCGGCCCAGTCCGCCCTTGGCCGCACCCGCCTGCGGACCTTTATCACCCTGCGCTGGCTAGCCGTCGGCGGGCAGACGAGCGCCGTGCTGCTGGTGTATTTCGGCCTCGGCTTCCAGCTGCCGCTGGCGCTGTGTCTCGCCATCATCGCTGCCTCGGCCTGGCTCAACGTGTTCCTCTCCTTCGCCTTCCCGTCGCAGCGCCTGACGCGCAGCTGGGAGGCGGCGCTGCAGCTCGGCTTCGACACGGTGCAGCTCGCCGCGCTGATCGCCGTCACCGGCGGCCTGTCGAACCCCTTCCTCCTCCTGCTGCTCGCCCCGGTCACCGTCGCCGCGCTCAGCCTCAGCTTTCTGCCCGCCACCTTTGTCGCCGTGACCGCGCTCGTGATGGCGGCCGTCATGCCGCTCGTCAGCCTGCCCCTGCCCTGGACCGAGGCGGGCGGCACGCACTTGCCGGACCTCTTCCAGTGGGGCCAGTTTGCCGCGCTCGCCGTTGGCACGGTCTTCTTCACCCTGTCCGCCGGGCGCGTCAGCCAGGACGAAGCCCGCCTCGTGCGCGCGCTCGATGCCGCCAGCGTCGTGATGGCGCGCGAGCAGAAACTGTCCGCCCTCGGCGCGATGTCCGCCATGACCGCGCACGAACTCGGCACGCCGCTCGCCACCATTCACCTCGTCGCCAAGGAACTGGTGCGCGAGATGGCGCCGGACGATCCGCACGCCGAGGACATCCGCCTGATCGCCGAACAGGCCGATCGTTGCCGGGCGATCCTTTCGGCCATCCGCGAGGCCCGCGATGCCACCGATATCGTGCACGCCCGCATGCCGCTCGATGCCCTCGTCGAAGAGGCCGCCGCCCCGATGAAGGGCC
>JBBSAZ010000226.1:0-2930 GCA_038251755.1 Caulobacterales bacterium
GATGTTGTTGGCAAAGCGGCTGCCGAATTTCTTCCAGGCGGAATCCTGGCGGCTGGCGCGGCGGCCCATCACCATCTTCAGGCCGTGCGGGGCATCGGCCCGTGTCAGCGCGCGGTAAAGGTCCGGCAGATCGGCCGGGTCGTTCTGGCCGTCGCCGTCGAGCGTGCCGACGACCGGGGCGCGGGCGGCGAGGATGCCGGAACGGATCGCCCGGCTCTGGCCGGCATTGCTGCGGTGGCCGAGGACGCGGAGCATCGGATACTCTGCCTTCAGCGCCATCAGGCGGGCGCGGGTATCGTCGGTGGACGCGTCGTCCACAAACACCATCTCGAAGGCGCGGCCATCGAGCGCGGCGGCGATCTCGCCAACGAGGGTCGCCACATTGCCGGCCTCGTTATGGACGGGCACGACGACGGAGAATTCGGCAGCTTCGGTCAAATCGCCCTCTTCCCGGCCCGGAGTTATCAGATCGTGCGTCATTAAACGGCGCGTCTTACCGGGCCTTGCCTGCAAAATCGAGGCCCTGATCACATTTGCCGCTCCGGCTGTTTCGGCCAAATCCGCAAGACGCCGCGGCAAACCTGAGCTAAATGGCCCGCCATGACCGTTCTCGACCGACTTGTCTCCGGCTGGAAAGCCTGGATCATCCTGTTCCTGCTGACCTTTGGCGCCGCCGCGCCGGGCGTTTTCCTGCTGCCGGCGCTGGACCGGGACGAAAGCCGCTTCGCGCAGGCCTCCAAGGAGATGCTGGAGGAGAACAATTACATCGTCATCCAGTACCAGGACGAGCTGCGCAACAAGAAGCCCGCCGGCATCCACTGGCTGCAGGCGGCCTCGACCGCGCTGCTGACCGGGCCGGAGGCCAAGCAGATCTGGACCTACCGGGTGCCCAGCTGGCTCGGCGCGGCGTTTGCCACGCTCGCCTGTTTCTGGGCCGGCATTCCGCTGGTCGGGCGGCGCGCGGCCTTCCTCGGCGCGGCGCTGTTCGGGGCGAGCCTGCTGCTGACCTCCGAGGCGCATATCTCCAAGACGGACGGGGTGCTGGTGTTCCTTACGACGCTCGGCATCGGCGCGCTGGGGCGGCTTTATCTGGGTACGGACAGGCCGGGGAGGATGGCGTTCCTCGTCTGGTTGACCGTCAGCGCGTCTTTCCTGATCAAGGGGCCAGTGACGATGATGGTCGTCGCCTATGCGGGGCTCGGCGCCTATGTCTGGGCGCGGGCGGCGGAAGGCCCGAAATCCAGCAAGGGCGGGGACTGGTGGCGGCCGCTGGCGGACTGGAAAGGCCCGGCGCTGTTCGTCGCGATGGTGCTGCCCTGGTTCCTTTGGATCCAGGCGGCGACCGATGGCCAGTTTATCGAAGGCGCGGTCGGCAAGGACCTGAAGGACAAGTTCACCGGCGCCTCGGAAGGCCATGGCGGCTGGTTCCTCTATCACCTCTCGCATATCCCGGCCTGGTTCTTCCCGGCGACGCTGCTGTTTGTCGCTGGGCTTGTGGCCTCGGTGAAACGGGTCGTGGGGGCAGGGGGGCTGAACACGGCGCCGGTCCGCCGGTATGCGATGGCAGGCCTTGCGATCTTTGCGGTGCTGGCGGCGCTCAACTACGGCCTCGCGATGGTGCCGGCGTTCGAGGCCGGCAGTGTGGCCGAAACCCTCCGTACACTGAAGCCCCTGCCGGCCTGGCCGTTCCTGTTCATCGCGGCGGTCTGGCTGATGCCAACCGCGGCGGCGGGCGGGGCTGAACCCTCCGACGAAACCAAGGGCCTGCGCCTGCTGCTCGCCTGGGGCGTACTGACCTATGCCTTCTTCGAGTTGATGCCGACGCTGCTCAGCCATTACATCCTGCCGGCCTATCCGGCGTTCGGCCTTCTGTGCGGGTACGCCGCGGTGCGGCTGATGGACGGGGCAAAGCTGCCGGTGTCGAACGCGGTGGGCATGGTGCTGTTTGCGCTCGGCGCGGTGGTGCTTCTCGCGGCCTCGTTCCCGGGCGTGACCAGTAACCTGATGGCCGAGACGGCCGGCGATTTCCGGACGGTCTCGGCCGAGGAAGTGCTGGCCGCCTGGGCGCCGTACAGGGACTATCCGGTCTGGTTCTGGTGGGCGGGCTTCGGGCTCGCGGGCCTTGCGCTGGTGGAACTGGCGCGCCGGCATGTGGCCGCGTCAATCCTGCTGGCAATCCTCTCCAGCATCGCGCTCGGCTGGCATATCCGCATCAACATGCTGCCAAGCCAGGTCTGGGTGCAGGCAACCGAGACCGCGCGTCTTGCGCTGGAGGATGTCTGCGGTGTTCCGGGTGAAGACGATGTCTGCAACGTCAAGACACCGGAACGCGTGCTGGCGCTCGGCTATGCCGAGCCGTCCTATATCATGACATTGGGCACGCAGAACCTGCATCCGCCCCAGACACCGCTGGACCTGCCCACGCAGGCGTCCGCCTATCCGGTCGTCTACCTGCTGAACTTCGAAGACCGGAAAGCCGACGAGCCGATTACCGACACGGCGGCGCGCCTGCGCAAGGAAGCGGAAAACCTCGGGGCCTGCCTGACGGAAGGCGGGTCCTACTACGCGCTGAATTATTCCAACGGCGACCCGGTTCACTTCCGCGCCTGGCGGTTCGACTGGGGCGGTTGTCCGTAATCACAAAAGCCGTTCATCCCCGCGCAGGCGGGGATCTCGGGAGGAACGTGCCGTGCCCGATCCCCGCCTGCGCGGGGATGTGCGGATTATTCGAAAGCGTGCCGTAATGCGGTCGCCCGCTACCCCTCCAGCTCCACATCCCAGTAGAGGTAATCCATCCAGGTTTCGTGCAGGTGGTTCGGCGGGAATTTGCGGCCGATGTCCTGCAGCTGGTAATTGTTCGGGCGGTAGGGCCGGCGCTGCAGGTCCATATGGCTTTCGCGCAGCAGGCGGCTGCCCTTGGCGAGGTTGCA
>JBBSAZ010000227.1:0-2925 GCA_038251755.1 Caulobacterales bacterium
AACCAGCCGGTGGATCTCGGCGTCTTCCCAGGCGATGCCGGCCTCTTCGGCGCGCAGCGCCGAGGCCTCGCGCTGCCCGGTCAGCTCACTGATCTCCGCCTGGCGCGGCGCTAGCGTCGCCTGCATCGCCTTGCAGGCGGCCACATCAACCTTGCCATTGGCGAGGGCAGGCCCTGCCAGCACCAAGGCCAGAAATCCAAATGAAAGTGCGTTGCGCATCATGGACACATGTTTCTCCGATCACTGCGGCAATTGTTCGGCAGCCGCCTGAAGGCACCATGAACAGTGCGGAAACCTGCAGTCTTCGGATCAGACCGCCGGCGGCGGCATCTTGCTCCGTCCGGCCGTCACGGCGTCGATCAGCCCGAACACCGCCGCAAAATCCGTCAGCAGCTCCTGCACCCGGTCTGCGCTGTCGAGCGGTTTGAACATCGATCCCGGCTCGAACAGGTTGCCGCCCTGCACGGTGATCAGCATCTCGCCGCCATCAAACGCGGCCTTCAGCTTGCCGCCCCGGAAAACCTCCTCGAGATCGACAAGCTTCTGCATCAGGTCCGGCGTCAGCAGGTACCGGCCTTCCACCTGGTCGGTCGTGTAGACCTCGAAAATCTTCTCGAACGTCGGGTCTTCCAGCATCGCACGCTGCATGCCCTTGCCGCCGCCGAACCGGTTGAAGAACCCCATGTCGCGCGTCACCAGCGTGCGGCCATAGAAGGTCTTGTGGAAATCGAGCCGCAGGCACTGGCCCTGAAACACCGTCACCCAGGTCGTCTGTGTGCGGCCTTTCGAGTCGGTGGTCGTGCGCTTTTCCTCGAGGTGGGCCTCGAACAGTTCGAAGTCCACCGCGCCCCTCTTGCCGGTGACGAGGTCCTCGAACTTCGACCGGTCCCAGCCGGGCACAACGCCGACATCCTTGTGGCGGTAGATCGACTCGCATGTGCCGGGCGCGGGCGTGAATGTCAGATCGAGCTGGCGCGCGATGGGTTCCACGATCAGTGCCTTGGCCTCGCCCGCGAGCCGCGAGATGCCCATGTTGCCCCAGCCGATCACGCCAAAGCCGATGATGCCAACGATGATCGCCACCACCGGCAGCTTCAGCAGCGCAAAGCCAATCCCCACACCCGCTGCAATGATCGCGCCGCCGATCCAGCGCGTCTGGATCGCCTTCTGCGCTGCGGCGACCCGCTCCGCCTCCCGCGCCATCAGGCTGGGCCGGATTTCCTGTTCGTAGATGTGGTCGAACCCGGCAAACTCCGGCGGCAGGTTGCCCAGCGACAGCGGAGCGCCCGCGTCGGGGCTTTGATCCTTGTCACTCATGCCCGATTCCCGATCCTGCCCAGATCACTGAGCATAAGGTGTGCTCTGGCTTCCTGAAAGGGCCTGGTCAAATGTCGGCGTAGACGTGCAGTTCGCCGTCGAAACCGGAATGCGTCACCGCGCCCTCATGCGCCGGGCCGACCAGTTTCGCGAACTTCTGCAGCGCGCCAGATCCATACTTGGTGATCCGAGGTTTCCAGTCCCGCTTGCGGTCGGCCATCTCGGCCGGCGTCAGGCGAACGTCGATAGTGCCCTTGATGGCGTCGAGGATGATGATGTCGCCGTCGCGGATCAGGCCGATAGGTCCGCCTTCCGCCGCTTCCGGTCCGACATGTCCGACACAGAACCCGCGCGTTGCGCCGGAGAAGCGGCCATCGGTGATCAGCGCCACCTTGTCGCCCATGCCCTGGCCATAGATCGCCGCCGTCGTCGACAGCATCTCGCGCATGCCGGGTCCGCCCTTTGGTCCCTCATAGCGGATGACCAGCACCTCGCCTTCCTTGTAGTTGCGGTCGCGCACCGCGGCGAAGCAGGCTTCCTCGCCATCGAACACACGGGCCGGGCCGGAAAACGTCAGATCCTTGAGGCCCGCGACTTTCACGATCGACCCGTCCGGCGCCAGCGAACCCCAGAGACCGACCACACCGCCATTCGGCGAGATCGGATTGGTCGCCTCGCGGATCACCTTCTGGTCCTTGTTGAACACCACGTCCTTCAGGTTCTCGGCAATGGTTTTTCCAGTCACGGTCATGCAATGCCCGTGGATAAGTCCGGCGTCGTACAGCGTCTTCATCAGCATCGGCACACCGCCCGCCTCGCCGAAATCCTTGGCGACGTAGTTGCCACCCGGTTTCAGGTCCGCAATGTAGGGTGTCTTGGCGAAAATCTCGGCCACATCCTTCAGGTCGAACTTCACGCCGCACTCATGCGCCATTGCCGGAAGGTGCAGCGCCGCGTTGGTCGAACCACCTGTCGCGGCCACTACGACCGCTGCATTTTCGAAAGCTTCCCGCGTGCAGATATCCCGTGGACGGATGTTCTGCTCGATCAGCCGCATGACGGCCCGGCCACTCTCCACGCAATAGGCGTCGCGCTCTAGATATGGTGCCGGCAGCGCCGACGAAAGCGGCAGCGCCAGGCCAATCGCTTCCGACACGCACGCCATCGTGTTCGCCGTGAACTGACCGCCGCACGCGCCCTCACCGGGGCAGGCGAGCTTCTCGAGCGCCTCAAGCTTTGCACTCGACATTTCGCTTGAGCCCGCCGCATGCGCGCCGACGGCCTCGAACACGTCTAGCACGGTCACATCCTTGCCTTCGAACTGGCCCGGCAGGATTGAGCCGCCATAGATGAACACGCTCGGCACGTTAAGCCGCAGCATAGCCATCATCATCCCCGGCAGCGACTTGTCGCAGCCCGCCACGCCGACCAGCGCATCATAAGAATGCCCCCGTATCGTCAGCTCGACCGAGTCCGCAATCACTTCGCGGCTGACCAGCGACGAGCGCATGCCCTCATGGCCCATCGCGATCCCATCGGTGACGGTGATCGTGCAGAACTCGCGCGGCGTGCCGTCCGCTTCCTTCACGCCCACCGAGGCTGCATGCG
>JBBSAZ010000228.1:0-2919 GCA_038251755.1 Caulobacterales bacterium
GGCTGGGCCCCTGCGCCCGGTCAGCCGCAACCGCTGAAGCCCGGCAGTGCACGCGCAAGCCTTGCGGACGCCGTGCGCCGTGTGCAAAAGGACGAAGGTTAGAGGCTTGTTCCGTCTACGGACGGCTCAGGTCACAATCGCGTCTTCGATCAGCTGATAGGTGTCGTCGTTGGCGGCGGCGACCGAGGTCAGACCGGACAGCAGCGCCACGACGATCAGCGCCGCGATAAGGCCGTACTCGACAGCTGTCGAGCCGCGCTCGTCGGCGAGAAGGTCTTTGAAGAGGCGGCGCATCGCGATCATGATCAATCCATCAGGGCAGTTGGGCGAGCCAGTCGAACAGGGGAAGGTCTGCCGGTGGCGCGGGGTAATCTCTCAGCCTCGAAGTCTCTACCCACACGACGGCCTGGCCTTCGCGCGGCTGGATCGATCCAGACCACTTTTTGCAGCCGTACAATGGCATGAGGAGGTGAAAACCCGGGTAATCGAAGCTCGCAAAAGTCAGCGGTTCGAGTGCGCTTTCGTTAACCTTGACCGACAGCTCCTCCTCGAGCTCGCGCACAAGGGCCGCCTCAGGCGACTCTCCCGCCTCCAGCTTTCCGCCCGGAAACTCCCACAACCCGGCCAGCTGTTTTCCGTCCGGCCGCTGCGCCAGCAGAACGCGCCCCGCACTGTCAAACAGCGCCGCCGCCACGACCAGCAGCACCGGCTTCGTCATGTCCGGTAGGCGCCGTTGATATCGACATAGCCGTGTGTCAGGTCGCAGGTCCACACGGTCGCCCCGCCCTGCCCGGCGCCAAGGTCCACGCGGATCGTGAACTCGGATTTCGCGAACACCGCGCTCGCCGCCGCCTCGTCATACTCAGGCGCCCGCGCGCCATCCTTTGCCACCTGCACGCCGTCAAACCAGATCGCCAGCTTGTCGATGTCCACCGGCTCATAGGACTTGCCGACCGCCATCACGATCCGCCCCCAGTTGGCATCCCCGGCCGCCATCGCCGTCTTGATCAGCGGCGAGTTGGCAATCGACACGGCCACCGCCTTGGCAGAGGCATCGGACGCGGCGCCCTCGACTGCGACCCTGGCAATCTTGCTGGCCCCCTCGCCGTCCTTCACCACCTGCATCGCCAGATCATGACAGACCGCCAGCAGCGCTTTTTCAAACACGGCAAAGCGCGGATCCTCGCGCTGCGCGATCGGGGCCATGCCGCTGGCCCCGGTCGCAAACACCATCAGCGTGTCGGACGTCGAGGTATCCCCGTCCACGGTGATCGAATTGAAGGTCAGGTCCGCCGCCCCGCGCAGCGCCGCCTGCAGCAGGCCTGCGTCGATTGCGGCGTCCGTGAACACGTAGGCCAGCATCGTCGCCATGTTGGGCGCGATCATGCCGGATCCTTTGGCAATGCCGGCAAACCGCACGTCGGCGCCGCCAATGTCGAATGCGCCCCCCGCCCCTTTGGGATAGGTGTCGGTGGTCATGAACGCGCGCGCCGCTTTCTCCCAGTTCGGCGCGTCCAGCCGGCGGGACAGTTCCGGTATGTAGGCGCCGACATAGTTGGGATCGCTCAGCGGCTCGCCGATTACCCCGGTCGCCGCCAGGAAACACCGGTCACGCCGGGCGCCCAGCACATCCGTCAGCGCCTGCAACGTCGCCTCGTTCTTCAGCACGCCCTTCGGGCCGGTGAAGGCATTGGAATTGCCGGAATTGGCGACCAGCGCCCGCGCCTTGCCGCCGCCAAACGCCAGCGCTTCGCGGCACCAGCGTACATCCGCGGAGGCCGTCAGCGAGCGCGTGAACACGCCGCCGCAGGTCGTGCCCTCGTCGAATACGAACAGGAATACATCATCGCGCTCCACGCCGCGCCGGGCATAGAATCCGCGGCTGCCGGCAGCCGCAGTCAGGCCGCGTACCTCCGGCAGCTTAGGAAAGGACTTGGGGGCGAAAGGCGAAGGTTTCAGGTTCACAGGTCATCCTCGGTGGGCGGGTTGGGTAAGACCGGCGCGGCAGGCTCCGTGGACGGGACATAGATTTCGCCGCCGCCCTGCTCGATGGTCGCTTCAGTGCGCAGGCGGCGCAGGATGCGGCTCACCTCATTGAGGGTCAGGAAAGTCGCGATCTCCGGCCGCATCTCCTCGCGCGTCTTCGGCGGCTCGGTCCGGCGGTCCTTGACCTTGAGGATATGCCAGCCCGCAGACGTCTCGAACGGCGGCGACACCTCCCCTTCCGGCGTGTTGGCAATCACCACCGGAAACGGCTCGGCCAGGTCATTCGGCGCCAGGTAGCCTAGGTCGCCATTCTCCATCCGGGTGCGCGTATCCTTGGAATTGTTGAACACCAGGCTCTCGAACGTCTCGCCCTGCTCGATCCGCCGGAACACCGCGTCTGCCTCGTCCTTGGTATCCAGCAGGATATGCGCCACCGACACCTGATCATTCGCCTGCTGCAGGCGCACCTGCTCGGCATACATCTTGTCGATCGCCTCTTCGGTCACCTGCTGCGCCACCAGGCTCTCCACCAGCAGGTTGCCGAGGATCCGCTCGCGCGCCATCTCCAGCCGCTGCTGACCGGCCGGGTCGCGGTCCAGCTGCCGGCGCGCCGCCTCCTGCGCCATCAGTTTCTGGTCGATCAGCTGGTCGAGGATGATCCGGTGGGCCTCGTCATCGGCGCTGAAGTCCTGCCCGGCATTGATCAGCCCGCGCGCCACCGCTTCCAGCTCGACATCCCCCTCGAACACCGGCTCGCCGTTGACGTAGGCTGCGACCGTTTGGTCGATCACCGGAATCTCGGTGGCCGCCGTCTCAGTCTTTCCGCAGCCCGCCAGCAGCGCCGCCAGCGCCAGAACCGCCAAATGCACAGGCAAAATCAAAGGCATGGCTCGCATGGGGGCCCCCTCACAGACTGAGGGCGCCTCATTGACA
>JBBSAZ010000229.1:0-2904 GCA_038251755.1 Caulobacterales bacterium
TTCTTCCGCACCGAATACCGCATGAACGCCGCCCTCGAGGCCTTCCCGAAGCCCATCCTCGCCCTCATCGACGGCGTCACCATGGGCGGCGGCGTCGGTCTCTCCGTCCACGGATCGCACCGCATCGCCACCGAGCGTACCGTCTTCGCCATGCCGGAAACCGGCATCGGCCTCTTCCCGGATGTCGGCGGCGGCTGGTTCCTGCCGCGCCTCGGCGGCGAGATCGGCACCTGGCTCGCCCTCACCGGCGCCCGCCTGAAAGGCGCCGACGTCGCCGCCGCCCGCGTCGCCACGCATTACATGCCGTCCGAACTGATCCCCGCCCTCGCCAAACAGCTTGAAGCGGCCGACTTCTCCGCCGGCGCGGCTGACCTCCTGAACGAGATCCTCGACCGTTTCACCCACGCCGTCCCCGCCGGCAGCTGCGAAGCCCACCGCGCCACCCTCGACCGCTGCTTCGCGTTCGCCCGCGCCGAAGACATCCTCGCCGCCCTCGACGCCGATGCCGGCGACTGGGCCCGTACCGAAGCCGCCACCTTGCGCGCCAAGAGCCCGGAAACCGTCAAGGTCGCCCTGCGCCAACTGCGCGAAGGCCGCGCAGCAGCAAGCTTCGAAGACAACATGCGCATGGAATTCCGCATTGGCTGGCGCAAGGTCCAGAGCGCCGACTTCCTCGAAGGCGTGCGCGCCGTCATCATCGACAAGGACAACGCGCCCGTCTGGAAGCCCGCCCGCCTTGAGGACGTCACCGAAGCCGACGTTGCCCGCTACTTCGCGCCCCTCGGCGCGGACGAGCTGACCTTCGGCGCCTGACGCCCGGCTCTGGACAGGCACGGGGCGGCGCGCCGATACTTGCATTGAGAAAGCAGCGGGATGAGGTTTAATGCGCGGCGAAGTCCTGAAACCAGACGACGCGACGGGCACCGGCCTGATCCTCGGCGAGGACGGCAAGCGCTACCACTATACCGCCGCCCGCGTGCACAAGGGTGCGGCCCTTGCCGCAGGTAGTCCCGTAGATTTCATTGCCCTCGGCGAAGATGCGCGTGACATCTATCCTTTGGGGATCCGGCAGGCGGCTGCGGTGAATACCAGTATAGACGCCGCTTATATTCCGGCCGTTGCTGCGAAATCTGATGGAATGTTGAAGTATTTCATTCGCGTGCTCACGCGGAACTACTTCAGGTTCAGCGGCCGTGCGCGCCGCGCTGAACTCTGGGGCTACTTCGTTTTCTTTGTCGTCACACTGGTCGGCCTGTTCGTCGCCGATGCTTTCATATCTGAAGCATTTTTCGGCGTTGATACTTATGGAAACTCGAACTTTGTTCCGATTCTTTCCGGCCTTTTCTATATATACACTGTAATCCCGGGTATTGCCCTGACAGTTCGCCGCCTGCACGATCAGGACATGTCCGGCTGGCTCTACTTGATTAGTTTCATTCCTTATATTGGCATGCTGATCATTTTCATTCTGATGTTCTTCGATTCCCGCGCCGCTCCCAACAAACATGGGGCATCGCCCAAGTATGGCGCGGCGCAGACTGTCGATGTGTTTGCCTGAATCGCCGTCGTTACGCCTCAGTAACGGTTAATGAAAACGCGCCGTTATTAACGCTCAACTTGAGCAGATCGATCTTGCTTATCAAAATGTTAGTTCTCATCATGTAACTCTACTCAAACTACAACAAAAGTTGAGTGGTGGTTACAATGATGATGATCGAAACGCAGGATACTGCGAATACTTCTATCGGCGAGTCTTTCCTGAAGTCTCTGTCGCTTCTTGAACAGGCGCACCGCCGTCTGCATGATGTCGTCAAGGACGACCTCGAACGCGGCGGCGAACGTTCGCTGACCGGCGTCCAGGCTCTGCTCCTGTACGAGGTCGGTGAAGGCGAGGCCCCGGCCTCCGTGCTCCGCGCCCGCGGCGCCTTTGCAGGCACAAGCCTCTCCTACAACGTCAAGAAACTCCAGGAAGGCGGCTACCTGATCCAGACGCGTTCGGAAGACGACAAGCGCACGGTTACGCTCCGTCTGACCGACCGCGGCAGGAAGGTCCGGACCCGCGTGGCCAAACTGTTCGAGAAGCAGGCGACCGCCCTCGAGCCGACCGCCAGCGTTCGCGCCGACGATCTCTCGCAGCTGAACAAGACGATCTCGCGCCTTGAGCGCTTCTGGTCCGACCAGATCCGTTATCGCCTGTAGGAACTGTCATCCCGGCCAGCGCGAAGCGCGTGAGCCGGGACCTACTCTCCTCTCGAGCGACGGCACATGGAAGCCCTCGGCAAAGCACCGGGGGCTTCCATTCATCCGCTCACGGAAGGCCGGATCACTCCGGATAGATCACTTTCAGGGTCGTGGACGTGCCGGCTGTGGGAAGCGTCAGGCTAGCCTCGCCAAAAGTCGGCGCGGCGCGCATCGCTTCGCCGTTGATCATTGCCCAGCCATCCGCCGGAGGGCCGGCTTCGGTCAGGTCGAACTGGCCGTTGGCATTGAAGTCATGCCAGATCGAGATCGCATAGGCGCCTTCCGGCAGGTCATACGTGAAGGTCTGGCTGCCGGCTTGCGGCGCATTCACGATTTCTCCGGCGATACCGGCATTCTGCATGAACTGCGCTTCGGTTTGCACGCCGACATAAAGTACGCCGCCGCGTGCCTCGATGCCCTCCACATGGATGGTCAGCGGTGCAGCGGTTGCCATGCCGGCTGTGGCGAGGGTGGCAGCAGCGGCCATCAGGGTCTTCATAAGTGTCATTTGAGGTCTCCTTCGTCGTTTTGACAAGCACTTTGTAATTCAAAGCATGTGAGCCTGTCAACAAACAACTTTGAAAAACAAAGTGAGAGCGTCTCGCCTTGCGCGAGGCAGTGCACGCGGCCAAATTCCCTTCAATTCAGGAGTCGGCCATGAAA
>JBBSAZ010000230.1:0-2894 GCA_038251755.1 Caulobacterales bacterium
CGGCTCGGGCCGGAGACGAGCTATCCGGGCAATGTCGAGGATGCCTATGCCGCGCTCGCCTGGGCGGTGAAGAACGCAGGGGCGCTCGGCATCGATACAACGCGCATCGCCGTGGCGGGGGAGAGCGCCGGCGGCGGCCTCGCGGCAGGGCTCGCCCTTCTGGTGCGCGACCGGGGCGAGTACAGTTTCTGCCACCAGCAGCTGATCTTCCCGATGCTCGATGACCGCACCGCCATGCGCACCGACCTCTCGCCCATGTATGGCGAATTCGTCTGGACCAATGCGTCGAACTATTTCGGCTGGCACGCACTTCTCGGCCAGCCGCCCGGCAGCGACGGCGTCTCGCCCTACGCGGCGGCGGCGCGGGCGGAAAGCCTCAAGGGCCTGCCGCCCGCCTATATCGCCACCGGCGCACTTGATCTGTTCACGGAGGAAAATCTCGACTACGCCAAACGCCTGATGGCAGACGGCGTGCCCGTCGAGCTGCACGTCTATCCCGGCGCCCCCCACGGCTTCATGCAACTCGCCAGCGCCCGCGTCTCCCGCGCCTATGCGCGGGATGCGATGGCGGCGCTGGCGCGCGGTATCGGCGCCGCAAAAGCCTAAACTGCCGCGCGCAGCATCCAGGCCGTCTTCTCGGCAATCTGCGCCCGCTGCGTGCAGAGGTCGACCGTCACCGGATCCTGGTTCTTCTCGGCGATCTTGATGCCTTCCTTGGCGGCCTTGCTGACCGCTTCGTGGCCTGCCGCCAGCTGTTTCACCATGTCGGCGGCGTCCGGCACGCCATTGTCCGGCTTGATCGTCGCGGTCTGCAGCATCTCGCCCGAAGAGCCCGGCGCGAAATGTCCGAGCGCGCGGATACGTTCCGCAATCAGGTCCAGTGCCAGCCAGAGTTCATTGTATTGCACCATGAACATGTTGTGCAGTTCGTTGAAGCGCGGCCCCGTCACGTTCCAGTGGTAGCCGTGCGTCTTGGTATACAGCGCATAGGTCTCGCCCAGCAGCGCCTTCAGCGCTTCCGCCGAGGTTTTCCGGGCGGCGTCCGTCAGTCCGATATCGATCGCCATGTCAGTCTCCTTGCAGGCATCATTCAGCCTGCCCTGAATATGGGCCTGCACAGGGCGGCGTTCAAATGCGTATCTTCCGAAGGGACTATAGAGCGCGTCTATGACAGGGCGGCGCAGAACCTCTGGATTCGCACGAGCGCCTCCTTCAAGGCGGCGTCAGACGTCGCATAGGAAATCCGGAACGTGTCCGGCAGGCCGAAGGCTTCCCCGAACACGATGGCGACCTTTTCGGCCTCCAGCAGTTCACTTGCAAAGGTCTTGTCATTGTCGATTCGCATGCCCGAGGGCGCCGTCTTGCCGATCACCCCGGCGCAGGACGGGTAGACATAGAACGCGCCTTCCGGCTTCGGGCAGATCAGGCCCTCGGCCTTGTTCAGGCCCTCGACCATGAAGTTCCGGCGCGCCTGATAGGCCGCGCGGAATCCGGGAAGGAAATCTTGGGTCCCGTTCAGCGCCTCGACACTCGCCCATTGGCTGATGGAGCAGGAGCTCGAGGTCGACTGGTCCATCACCTTGCGCATCGCGCCGATCAGCTTTTCCGGCCCGGCTGCATAGCCGATCCGCCAGCCCGTCATGGCATAGGCCTTCGACACCCCGTTCATCGTCAGCGTACGGTCATACAGCGCCGGCTCCACCTGCGCGATGGTCGAGTATTCGAACCCGTCATAGACGAGGTGCTCGTACATGTCGTCCGTCAGCACCCACACCTGGGGATGGCGCAGCAGCACCTGCGCCAGTGCCTTCAGCTCAGCACGCGTATACGCCGCGCCGGTCGGGTTCGACGGCGAGTTGAGGATCAGCCATTTCGTCTTCGGCGTGATCACCGATTCCAGCGCTTCCGGCGTCAGCTTGTAGTTCGAGTTTGCCACGCAAATGATGGCGACCGGTTTCGCCCCCGCCAGCAGCACGATCTCCGGATAGCTGACCCAATACGGCGCCGGAATGATCACCTCGTCGCCCACGTTCAGCGTCGCGATCAGCGCATTGAAAAGCACCGCCTTGCCGCCCGGCGACACGTTCACCTGCGAGGGTTTGTAGGTCAGCCCGTTCTCCCGCGCGAACTTGGCGCAGACCGCTTCCTTCAGTTCCGGAATGCCGTCCGAAGGCGTGTACTTCGTCTTGCCTTCGCGGATCGCGCGGATCGCGGCTTCCTTGATATTCTCCGGCGTATCGAAATCCGGCTCGCCCGCACCGAGGCCGATCACGTCCAGGCCCTGCCGCTTCATCTCGTTCGCCTTGGTCGTCACGGCAATCGTGGCGGATGGCTTCACGCGGGAGACGGCTTCGGAAAGCTGGATATCGGCGGCCATGGGCTCGGTCCTTGGTCTGGGGGAGGCGGCGCACGCATACCGGCGCGTCCGCCGCTCCGCAAGGCACCCGGGCGGCTTGCGGCGCGAAAGGTCTGGTTTCCCCCGTATTGAGAGAGAATGATAAAATTTGATCGAAGAATTCGAGAAAAGGTAAAAGAAATCGCGCATTTTATTCATACGGGCGAGGAGATTTCAGGCCGAAATGGCTGGCCCGGAGGTTAAAAATGTTGGCGGACAACTGGAAGGCCCGGATCGAATCCGCGCTCTCTGGCGTGGGGCGTGACCTTGACGCCATGGTCACCCAGGGGAGGCGGTTTGTGGAAGGACTGAACACGACCGAGCAGCTGGTGCTGACGGGGCTTGCCCTGATCGGCCTGTTTTATCTGGTATTTGGCCACTTCAAAGGCGGTGACGAGCACGAAAAGGCCGGTGGCCGCTTCGTCGGCATCATGTTCATGATGGTCGCCATGGCCGCCGGACTCGGCTGGATGGCATCGGACTACGCGGCATAGCGCCC
>JBBSAZ010000231.1:0-2879 GCA_038251755.1 Caulobacterales bacterium
CGAATGGCAATGGCCGCCTGTCCGCCAGCCGGGCGTCGATGGATGACGACCTGTTTGATGCCAGCGCCGATGCCGTGATCGCGGCGAGCGCGGTGACGCCCACGCCGAGCGCGCCACTGGTGCTTGGCCGTGATGTCACTTCGCGCGAAGGCGAGCCGCTGATGTTGCGCCGCCGCCACGAGGACCAGCAGGCGCCGCCGCCGGAACTTCCGCGCCGCCGCGCCAGTGACCAGCTGACCGGCCCGGCCTCCAACGGCTCGGCGCTGCGCGAGATCATCTCGGACATCTCACGCGAGGAATCCGGCGAGACCGAAGACCGCGAGCAGCTGGCCGAATCGCTGGTCTCGCGGCTCCAGTCCTCCGGCATCCCGCTGGGCGACGTGTTCCGGCCGCGGTCGAAAAAGCGCATTGCCGCGGCGAACACCAAAGGCAACGGTCCGCGCCGCGAAGCGATCCGCGAACAGGCCGGCAAGGAAGTCGAGCGTGTCTCGCACCGCCTGCGCGGCGACGGCAAGCTGATGGACATGGCCCGCCAGTTCGCCCTGCTCGAACAGGCCGACGCGCTGGCTGCGCTCGAACAGACGCAGAGCACCAGCCGCAATGCGAGTGCGCGCCTCGCGGCCTTCTTGCTGGTCGACGCGGCGCTTTAGGCTTCCCGCCCGCAAGTTTTTCCGCTCATCCCGCCGAAAGACTGGATTCCGTGAGGATGGCGTTGCTTCCGCCTCAAGTCTGGGTCCCGGCTTCCGCCGGGATGAGCGGCAGAGGGTTAGCTTGTGTCTGGGGGTGGGGTTTGGGAAATTTTCAGGGATGAAAATGATCTCGAAGTGAACGTCCGCCTGCGGAAGTGTTGCGGAAGGAATGGGCGGGAGTTTTCCAACGGCTTGACCGGGATGGGATTTATGTTTCCGGAGGTGTGTTTCCTGTAGGCGCAAGGCCTGTCGAAACCGCGTTCAAACTGCCTCAGCCTGTCGCATCCTGTGCTTATCGGATGCCGATTCTCTCTCATTGATTCTCATTTTTTATCATCTGCTCTCACCTGGTATCGATTTGTTTCGCATCCCGGCTTTGACGCAGGCGGGTCAGATAATGGCACGTAACCGGAGAAGGCGGCGAGGATAACACCGCTGGGGACCCTACCGGATTGGGGAAGCTGAAAAAACGTCAGCTGGCCGTCATCCCGGTTTCGCCGCAGGCGAAGACCGGGACCCAGGACTCTTTGCAAAACAAGGAAGTCTGGGTCCCGGACATTTGCTGCGCAAATTCCGGGATGACGACAAACTGTTTTCGGAGGGGGGGGCGTATGTGTGCGCAACGCAAGACTTGTGCGCCGGTTGTACGCGTCAGACGCCGATCACTTCGCTGTCCGTCGCCTCGTCCTTGATCCATTTGATGAAGGCGCGCACGTCGGGCGAGAGGTGGCGGCCTTTCGGCCAGACGAGCCAGTAGCCGAAATCGATCGGGATCGAGCCGTTGGCGAAGGGCGCGGCGAGGCGGCCTGCTGCGATGTCGTTGGCGGCGATGGCCTGTTTGGCGAGGGCGACGCCCCGGCCGGCGGCGGCGGATTCGATGACGAGGATGCCCTGGTTGAAGCGCGGACCTTTGGTGCCGTCGACGCCGGTCACGCCGTGCGCGCGCAGCCAGCTGGCCCAGTCGGGGCAGGAGGGGTCGTTCTCGGAGCTTTCGTCATGCAGCAGCGTGTGGTTTTTCAGGTCTTCCGGTTTGCGGATCGGGTCCGGGCCTTCGAGCAGGCGCGGGGAGCAGACGGGCAGGACGGTCTCGTCGAGCAGCTTCTCGGATTTCAGGCCTTCGTAATTGCCGCGGCCATAACGGATCGCGAGATCGGCGTCGGCGGTGTTGAAATCGGTCAGCGACATGTCCGCAGAAATCCAGGCCTCGGTGCCTTCATTGGTGCGGTGGAACTTTTCGAGCCGGGGGGCGAGCCACTTGGCGGCAAAGGACGGCGCGCAGGAGACCATCACCCGGCCCTTGCGGGCAGGGGCCTGCATGATGCGGCCCGCTTCCGATATCCGCTCGAAGGCCTCGCGGACGAGGGGAAGGCTGGCCTGGGCCGCGTCGGTCAGCAGGACGGAACGGCCCGTACGCTTGAACAATGGCGTGCCGGCGAAGTCTTCCAGCTGCTTTATCTGCTGGGAGATCGCGCCCGGCGTGACGTTCAGCTCCTCGGCGGCCTGCGTGAAGGAGAGGCGGCGTGCGGCGGCTTCGAAGGCCCGCAGGGCGTTGAGGGGCGGAAGACGGTCGGAGGGATCGGACATGGATAGATTCTCTAAAAGATCGGCTTAGGGGTTGCCCGTTGTTGCAGGCTCGTCAAGCGCGATCTGTGCATGTATCCCTCCAGTCCAGCTAAACGAGAGAGTTGCGCCCATGCGCCAGTTTCCGGCCTTTTTTAATCTCGACGGCGCGCGGATCGTGGTGTTCGGGGACGGCGAAGAGGCGGCGCGCAAGCTGCGGCTGTTGGTCTCCTCTCCGGCGGAGCTGGTGCTGATCGGCGGGTTCCTGGATGCGGCGCTGGCGGCGGAGTTCGAAGGCCGCCTCATTGTAGTGGACCGGGCCGAGCAGGACCGCGCGCTGACGGGCGCCCGCCTCGCCATCATTGCGGAAACCGATGACGCCCTGCGCGCCGCGGCATTGGCGTGTGTCCGCGCGCGCAACATTCCGGTCAATGTCGTCGACCAGCCGGAAGACTGTGACTTTACTGTTCCGTCGATTCTCGACCGGGACGAGATCGTGGCGGCCATCGGCTCGGGCGGCGCGGCGCCAGTGCTGGCGAAGGCCGTGCGTGCCAAGCTCGAGGCGTTGTTGCCAAGCCGGATCGGTGAGCTGGCCGCGCTGGCGCGGCGGTTGCGGCCGTTCGTTTCCGA
>JBBSAZ010000232.1:0-2872 GCA_038251755.1 Caulobacterales bacterium
GTCCACGTCGATGCCGCCCAGCAGCCCGATGCGGTCGCCATAGCGTGCGATCCATTCGTCGAAGGGGGCGATGGTGTCTTCGTTCGAGTGTTTGGCGTTGATGCCCAGCTCGATCACGTCATCCATCACGGCGAAGATCTTACCACAGGAATGCCACAGAAACGGCTTGTCCGCGCCCCGGATCAGGCCGATCACTCGCGCGTACTGCGGAATGACATGCGCGCGGATCGTCTTGGGTGAAACCAGCGTGCTGGTCTTGAAGCCCAGGTCATCGCCGAAGCGGCAGATGGCGAAATGCTCGCCATAGCGCGGCAGGAAGTCGGTCCACAGCGCGAACATGAGGTCGCCGATCTTGCGATAGAGAGCGGCGAACAGCTCCGGGTTGTCGGCCTGCATATAGGCCAGGCGCTCGAAGCCGACCAGGTCCTCGCTGATTTCGAGTACGCCGTTGCCCACGCCGCCCAGCGCCTTCATGCCCGGCGGCAGCGTGCGGCTCAGCGCCTCGAAGCGCGGCGCGGCCGTCCGCCAATAGATAGAGGGCAGTTCCTCCCAGGGATATTTCGCGAAATCATCCTCGGTCTGAATAGGGCCGGGGCGCCCGCCGTAGATGGCGCCGTGGTCGGGCAGGATGTCCGTGATCGTCACCTCGTAGGAGACGGTGTCGTAGGTCATCTCCTGGAAGAAGCCGCAATAGCGGCGGAAGAATTCGAGCTGCTCCGCCGGGCCGCCGTCGCCCAGGGCGGCGAACTTCACGCCCAGGATCTTCTCCATAATCTCGGCGCTGATGATGTGTTCGTAGATGGGCAAGCGCCGGGGTCGACGGTTGCCCAGCACATCCAACATGTGCCGATAGTCATTCTCGAACGGCCTGCTCTCCAACGGCTTGATCGGTAACGCCATGATCGCCTCCGGTTGCGTGTGGTTGGTGAAAGGATAGAACGCGGATGCCGCGGGTTGGGCGGATTTACACGGATCAGATCCGGCCTTTCTTGCTTTGGCTGTTCTCTGCGTGCTCTGCGTCCTCTGCGGTGACTGGCTTTTGCTTTTCTTGCTGTTGCTTTTCCTTTCGCCCTTTGCGACTTTGCGGTTTGCCTCTCGCTACTCGACCACGATGCCGAAGTGCTCGCAATAGCGGCGGAAGAGGGCGTGCGCCGCGGGCCAGCTGGACTGGGGACTCATGAAGTGCGAGAACTCGAAGGTGATCAGCTTTTCCACCTGAGCGCTCTGCGCCGCCTCCATCTTCCACCATAGCTTGCGCCAGTCGATGGGCGGGAAGTCGATGGGCATGTCGCGGTCGAACGACTCCACGTTGGACCAGGCGCGCATGCCGTGCTTGGCGATCAACTCGCGGTTGGCTTGCAGAAAGTCCGGCAGCACATCGTAGTCGACATGCCCGTCTTGGAAGGCGACGATGTCGATCACCGGCGCCAGCTCGGCGAGGATGCCATCCCAATCGTGGTAGTGATCCTCCAGCGTCACCGGGTCGCGCACGAGCTTGCCGCCCGCAATATAGGGCGAGATCAACGTGGGCAAGTGGGGCGAGAGCGCTTTGCAATGCTCGCCCAGGCGGCGCAGACACGCCAGCCGCGTGGGGTCCTGGCGCGCGATCTCGAAGGTGAGGTACCAGCCCTTGAAGGCGGCGCGATCGCCATAACGCGCCCACGCCTCGTCGATGAAGGCGCGGCCCAGGTCCAAATGCTCTTGAATGCTGCGCTCGCGCGGCGCGTAGCTCACCGAGTCGTACGTGCCGAAGAAGAAATCCATGCCGTTGTCTTCCGTCAGGCTCAGGAAGAGATCCACCAGGTCGGCGTAGACCGGATAGATGCCCACCTCGCGCTGCAAGACGGCGGAGGGGAACGCGGCAATGCGCCCGCAGCCGGCGCGGATCAAGATCACCGTGTCGATGCCGATGGCCTTCATCAGCTTGAAGTCCTGCGCCCACTCGGCGCGCCCCCAGTTGTTGGAGGGGATGTCGTGCGTGATCTCGTCGAGGAAGGTTCCTGTGATTTTCATGGCGTCCTCTAGATAGAACACGAATTAGGCGGATGGAGCGGATCGACGCGGATCCGCTCCGGCTCTTTTTTCGCGGGCCTTTCTCTGCGTCCTCCGCGCCCCCTGCGGTTACTCGCTTCTGCTCTTCTTGCTGTTGCTTTTCCTTCGCGCCCTTTGCGTCTTTTTGCGTCTTTGCGGTGTGCCGTTCCCGCTTTACCCCTCGCCGAAGACGCGCAGCCAGCAACGCTGCGTGTAGAGCTTGCGAAAGCCCATCGCCAGATAGAAGGGCATATCCGTCCCGACATAGGCGACATCGGCGCCCAGCTCGCCGCAGCGGCGGATGCCCTCCAACACCGCAACCGTGCCCAACCCCATGCGCCGGTAATCGGGGTCTGTAGCGACCGGTTCGACGTAGCCGAAGCGGTTGACCGGCTCGAACCACAGGCCGGCAAAGGCCGCAAAGTCGCCATTGGGCGCCTCGACGACCATCGTCAGGTCGGGGCGGAAGTGCGGCCCGGACTGCATCTTGGCGCGGCCGGCGGGGCCGTCGGCTGGCGGCTCGCCGGGGTGATTGAAGCCGCGCCACAGCACGCGATCCGTCTTGACCAGGTCGTTGTCGTCCGCCACGCTCTTCAGGCGGAAACCGTCCGCCAGGCGGATGGTTGGGAAGGGGCGCGCGATCGCGAACTCCGACATGGGGCGATGTGCGCCGGGTTCCAGCACATAGCCGCGCGCTTGCACCGTGCGCGTGAAGTCCGCGTCAAAGTCATTCACGAAGGCTTTCAGGTAGCGCCGCCCCTCCTCGTCGACGCGGGTAAGGTTCTGCTCGGCGTAGACAAGCATCTTCGGCTTCAAGAATTCATAGCCCCGTCGCACCTGA
>JBBSAZ010000233.1:0-2824 GCA_038251755.1 Caulobacterales bacterium
GGTACAGCTCCTTGAATCCTGGATAGGCGTCAGCTTGCAGAATGCCCTTGCTGGCCTTCAGATGTTTCGTAATCACCCGGTTGTGGCCGCCTTTTGAGGTTGCGGGTTTTCGTTTATTCACCTGTCGTTGTTGACGTCAGTAACGACGTCGTCATTGGCGGGTGGGTCATGCGACAAGAGGTTTTGACGGGCATCGAACGGCGTCGCCGGTGGTCCGATGCGGAGAAGCGGTCGATCCTGGCGGAGGTGGGTCTGAAGGGCGCGCGGGTTGCGGATGTCGCCCGTCGTCATGACCTGACCCGGCAGCACATCTATCAGTGGCGGGGCGAGTTTCGGCGGCGGGGCGAGAGCCTGGCGGAAGATAGTGGTTTTCTTCCTGTCGAGATCACGGCAGCGCACAACGTCACCTCCGCTCCCGCGGCGACCGCGACGGTTGAGATCGTGCTGACCAACGGGCGACGGCTGCGCGGGTTCGACGGGCTGTCGCCGACCGGGCTCGCACAACTGATCCGCGTGCTGGAGAGCGCATGATTGGCCCGGGCAGTGGCGTCCGGGTATTCCTCGCGGCGGGCACGACGGACATGCGCTGCGGGATTGCTGGTCTCTGCGCACGGGCGAAGAAGGTGCTGGGGGAGGACCCGGCCAGCGGCGCAGTCTTTGCGTTTCGCGGACGCATGGGCGACAGGCTGAAGATTTTGCATTGGGATGGGCAGGGCTTTTGCCTTTATTACAAGGTGCTCGAGCGGGGGTATTTCCCTTGGCCGAAAGCCACCGAGGGCAAGATTGCGCTGACGCCGGCGCAGATGGCGATGCTGTGGGAAGGGATTGATTGGCGGCAGCCGCGCTGGACGAGCGCGCCGACGCGGATGTGAGTCAAAGCGTCGCTTTTCCCTTGTTTTATTGGCTTTTCTTGCGCCGGCATGGTAGCAGGATCCATGTCGATCACCGCCTCTTCCCTGCCGGACGACCCCGCCGCCCTGAAGGTGATGATCCTTCAACTGCAGGCCACTCTGCGCGCGCATGACCTCCTCGTGCAGTCGCTCCGGATGCGGATCGCGCGGCTGAAGCGGCAGGCCTTCGGCAGAGGATCCGAGAAGATTGCCCGCGAGATCGAGCAACTGGAGTTCGCGCTCGAGAGCCTGCAGGTGGCACAGGCCGAGGTTGCCCCGCCGCCCGAGCCGGAAAGCGTCGAGACCGCGCCGGTCACGCCCGAACTGGCGGCATCGGACGAAGCTCCGGAAAAGGCGCCGCGCCGCCGTCCGCGCGTGTCGCCCGACACGCCGCGCGAGCGCCGTGAGCTTGATCCCGGCGAGAGCTGCCCGGATTGCGGCGGCACCCTGCGCCTGGTGGGCGAGGACGTCAGCCAGATCCTCGACATGATCACCGCGCGGCTGAAGCTGATTGAGGTGGCACGGCCGAAGAAGTCCTGCCGGTGTTGCGAGAAGATGGTGCAGTGCCCGGCACCGACGCGACCGATCCCCGGCAGCCTTGCCGGTCCCAGTCTGCTCGCCTTCATCCTGGTCGCCAAATACGACGACCACCTGCCGCTCTACCGCCTGAACGAGATCTTCGCCCGGATGGGCGCGGACATCCCCGACAGCACACTCGCGGGCTGGTGCGGCGGCGCGATGCGAACACTGGCACCGCTGGTCGAGTTGATCCGGGCCGAGGTGCTGGCCTGTGATCTGCTGCATGCCGACGACACCCCGATCCGGGTTCTCGACCGGTCGAAGGCCACGGGCGAACTCGGCAAGGGCGTGAAGGAGGGCCGGATCTGGGCCTATGTCCGCGACCCGCGACCCTGGGCAGGGACGGCACCGCCAGCGGTGGCCTATCACTTCTCGCCCGACCGCAAGGGCGAGCATCCGCAGAAACATCTGAAGGCGAGCAAGGGCATCCTTCAGGCCGACGCCTATGCGGGCTTCAAGGATCTTTATCTCGCGGACAAGGACGGCAAGGCGCAGTTTCGCGAGGCCGCGTGCTGGGCGCATCTCAGGCGGGATTTCTTCGACGTCCAGAAAGAGACCGGCTCAGAACTGGCCCGCGAGGCGCTGGAGCGGATTGGCGCGCTCTACGACATCGAGGCGAGGATCCGCGGCCGCACCGCCGACGAGCGTCACGCCGTCCGCCAGGAGCACAGCCACCCTAAGGTCGACGCCTTCAGGGTCTGGGCCGAGGAGCAGCTTGAGCACATCTCGGGCAAAAGCGACCTTGCCCGCGCCTTCCGCTATGCGCTGAACCGCTGGCCTTCCTTCTGCCTGTTCCTCGACGACGGCCGCGTGGCCATGGACAACAATCCGGCCGAACGCGCGATGCGGCCAATCGGAATCGGAAGAAAAAACTGGTTATTCGCCGGTAGCGACGCTGGCGGCGAAACGCTGGCCCGCGCGATGACGCTGATCGAAACCGCCAAGATGAACGGCCTAAATCCGCAAGCCTACCTGGCTGACGTGCTCGCGCGCATCAACGACCACATCAACCCGCGGCTCTACGAACTGCTCCCCTGGAACTGGAAGCCGCTGCCGGGAAACTCCGACACTCAGATCGCAGCCTGACCTGCGCGGATCTTGTGGACGTCGTTATTGACGTCAATACCGACGTCGTCTCGGTCACCCCAGATCCCTACCAAACGAGCAAGGGCGGTTCCAACCGGGTGCTTACTGCCGATCCCGGTGGGCTGGCTGATTTCTATGGGCTGCAGGCCATGGCCGTGCGGGCGATGGTCGAGGGCGGCGAGAGTTTCGCCCGGCTGCGTGTGGTGCCCGATGCCGCTGCCATTCCCCTGCACATCGACCTTTTGGACCGGGACCAGGTGCCGCTGGAC
>JBBSAZ010000234.1:0-2819 GCA_038251755.1 Caulobacterales bacterium
ATCGCGGTACTTGTTCCAGGAAGTGAGCCCGCCCTTCGATGTCATCGAAGAGCGGCCATGCCCGCGCATATCGAGCGCCGCAACACGGGCGCGCAGGCCGAGCGGGGCAAGCATCGACTGGTAGGTCATGGCGTTGAAGCCCGTGGCGTGCAGCCAGACGGCGGCATAGGGCTTGATCGGATCGCCGAATTCGATACCGGCCATCTGTCCGCCGGATTTCATGTCTTCGCGGAAACGGCGCATCAGCCAGCGGCTCCAAACACCTTGCGGAGCAGGTCGGTCGTGCGCGCCACTGGATTCTCCCGGATCTTCTTCTCCTCTTCGGCCACATAGAGGAAGATGCCGTCAAGCCCGAGCGCCACGGCATGCGACGTCAGGTCCGCCTGCAGGCCGGAGGTCGCGCCGCCAAGGCCCGCGCTGCCCGCGAATGATTCGAGGGCCGTGAAGGCGCCAGACTCGGCCAGCGCGGTGCGCACGTGCGGGGTGAAGGCGGTCTTCAGCTGCGTCTCCGTCCGGGCACGGAGGAAATCGGTCGCGGCCGTGTCGCCGCCGCGCAGGATGCCGATTGCATCCTCGATCGTCATGTTCCGCACGGCGCCCAGCACGAGCGCGCGCGCTTCCGGCACGGCGGCCTCGGCAGCGCGATTGAGGCGCAGCTCGACCTCATCGAGCGGGCCGCTGGCGCCGATGACGGCGAGGTTCTTCTGAAGGTCGCGGTAGGTCTTCGGCAGCGGGATGCGGATGCGCGGGTCGCCAAAATAGCCGTTCTCGCGGCCGAGCTGGCTGGCGACATTTGTGGTGCCGACGACGAGCGCTTCGCGCAGGCCTGCGTCGATCTCGGCGGTGGTCAGCGCGCCGCCGGGCTGGGTCAGGATTTCGCCGAGGATCGGCCCGTAGGCGCCGGCCGATTCGCAGCCAGCCGGAAGGAAGGCAAGAACCAGAGCCGCAAGGATTCCAGGTTTCATGCTTCAAACTCCCAAACCCGTCCGGAAACGGTTAACGCGACACGCGCAGACCCTACAGGAGGGATTCCGGGAAATGAAGGGCGCTCACGCCCCTCTGCTGCGTATGTTCGCCTTACCGGAATTTCATCACCACCCCATTGACCACGGGTGTAGTCGATAATATGACCACACTCGTAGTCATATACAGGTGGCAGATGACACAGATTTCCGCTTCCGAACTTGAGGTCATGGATGTCCTCTGGGCACGCCCCGGCCTGGCCGCGAGTGACGTGCATGAAGTCCTCGGCGACGGGCGCGACTGGAACATCCGCACCGTGAAAACCTTCCTCGCCCGCCTTGTCGAAAAAGGCGCGCTGACCACTGCCGAGGATGGCCGGCGCTACCTCTATTTTCCGGCCATCAAGGAAGACGAATACAAGGCGGAAGCGGCAACGCAGTTCATTGACCGCGTCTTTTCGGGCCGCGCCGCGCCGCTGGTCGCCCACCTCGCTGATGCCCGCGGGCTGACGCGAGAAGATATTGCCGAACTCGAGAAACTCCTGGGGGAGCTGAAGAAATGATCCACGCCATTCTCACCGGAGATTTTTCCCGCGCGCTCGAGACGCTGCTGGCGGTGTCGGTCTTGCTGCTGATCGTGCTGATGCTGCGCCGTCCGGTGGCGCGCCAGTTCGGGGCGGGCGTGGTCTACCTGCTCTGGGCAATTCCGGTGGTGCGCTTCTTCCTGCCGCCGCTGCAGACGCCTGTCTCTACGCTGAACCTCGACTTTGCGCCCGCCGGAGAGGCCGCCGCCGAAATGCTCGCTCCCGTCGAGGCCGACATGATGTTCATGGGCGCCCCCCCGGTCGTGGCCGCCTGGACGCCGGAACCGGTCATCGATACCGTAGCGGAGCCCAGCACACTGTCCCTGGCGGCTCAGCTGATGCCGGCCTTGCTGATCGCCGGCGTGGCGGCCTGGGTCGCGGGCGCTGTGTTCCTTGCCGCGCGCAGCCTCTTTGCACATTACCAATTCATGCAGACGGTCGACCGTGAGGCTATGCCGGTGTCGGCGCCCATGGCTGACCTTGTCACCCGCGTCGCCAAGGAGACGGGCCTGCGCCGTACGCCGCGCCTGGTGGCGAGCCTGATTTCCCGCGGTCCGTTCGTGACCGGACTATTCCGCCCCGTTGTCGTGATGCCGGCCTGGTTCGAGGACGACTACACGCCAATCGAGGCGCGTGCTGCACTCGCCCATGAACTGATGCATGTGCGGCGCGGCGATCTCTGGGCCTTGCAGGTCTCTGAACTCTTCGTGGCGGCGATGTGGTTCAACCCGCTGGCTTACATTGCCCGGAACGCATTCCGGACTGACCAGGAAGCCGCCTGCGACGCTGATGTCCTGAGCCGCTGCCAGACCAGCCCGCATGCCTACGGGTCTACCCTCATCAAGGCGGCCCGCCTGCACCTGCCCGAACCGGCACTGGCGACCGGCCGTCTGCCCCTGACCCACGCCCTCAAGGAAAGACTGACCCGCATGACCTACCCCGCCCCTTCGCCCCGCCGCCGCCTAATCGGCTTCGGCGCGGCCCTCCTGTTTGGCGCCTCGACGCTCGCCATCACCGCCTCGGTGGCCGCCGCCGCTGAGCCGGAGAACACGGACTCGCATGAATTCCGCATCGAGACCGATGGTCTCTGGATCAGTGGTGAAGACTCCGATCGCCAGATCGTCCTGCTCGGCGATCCGATGGCGAAAGTCCTGCCGATTGCGCCGAACCCACCGGAAATCGCCGAGCTGGAAGCCCAGATCAAGATCGACGTGGCCGAACTGACCGGGCCGGAGATGATGGGCCCGATCATCGACTGGCACGAAAGCGCCGA
>JBBSAZ010000235.1:0-2818 GCA_038251755.1 Caulobacterales bacterium
GGGCCGCTGAACCGGCCGAAGCTGCCCGGCATTCCGGGCGTGGAGAGCTTCAAGGGGCACAGCTTCCATACGAGCCGGTGGGATTATCAGTATACGGGCGGTGGGCCGGAGGGCGGACTGACGGGCCTAAAGGACAAGGTGGTCGGCATCATCGGCACGGGCGCAACCGCCGTGCAGTGCGTGCCGCATCTCGCGGCGGGCACGAAACAGCTTTACGTGTTCCAGCGTACGCCTTCCTCGATTGACGTGCGCAATGACCGGCAGACCGATCCGGACTGGGCGAAGAGCCTGGAGCCCGGCTGGCAGCGCCGGCGGATGGAGAATTTCAATACGCTGGTCTCGGGCGGCTATGAGCCGGAGGACCTGGTGAATGATGGGTGGACGGACATTATCCGCAACATCCTGTTCATTGCCTCGAAGGGCGACCAGCAGGGCCTGACGCCGGAACGGCTGGCGGAGCTGGCGGAAATCGCCGACTTCAAGAAGATGGAACAGGTGCGCAGCCGCGTCGACGAGATCATCAAGGACCCGTCTGTGGCAGCGGCGCTGAAGCCTTGGTATCGCCAGTTCTGCAAGCGGCCCTGCTTCCATGACCAGTATCTGGGCGCGTTCAACCGGCCGAACGTGACGCTGGTGGACACCAATGGCCAGGGCGTGGACCGGATCACCGAAGATTCAATCGTGGTGGACGGCAAGGCCTACAAGATCGATTGCCTTGTCTATGCGACCGGATTTGAAGTGGGCACGGACTATACGCGCCGGGCGGGGTATGATCCCGTAGGGCGCGGCGGCGTTACCATGAAGGATTATTGGGCCGACGGGATGCGTTCGCTGCATGGGCTCTCCGTACACGGATTTCCGAACATGTTCCTGATGGGTCCGGGACAGGCGGGATTCACCGCAAACTATCCGCACCTTCTGGACGAGCAGGCCGAGCAGATCGGCTATACGCTGGCCGAAGTGAAGGCGCGGCAGGCGGCGACTTTTGAGGCCTCGGCCGAGGCGGAAGCAGCCTGGGTGCAGACGATCATCGACAAATCCGTGATGCGCCAGCAGTTCCTCGAGGAATGTACGCCGGGCTATTACAACAACGAAGGCAAGCCGAGCGACCGGGCTTCGCAGAACAATTCCTATGGCGACGGGCCGAATGCCTATTTCCGCATCCTCAAGAAATGGCGCGAGGAAGGCGAACTGGCGGGGATTGATCTCAGCTAGGGCCAGAGCGGAGAGAGGGTTCCGGCTCACGCGCTGCGCGCGGGCCGGGATGACAGTTGTTTCGGGGCTTGAGCGCGGGCGCGATTAAGCTAACTATCGGTGGATGGACACACAGACGCTGCAAAGCTGGATTGGCCGCACCGAGGTGCAGATTGATACCGTGCATCCGGGGCCCGCGCGGGCGCTGGCGGCGACGCTCGATCAGGACCAAGATGATTTCAGACTGAAGGCCGAATTGCCGCCGCTGTGGCTTTGGCTATACTTCCTGCCGGTGGTGCGCGCGTCCGCTGTGGGGCCGGACGGGCACCCGCAGCGCGGCGGGTTCCTGCCGCCCATCACCCTGCCCCGGCGCATGTGGGCGGGAAGCCGGTGCCAGTTTTTCGGGCCGGTTCGGGTGGGCGATGAACTGACCAAAGTGTCGACGATCGCCAAGGTGGCCTCCAAGACCGGGCGGACCGGCGAGATGGTGTTCGTGACCGTGCGCCATGCGTATTCGCGCGGCGGCGCGGGGTTGATGGAGGAAGAGCAGGACATCGTCTATATGGCGATCCCGGACGTGTTCAGCCCGCCGGAGCCTGTGCCCGTTGGGGATTGTGCGTGGACGGAGCGGGTGGCGGTTGATCCTGTGCTTCTGTTCCGTTTCTCGGCGCTCACCTTCAATGGCCACCGGATTCACTATGACCGGCCGTATGCGATGGAGACGGAGAAGTATCCGGGCCTGGTGGTGCACGGGCCGCTGCAGGCTATCCTGCTGATGGAGGCCGCGCGGCGCTGGCAGCCGGGCAAGCGGCCGGCAAACTATACCTTCCGGGGGCTCAAGCCTTTGTTCGATTTTGACGCGGTTTCCGTCTGTGGACGGACGAATGAGGCGGGCGGACTGGATCTGTTCACGGCGAATGGCCAGGGCGCCGCCGGAATGCAGGCGAACCTCGGCTGGGCGGGCGGCTGAGATGGCCTAGATAACGGCAGACGAGGCTGGACAACCGGCCCGGCGGGAGGAAGATATGGTCAAGATTTTGGAAGGGCTGCGAATCGTCGAAGGCTCTGCCTTCGTGGCGGCGCCGCTGGCGGGGATGACGCTGGCGCAGATGGGAGCGGACGTGATCCGCTTCGACCGGATCCGCGGCGGACTCGACAATGGGCGCTGGCCGGTGACCGATACGGGACGCAGCCTGTTCTGGGCGGGGCTGAACAAGGGCAAGCGCAGCCTTGCAGTGGACATGACGACGCCGCGCGGACAGGAAATCGTGACGCGGCTGATCTGCGAGCCGGGCGAAGGCAAGGGAATTTTCCTGACCAATCTGCGCGTACGCGGATGGATGGACTATCCGGCGCTGAAGCAGCATCGGCCGGACCTGATCATGATGTCAGTGACCGGCGACCGCAGCGGCGGGCCGCAGGTGGACTATACAGTGAACCCGGCAGTGGGCTTTCCGATGGCGACGGGGCCGGAGGGATCGGCGGAGCCCGTGGGGCATTACTTCCCGCCTGGGACTGTATGACCGGGCACGGCGGACAGAGCCGGGAATGCTTGTGCAGGCACGATTGCCGGGCCGGCATTCAGCTCGTTCAGCGTAGCCCGTGACGGAGAAGTCCTGGCAAC
>JBBSAZ010000236.1:0-2805 GCA_038251755.1 Caulobacterales bacterium
ACGTAAGAAGCAAGCCGTCCGACGACGACGCCTGTCGCGTCGATCACGACCCACTTTGTCTCTACGCCTACTGGTGCGTTATAGGTTTTCATTGCTCTGCTCAGAGCCTCTCAATTTCGGAGTTCCAGGAATGCAAATTAAGGGCTGGCGTTTAAGCGCCGCTTCTCCCTTTGTCAACGCGGCTGCCGGAGCCATTGTGCTTTTTGGCGCAGTGGCTTGTTCCCGCGAGGAAAAGGGCCCTGAAGCCCCCCCTCAAGCTGCCCCAATTGCTACAGGATTGGAGCTTCCGGCCGTCTGGTCAACCCGCCCCCTTTCCGGCCCTGTCCGGGATGTGGCGATGTCGACGGGCGGCGGCGCCATCCTCGCCGTGGCGTTTGAGCGCGGCGGGCTCGAATTCTTCAACATGGACGGAGAGCGGATCGGCGAACCGTCCCTGTTCCGCCTGAAGGCGATTGCCGATGGCCGTTCGACCAGCATTGGAGACGCGGCAGTCACCCTGTTCCCGGGAATCACCGAGGCCGGCGAGATCAAGGGCTACATTTTCAGCCCCGGCCTTCTGGCACCCACCCAGATAGACCTGCCAATTACCGAGGAACGCGCCATCCAGGGCCTCTGTACCGGCGACTCCAGCGCGGGCGGCCTCGTCCGCATCGCCTACTGGACGATGGCCAATTCCATGTCCCTGACCACCGGCGTGCTGTCGGAAGTCAACGGCGACCTGACCTGGACACCGGAAGCCGCCACCCAGACCGATTTCCCGGTCACGTCCTGCGTCTTTGCTTATGACACGCTGGTGGCATCCCCGCGTTCGGACGACTCGGCCTCGCTGACGCGCGGCAAGTATTCCGCGCTGCTGTCGCTGGAAGAGGGCAAGCCGATCCAGATCTCGACCGATTACGGCCTCACCACGATGGATGTGGGCGTGCGCGATGGCATCACCATACAGGCGCCCCGCAATCCGACCGCCATCACGGCGCAGGGTACCCTGCCGGCTGGCGGCTTCCCGGGCGGCGTTGTCGTCGTGGCGGGTGAAAATTCAGCTGGCGAGCATCAGGTCGTATTCATCGACCCGAGCGAGATCACGCTGGAGCCAGTGACCGAGTAACCGGCGCGGCGGCTCGCCAGACGAGGTAGACCGCTGCCAGTGTCACGATCACGCCAAGCCCCTGATGCACGAGTGCGAGCGTAAGGGGGGCGGCATTCAGAAGCGTGAGGATGCCCCACACTGCCTGGACGCTGACCAAAGCCGCCAGCACGGCAAATGGCCGCGCCAGCGCGCCCGCCCGGTAGCGCCACGCCGCCCAGAGGCTGAGGCCCCAAAGCGCGTAAGCGAGGAAACGGTGATTGAACTGCGTCGCCGCGCGCCCCTCGAAGAAGCTGCGCCCGCCGAGATCGGCCTGTATATAATGACTGGGGATCAACTCTCCCGCCATCAGCGGCCAGTCATTGTAACTCCGACCTGCGTCCAGACCCGCCACCAGCGCGCCTGCGGCCATCTGTACGAACACGAGCGCCAGCAGGCCGATGGCAATGCGCCTGCCCTCCACCGGACCTTGCGGGCGCGGTGCGTCGCGCAGGGACAGCCATAGCCAGGTGATCACGCAGAGAATCAGCAGCGCCAGCGAGAAATGCGTCATCAGCCGGTAAGGCGCGACTGACACCCGGTCCGTATCGCCCATCCCGCTGGCCACCATCCACCAGCCGATGGCCCCCTGCAGGCCTCCGAGCGCGACGAGACCGAGCAGTTTCCAGCCCAGTCCGCCGCCCAGCCAGCGCCGCGCCGCGAAGGCGGCAAGCCCCACTACGGCCACGAGACCGATGAACCGCCCCAGTTGCCGGTGCCCCCACTCCCACCAGTAAATGAACTGGAATTCGGCGAGCGACATGCCTTTGTTCTGCAGCTTGTACTGGGTCGTCTCCCGGTACTTGTCGAACTCTGCCATCCAGCTTGCCGCGTCCAGCGGCGGCAGGGCGCCCTTGACGGGCTGCCACTCAGTAATCGAAAGCCCGGAATCCGTCAGCCGTGTTGCGCCGCCGACGAGGATGGTCGCATAGACAAGCAGCCCTAGCAGGATCAACCAGGCGCGGATCCAGCGTGCGGCAAGAGGCGAAATTGCGTTTGCTTGCATCCTGCCTAGATCACTCAGAGAGCGGCGCAATCAAGTGGCGCCAACGTCGCACGCCAAACCCCTAGGACGCCGCCCGCCCCATGCGTAAACCCATCGCCGTCCTTGTGTTGCTCGCCTTCATGGCGCTCTGGATCTGGGGTGCCGGAACCGCCGGCTCGCACCTGACGAACGCATCTGGTTGGTTGCAGCTTGTCTTCTATCTCGTCGCCGGCTTCGGCTGGATCCTGCCCCTCCGTCCCCTTCTCAAATGGATGAACGCGAACGAGCCTCCGGAAGAGGACTGAAGCGGCGCGCCCTGAAAGCAAAAAAACCGGCAGGATTTGCCCTGCCGGTTTTCAATGTGGGACAAGATCCGTTCGGCCTAGCCCGCGATGTCGGCTTCCGAGAAGAACTGGGCGATCTCGAGGGCGGCGTTCTCGGCCGAGTCGGAACCGTGCACGGAGTTCTCGCCGATCGACTTGGCGAACAGTTTGCGGATGGTGCCGTCGGCGGCCTGGGCTGGGTTGGTGGCGCCCATCACGTCGCGGTGCTTCGCAACAGCGTCTTCACCCTCCAGAACCTGCACGACGACCGGGCCGGAAACCATGAAATCGACGAGTTCGCCGAAGAACGGACGCTCGCGGTGGACGCCGTAGAAGCGCTCGGCCTGGGCGCGCGTCATCTGGATGCGGCGCTG
>JBBSAZ010000237.1:0-2778 GCA_038251755.1 Caulobacterales bacterium
GACCTGGCCCGATTGGCCGGACCTTGACGCCGCCGCCTCGGCCGCCGGCCTCTCGCCCCACCATTTCCAGCGCGAGTTCACCCGCTGGGCCGGGATCAGTCCCAAACAATACCAGGGCGCCCTGGCGCACGGGGCGGCGGGAGACCTGCTGCGCGGCGGCGCCAGCGTGCTTGACGCAGCTTTGGAGACCGGGCTCTCGGGCCCCGGCCGGCTGCACGACCTGTTCATTGCGCATGAAGGCCTCACCCCGGGCGAAGCGAAAGCCGGCGGCAAAGGCGCAGAGCTTGTGCTTGGCCGTGCGCCGACCCCGTTCGGTCTCGGCGCCTGGCTGATCGGGCCACGCGGCCTTGTCGCGCTTGGCTTCATTGATGAGGGCGCGCCCGCCCGCACCGGGTTCGAGCATCAGGGCCGCAGCGAGGCGGACGCCTTCGCCGACCTCGCCGCGCGCTATCCCGGGGCGGACATAAGACGCGACGACGCCGAAGCCGAACGCTTCGCCTCACGCGTATTTGAAGCGGGCGAGCCCTTGCCCGTCTGCCTCTATGGCACGCCCTTCCGGCGGCAGGTCTGGCGGGCGCTGCTCGAGATTCCGGCCGGGGAGACGCGCACCTACGGCGCCCTCGCCCAGACCATCGCCGCGCCGAAGGCCGCCCGGGCGGTTGGCGCCGCCGTCGGCGCCAACCCGGTCAGCTGGTTCATCCCCTGCCACCGGGCCCTTGCAGCCGATGGCCGGCTACATAACTATCACTGGGGTGTGGCGCGAAAGCGCGCCATGCTGGTCTACGAACGCGCGCACCGGGCCTGAATTGACGGGCCACCGGGCGCCGAACCCGGAACAAAGCGGTCTGCCATGTATGTCTATTTCGCCCTTGTCGTCGCCGTCGCCGCCTGGGGCGTCCACCTTGCCCTGCGCTGGAAGCAGGCCAAGGCCTTTGCCCCGGAGCTTCTGAAAGCACGCCAGAAGGCGGGCGAACTGCCGGCGGGGATCGACGAGACCGAGTTCACGGATCTCTACCTGCGGGCCGAAGGTCCGCGCCGCGGCACCTATGTCTACGCGTGCGCCGTCTTCATCACCTTGCTCCTGGCGCCGCTGTCGGCGCTGTTCAATACGGTGTGGACGGCCCTCTGGCGCCTCGCCGGAGAGCCGCCGGTGTTCGAAGTCGGCACGCTGATCCACACATTCAGCTTCTTCCTGGCCTTCTTCGGCCTGACCGTCGGCCTGCTCGCGGTCGCCATGCACCGCTATCACACCCTCACGCCGCCGAACCTGAAACAGGTTCTGCGCACCCTCCGGGAGACCCATTCATGAGCGTTGAATTCCTGCACACGATGGTGCGCGTCGGCGACATCGACGCCGCCAAGCGCTTCTTCTGCGACGGCCTCGGCCTTGCCGAAGTGACGCGCTATGACAACGAGGCCGGACGCTTCACCCTCGTCTTCCTCGCCTCCCCGTCTGACATCGAACGCGGCGGCGGCGTCCCGGCCGGCGCCTCGCCCACCTCGCTGAACATCCCGATGATCGAACTGACCTGGAACTGGGACGAGAAGGACTATTCAGGCGGGCGCAATTTCGGCCACCTCGCCTACCAGGTCGAAGACATCTACGCCGCCACCCAGCGCTTCGCCGATCTCGGCGTACCCATCTCCCGCCCGCCGCGCGATGGCCGGATGACCTTCATCCGCTCCCCGGACGGCATCTCGGTTGAACTCCTCCAGAAAGGCAAACCCCAGGCCCCGAAAGAGCCCTGGGCCAGCGCGCCGAATGTAGGGGTTTGGTAACGCGGCGAAGCGGTTTAGGGGTGTCGCCTTTCACGAGGAACCCCGCATGACCCCCATCGCCGCCACGACGCTTTATATCGGCCTTTTCGCCCTGCTCATGCTTATCCTGAAACTGAATGTGGGGCGCGTTCGGTCGTCCAGGAAGATCAATCTCGGCGACGGCAATGACGAGGCGATGACCCGCGCCATCCGGGTTCAGGGCAACGCGGTGGAAGATGTCCCGGTCGTCCTGTTGGGACTTGTTGGCCTCGGCCTGTTGGCCGCGCCGGTCCTGCTGATCCACGCGCTGGGGGCGACGTTCCTGATTGCCCGGGTACTGCATGCGGTCGGACTGGGCGGCATGCCGGGCGCCGGAATTGGCCGTCTGATTGGCACGCTTCTGTCGCTGATCGTCATCCTCGCCACCGCCGGCGCCTGCGTCTGGTACGCGCTGACCTGAACCACAGGAATATCCGATCACGCACCATCCGTCGGTCGTATTCCCTGTTTTGTCCCAGACCTGATCCGGGACGAAGACCGAAATTCTATGTAAAAACAGGCGGTTCGGCTGTGCTGGCGGCGCGGAAGCGTTCCCTTTCTCTATCGTTTCGTCTCCATTTCGGTCTGCTTCCTTCTCGTTCAGCCGCGTTCTTTTCTCAAAGATTCTCATTTTTTATCACTTGCTCTCGCACGGGCGGAATGAGGGCGTGCGTTGGTCAGGTTGCTCTGCTTGGCCCATCCTTCGACCCCTGCCTTCGCAGGGGCATGCTTCGCTCTGGATGAGGTGGTTGGTTTGGCGGGGGCCGCAGGGATGGTCCGGGGGCGGAGGGGTTTGCGGTCTGCGCGGATTATACACCCGGTGTGGGGGTGGGGCGTTCGATCCGGTAAGTTTTTTGTAGCGCGTTGATTTTGCTGGGGTGGGGGCTGCGGGGATGTGGGCGTAAGTCCGGCGTTTGCTCTTTGCCTCGCCCCACCCTAGCCCTCCCCGTTCCGGGGAGGGGACGTGTCGCTCTGTCGGGC
>JBBSAZ010000238.1:0-2747 GCA_038251755.1 Caulobacterales bacterium
ACTTCGTGGAGACCAACACGTTCAGCGCGACGACCATCGCGATGGCGGATTACAGGATGGAAGCCCTCGCCGACGAGATTGCCGCCGAGGGCGCGCGGATTGCGCGCGAGGTGGCGGGCAAGCTTGAGGCGCAGGACGGCAAACCGCGCGGCGTGCTGGGCGCCATCGGGCCGACGAACAAGACACTGTCGCTGAGCCCGAAGGTGACCGATCCCGGCTACCGGGACGTGACGTTCGACCAGGTGCGGGACGCCTATTATGCGCAGGCGAAAGCCATGGCGCCGTTCATCGACATGTTCCTGATCGAGACAGTGTTCGACACCCTGAACGCCAAGGCCGCAATCAAGGCGCTGATCGACCTGCGCGAGAGGGAAGGCATCGATTTGCCGATCATCATCTCCGGCACGATCACAGACGCGTCCGGGCGGACGCTCAGTGGACAGACGGCCGAGGCGTTCTGGAACTCGGTGCGCCATGCGCGGCCTTGGGCGATCGGCCTCAATTGCGCGCTCGGCGCCGACCTGATGCGCCAGCATATCGCCGCGATTTCGCGCGTCGCCGACACGCGCGTGATTGCCTATCCGAATGCCGGATTGCCGAATGCCTTCGGCGCCTATGACGAGACGCCGGACCAGACGGCCGGACATCTCGGCGAGTGGGCAAAGAGCGGTTTGGTCAATGTGCTCGGAGGCTGCTGCGGCACGACCCCGCGGCACATTGCCGCGATTGCCGGCGCCGCGAAGGGCAAGGCGCCGCGCGTTGTGCCGGTATTGAAGCCGGCGTTGCGGTTGTCAGGACTTGAGCCGTTTGAAGTGGCGTCTTGATGCCGGATGCAGCGACAAGCGGAGACCTGTTTGTGTTCTACGGCCTCCTGAAGCAAGGAGCTGCAGGCGCGCCTGCGGCCCTTGATCTGGCGGGGGCGGGCGCGTTCGGTGCGCCTTGCCGGTTCCGTGGGCGGATGGTCGACCTCGGTGGCTTTCCAGGCGTGGTGGCGGGCGAGATGCTGTGCCATGGCCTGCGCTGGCGCGTGCGCGATGCGGGGATTGTGCCGGCGATGGACGTGTTCGAGGACGTGACGGATGATCCGGAGACGTCGCTGTATCTCCGCTTGAAGGTGCCGCTGCTGGACGATTCGGGCGCGGCAACTGGCGAGACGGCCTGGATCTACTGGTATAATCGCTCCGTGGACGGATATGCGTCTGTGGCGGATGGAAATTGGCCGCTTGATGCGGGGAAAACAAGAAAATGACGAAAGCCTCCTCTCGGAACTTCATCAATATCGGTGAACGCACCAACGTGACCGGCTCGGCCGTGTTCCGGAAGATGATCACCGATGGCCGCTATGGCGAGGCCGTCGAAGTGGCGCGCCAGCAGGTCGAGAGCGGCGCGCAGGTGATCGACGTCAACATGGACGAAGGGATGCTGGACGGCGCCGTCGCCATGACCACGTTCCTGAACCTGATCGCCGCAGAGCCGGACATCGCGCGCGTGCCGGTGATGATCGACTCGTCCAAGTGGGAGGTGATCGAGGCGGGCCTGAAATGCGTGCAGGGAAAGGGCATCGTCAACTCGATCTCCATGAAGGAGGGCGAAGCGAAGTTCACTGAACAGGCGCGGGCGTGCCTGTCGTATGGCGCGGCGGTGGTCGTGATGGCCTTCGACGAGGCGGGGCAGGCAGATACGGGGGCGCGCAAGATCGAAATCTGCCAGCGGGCCTACCGTATACTGACGGAAGAAGTCGGTTTTGCGCCGCAGGACATCATCTTCGACCCGAACATCTTTGCGGTGGCGACAGGCATCGAGGAGCACAACAATTACGCGCTCGATTTCATCGAGGCGGCCAAGGTGATCCGCGAGACCTGCCCGGGATGCCATATTTCCGGCGGTCTCTCCAACGTGTCGTTCAGCTTCCGGGGCAACGAGCCGGTGCGCCGCGCGATGCACTCGGTGTTCCTCTACTACGCGGTCCCCGCAGGCATGGACATGGGCATCGTGAATGCCGGCCAGCTGGACATCTATGACGATATCGAACCGGAGCTGCGCGAACGGGTGGAGGACGTGATCCTCAATCGCCGGGCGGATGCGACGGACCGGCTGATCGAGTATGCCGAACGGTTCAAAGGTCAGAAAGGCAAGACGCAGGAGAAGGACCTTTCCTGGCGCGAGGCGCCGGTGAAGAAACGGATCGAGTATGCGCTGATCCACGGCATTTCCGAATTCATCAATCAGGATACGGAAGAAGCGCGCCTCGCGGTCGACCGTCCGCTGCATGTGATCGAAGGGCCGCTGATGGACGGCATGAATGTCGTCGGCGACCTGTTCGGGTCCGGCAAGATGTTCCTGCCGCAGGTGGTGAAATCGGCGCGCGTGATGAAACAGGCGGTCGCCTGGCTCGAGCCGTACATGGAAGAGGAAAAGGTCCGTCTCGGCACAACGGCCAAATCCAACGGCAAGGTGCTGATGGCGACGGTAAAAGGCGATGTGCACGATATCGGCAAGAACATTGTCGGCGTGGTGCTGGCCTGCAACGGGTATGACATCATCGACCTCGGCGTTATGGTGCCGGCGGACAAGATTCTCGACACGGCAGTGAAGGAGAAGGCGGATATAATCGGACTTTCCGGCCTGATCACGCCGAGCCTTGACGAGATGGTGTATGTGGCCAGCGAGATGCAGCGGCGCGGCATGACGCAGCCGCTGCTGATCGGCGGGGCGACGACCAGCCCGGCGCATACGGCCGTGAAGAT
>JBBSAZ010000239.1:0-2746 GCA_038251755.1 Caulobacterales bacterium
TAGGAGTCTCCTCAGGGCCTGTCCGGCGCTGAGGAGGCAATCATGAAAAAACTCACATCACTCGCAATCCTGTCTGTGCTGGCAGCCTGCCAGTCTCCCGCCGAATTGCCGCTGATCGGAGAGGTGTTCACCCCGAAGAGCGCCGATGAAGCGCTCGAGCCCTATTACCGTTCGCTGCCCGACGACTTCTACCCCCGCGCGCCGGCTGGCCTGGCGCTGCCGGATGCGGGCAAACCGCTGACGCGCATTCTGGTCGCCTCCTGCCTGGACGAAGAAAAGCCTGACAGCGCGTCGATGCGGTCCGTGGCCGCCGAAAGCGCAGACCTCTTCCTGATGATCGGAGACAATGTCTACGGCGACCGTGACGGCCCGGCCTATGTCAACAACCAGCCGGAACTGAATGAATTGCGCGCCAGTTACGCCGACCTTGCCGCCCGCGAGGATTTCAAGGCCGTGCGCGCCAAGTTCCCGATGATGGTGGCCTGGGACGACCATGACTACGGCGCCAACGACGCAGGCAAGGAATTCCCCTTCCGCCGCCTGGCCGAGCGAATCCATGAGCGTTTCTGGGGCCTCGAGAACGAAGATGTCGGCGCATACCCGGGCACCTATTACGCGCGGACCTTCGGCCCCGAAGGCCAGCGGACGCAGATCATCGTGCTGGATACGCGCTTCTTCCGCTCGGCGCTGACGCCGACGGACGAATGGGGCAAGACGGGCAAGGAGCGATACATTCCTTCCGCCGATTCGGAACAGGACATGCTGGGCAACGACCAGTGGACCTGGCTGGAAAACCGGCTGCAGGACCCGGCCGACCTGCGCCTGATCGTCTCCTCCATCCAGGTGCTGCCGACCGATGGCCACGGCTTTGAAGCCTGGGCAACGATGCCGCTGGAACAGCAACGCCTCTACCGCCTGGTGCGCGAAACTGAAGCCAAGGGCGTGATGTTCGTGTCCGGCGACCGGCACACGGCGTTCCTCTACAAGGACGATGCCGCCCTGCCTTATCCGGCTTACGAACTTACCGCCTCATCCCTGAACGTGGCGTTTGCGGAGACGACGGCTGAGATGGACCGCGCGCAGGTCGGCGAAGGGTATCCGCCGGAGAATTTCGGCGCGATCGGCATCGACTGGACGGCTGGAACGGTCAGCCTCGAGATCAAGTCGAACGCAGGCGAGACCGTGCGCGAGACGACAGCGGCGTTCCGTTGACGTCCGGTTGAGGTCGATCCAGTCGGAGGAAACATCAGTGCGCGGTAAGTTTGTCTTTGCAGCATTGCTGCTGGCCGGCTCGGTCCTCTCTGGATGCGCAGAGACGAACGGTTCTGCCGTGGCCGAGGCTCAGGTGACGGCTCAGCCGGCATCCGAACCGGAGCCGGAGTTATCCTGGACAACCGGGGTCTGGGAGCCGCCCTCCGGGTTGCGGCAACTGCCCATCTGGCCAGATGGCGCCCCGGGCGCCGATGTCGGCACGCAACTGCCGGAGCGCGTTCTGACGCGTGTTTCGCCAGAAGCGGTGAGCGGCGATATTTCGCAAGCGGTCTTCGATGTGAGCGATCCGACGATCACGATTTATCCGCCGAAGGGTGAGAACACCGGCGCCGCGATCATTGTTTTCCCGGGTGGGGGCTTCAAGGCCGTCGTCGTGACCCTTGAAGGCACGGAAATCTGCGACTGGATCGCGGCGAGAGGGATCACCTGCATACTCTCCAAGTACCGCGTTCCGGGAACCAATCATCACTGGGATGATACCTGCCAGTGTTCCCGGGAGCCGGAACGGCCGCCGGCCCTTCAGGACGCCCAGCGCACGATACGGCTGGTGCGCTCGATGGCGCCTGAACTAGGCGTCGATCCGAAGAAGATTGGCGTGATGGGTTTTTCGGCAGGCGGGTATCTCGTGGCCCAGACAAGCAATATCTTCGAGCGGATCTATGACCGGGTCGATGCCATCGACGATATCAGCAGCCGCCCGGATTTTGCCGTGTCGTTCTTCCCCGGCCATATCTGCCGCTCCGGCGACAAGCTTGATCCCGGGCTCAAGGTCACCGCCAACACGCCGCCAACTTTCCTCGTCTCGGCGTGGGATGATCCGGTCAACGATATCTGCAACAGCACCATCTATGCGCGGGCGCTCAATGTTGCGGGTGTGCCGTCTGAGATCCACATCTTCGCCACCGGCGGGCATGCGTTCGGCCTGAGGCGAAGCCATTCGCCCGATACGGTGTGGCCCGCGCTTCTCGAAAACTGGCTGAGGGAGCTGGATATCCTGTGACAGCGCCGCGATGGCGCCGCCGGAATCGTGAGCCTTGAAGTGAAGTCCAACACAGGCGAGACAGTGCGCCAGGCGACGATGACCTTTCGCTGATCCGGGAACGCATGACAGGCTACAGGAATGTGATCACCCTGATCCTTGCGATCTGCCTGATGCAGGCGGCTGCGAGTTTTCTTGGCGTGATAACGCCGGTCGGGCTGACCGAACTCAAGGCCGGTGAAACCCTCACCGGTCTGATCGGCGCGGTTTACTCGGCAGGTTTCATGGCCGGCGCCTGGGGCGGACCCGCCCTGCTGGGCCGCTACGGCACCATTCGCCTCTATGCGACCGCCGCCGCGATCACGGCCGTCTGCGCCCTGGCGATGGGCATGGTGCCCGGCATCGCCGCCTGGGGCGCCGCGCGCGTGATCCAAGGCATCGGCTTCGGCCTGTTGTTTGCCAGCGCCGAAAGCTGGCTCGGCCAGGCCGTCCCGA
>JBBSAZ010000240.1:0-2673 GCA_038251755.1 Caulobacterales bacterium
CATGTCCACAGCTCCTTCAAATGCCGGGAGCAAAGCCCCGCGGCGGGTTCATGACATGTCGCATGAACGGAAGGCGTGCCTCCGCAGCCCTACGCCTGGTCCCGGGCGGCGAGCTAACGACGGCGAGAGGCAGGTCTCCTGACTCTGCGGATCAGCGTCCTGAGGCGGCCTTCCCGGTTTCCCAGTGGCATGTGGCCCCAAAACTCCCCGCTGACAGTTACGGGCATAGCGCCGGATTCTCACCGGCTTCCCTTTTCACCCGGGCTTCGGACCCGGGCACCTTTCGCGTGGGCGTGGTGTAGGGAATATTTTGCGGGCGCGCAAGCGGGGGCGTTTGCCACGAAACGGTTGGCCTCCAAGACCCTCACCTCCCGTTGACACGGGAGAAGGGTAAAGGGCGCACGACTTAACCCCTCTCCCATGAAGTGGGAGAAGAGGGGCCCGCAGCGAAGCGGTGGGAGGTGAGGGCCTGGCCCAGCAATGCAAACCTGTCCCGGCCAGCCCCGATGCCTTCTGCCAAAACGCCTACGCCTGACGCATCGCGCCCACGCGAGTAAAGCGAAGGCGCAGGCGCGCTGAGACCGGGGGGCTCAGCAACAGCGCCGAGCAATCCATCAAAGACTGCTCAGCAAATGCCCGCCATCCACAACAATCGTCGAGCCGGTCATGTAACTCCCCGCGTCCGAGGCCAGCAGCAGCAGCGCCCCGTCCAGCTCCCGGTATTCGCCAAACCGGCGAAACGCGATCCGCTTGCGCATCGCCTCTCCCGCTTCGGACTCGAGATACTCGTCATTGATCGCCGTCTTGTAATACCCCGGCGAAATCGCGTTCACCCGGATGCCATAGCGCGCATTTTCCAGCGCCATGTGCCGCGTCAGGTGGTCCACCCCGGCCTTCGAGACGCAATACGCCGTCGTCATCATCTGCGTCCGGTGCGCCGTGATAGATGCGATGTTGACGATCGACCCCTTCGCCTTCGCTTCAATCAGGGCATTCGTCGCATGCTTGCCCACCCGCCAGACGCCGGTCAGGTTAGTATCGATCACCGCGTTCCAGTCGTCCTCGCTCTGTTCGCGAAACCAGCCTTCGCGCGACATGCCGGAATTGTTGATGACGATATCGCACGGCCGCCCCAGCGCCTCCCGGATCTCGGAAAACGCCCCGCTCACCGAAGCCTCGCTTGTCACGTCCATCTCCACGGGCAGCGCCTCGCCGCCCCTTCCGGATATTTCGGCCGCCACCTCTTCCAGCTTGTCCATCCGCCGCGCGGCCAGCACGACCGTGGCCCCCGCCTGGGATAGAACCTCTGCGAAATGGCGCCCCAGGCCGCTCGACGCCCCGGTCACCAAGGCCGTCCTGTTAGCTAGACTAAACAAGCTCATGCCTCAAACCTCCAAAATAACAGTTGCACAGCGCAACGTTTAACCTAATTCAGGGCGCCATGAAGATATCTGTTCTGAAAGAAAGGCGCTCTGGAGAAACCCGCGTGGCGGCAACTCCGGAGACCGTCAAGAAGCTCGTGGGCCTCGGCCACACGATTACGATAGAATCCGGCGCAGGCACCGTTGCGGGCTTCCCCGACAACGCCTTCACCGAAGCCGGCGCGGCCATTGCCGCTGGCGCCGCTGCGGCCGCTGCAGGCGCCGACATCATCTTCAAGGTCCGCCGGCCTGAGCCGGGCGAGATCGCGGCGCTGCCGGATGGCGCGGCCCTGATCGCGCTGATGGAGCCCTTCGCCTATGAGGCGAGCGAAGTCGCCGCGCTCAACGCCAAGAAGATCGCCGGCCTCTCGATGGAGTTCACGCCGCGAATCACCCGCGCCCAGTCGATGGACGCTCTGTCGTCCCAGTCGAACCTCGCCGGCTACCGCGCCGTCATCGAAGGCGCCCAGATCTATGGCCGCGCCATGCCGATGATGATGACCGCCGCCGGCACGATCGCCCCGGCGAAAGTCTTCGTCATGGGCGTCGGCGTTGCCGGCCTGCAGGCGATCGCCACCGCCCGCCGCCTCGGCGCCGTGGTGACCGCGACCGACGTTCGCCCCGCCGCCAAGGAACAGGTCGCCTCGCTCGGCGCCAAGTTCATCGCGGTCGAGGATGACGAGTTCAAGGCCGCCGAAACCGCCGGCGGCTATGCCAAGGAAATGTCGCCGGAATACCAGGCGAAACAGGCCGCCCTCACCGCCACCCACATCGCCAAGCAGGACATCGTCATCACCACCGCCCTGATCCCCGGCCGCCCGGCGCCCGTGCTGATCACCGAGGCGATGGTGAAATCGATGAAGCCCGGCGCAGTGATCGTCGACATGGCCGTCAGCCAGGGCGGCAACTGCCCGCTCTCGAAAGCCGACGAAATTGTCGACGTGAACGGCGTTAAGGTCGCGGGCTTCTCGAACCTGCCCGCCCGACTGCCGGCGGACTCTTCCTCGCTCTACGCCAAGAACCTGCTCGCTTTCCTGCCGCTGATCACCGGCGAAGGCGGCGCACTCAATCTCGATACGGACGATGAAATCGTCAAAGCCATGCTGCTCACCCGCAATGGCGCCACCGTCAGTGAGAGGCTCAAATGATGAAACGCGCCCTTTCCGTCCTCGCCCTCGCGGCCCTCGCCCTCCCAGCTTACGCTGAAGCCGGCGGCATCGACTCCACCGTCTTCCTCGCAGCCATCTTCGCG
>JBBSAZ010000241.1:0-2670 GCA_038251755.1 Caulobacterales bacterium
AGACGCGCTGGTCGATCAGGTTGATGACGAGGCCCTTCTCGCCGGCCGGAAGCGCCCGGGCGAGTTGCTGGGCGAGGTGAATGGGGGCGCGCAGGTTCGGTTCGAAATGATGGTCCCAGTCGGCGCGGGAATGGTCCGTAGCCGTATCATCGGCGAAGGTGGACGCGGACTTGACGAGCAGCGAGACCGGGCGCCCAAGCTTGCGGGCCGCTTCCGCCAGAAGGCCCGCGCGGGTGGCTTCGTCCGCGAGGTCGCAGGCGACAAGTTCGGCGCGCCCGCCGGCCTTGCGGATCGTCGCGGCGGCGTCTTCGGCGCCGGCTTTCGAGCCGCGATAGTGGATTGCAACGGCCCAGCCATCTGCGCCGAGGGCTTCGGCCATCGCGCGGCCAAGGCGGGCGCCGGCACCTGTGACAATCGCGCCGCCGGGCTTCATCCGGCAACCAATTCATACAGGCCGAGCAGGCTGACACCGTTGACGAGGCCGTAGATATAGAGCGCGTAGAGCAGCAGCAGGAGCAGCGCCATGAGGCGGCCAATCTTCGCCTTGGTCAGGATCAGGACAGCGAGCACGACGGCGGCAAAACCCATCACCCAGTGGTCATAGGTGTGGAACAGGCGGGCGATGCGTACTTCGCCGCTCATCGCGACGATGCCGCCGGCGCCGAGGATGTTGATGATGTTGGAGCCGAGAATGTTGCCGACCAGCACATCGCCGCGCTTGCGGGCGGCGGCGGCAATCGAGGCGCCGATCTCCGGCAGTGACGTGCCGACGGCGAGGAGGGTGAGGCCGATATATTCTTCCGGAATGCCGGCCACGCGGGCGAGACCGTCCGCGCCGTCGACGATCAGTCCGGCGGCAAAGACGAGGGCGGCGGCGCCGAGGGGGAGATAGATCAGGGCGCGCCAGAGGGGCGGGCCTTCGGGCTTATGTTCGCGCACACCGGTCGGCTTGCCGGCGACTTCATCGCGCCGGGCGGCAAACAGGCTGAGGCCGGTATAGCCGATCAGTACACAGAGGAAACAGATGCCGACCAGCGGATTCAGCGGCATCACCGCTGTCATGCCGATCCACAGCGCCGTGGCGAGGAGGGTGGCGAAGAGGGCGCGTCCCTGCCCCGGGCCACCGGCCATGATGGGGAAGATGAGGGCCGGGATGGCGAGGACGAGGAAGACGTTGGCAATGCTGGAGCCGACAATATTGCCGACAGCGAGGCCCGGACTGCCGCTGAAGGCGGCGTTCACCGAGACGAAGATCTCCGGCAGCGAGGTGCCGAGGGCAACAATGAAAATGCCCGCAATCAGAGGGGTCGCGCCCATCGCCCGGCCGGCGCGGACGGCGCCGCGCACGAGCAGATCACCCCCGAGGGCCAGAAGGACGAGGCCGCCGAGAAGCGAGGCGATCAGGATGGGATCGGGCATGGCACCTGCCCTTTCGAGACTAGTCGAGGCGTTTGAACTCGATGAGGTTCAGAATGCCGAACACGAGGACAATGGCGCCGATGGCAATGAGCGAAGGATGGATCATGGTGTGACTCTCAGCCCGAAACAGTTTGGTTTGGCGTGCTCTTAGCCTGCGTCGGAGGGCTTGGCGAGCCCAAACGGCAATTCCGGGTACAAATCGCACACAGAAACCGGGCCTGTTTTCCCTTGCGGCAGGCCATCCGGCTCAGCCGCGGCGGATGGACCCGGTGAGGTTTGTGGCGTCTGCGACCGTATTGGAGATGGTGCCATACTTGCGGACATTCTTGTGCAGCAGCTCGAGCCGCTGGTCCGTCTCTTCGGTCTGGACGATGATTTCATAGGTCACGGAGGTCATTTTTGGCGGCGAATCCTGGCGCTCCCCGTGCAGCCGGACCTCGACCCCGTCGAGACGGAACCCCAGCAGGGGTGTCACCCGCTCGATGCCTTTCAGGATGCAGGCGGCGATGGCGGCAAGAAACAGCTCGGCCGGATTGAATGCATCCGGGCGCCCGGCAAGGTCGGTATCCAGGACAAGGGTCGCGTCCTTGGCGCGGGCTTCGCTGCCGTGCGCGTCGATCCGTTTCGCGGTGACCGAGTATTCCAGCATGATCAGCCGGTCTTAGACCCTGCCGCCTCCCGGCGGAAGGCGTCGATCTTGGCTTCGATTTCATCCCGGGCGGCGGCAAAGCGGGCGCGGAAGTCTTCCGGCGTCAAGGCGGGGTCGGAACTGGCCGGATCGTCGATGGGCCAGTGCAGGCGCTGCGTCTTGCCGGGCAGCCAGGGGCAGATCTCCTCGGCGCAGAGGGTGATGACATAGTCGAAGGCCGCCGCGTCCAGCGACGCGAAGGATTTCGACGTGTGCGCACTGATGTCGATGCCCCGGCTTTTCATGGCTTCGATGGCATAGGGGTTCGGCTTCGTCGGCACGGAGCCGGCCGACATGATGTCGGCGCCGGGCCCGATTAGATGCCTGGCGAGGCCTTCGGCCATCTGGCTGCGGGCGGAATTGGCGACGCAGAGGAAAAGGATTTTCATGGCTACTCCGTCTCGAAAGGGGCGAACTTTGCGCGCGTGCGATTGGCGAAGGCGACGAGGGACAGCATCACCGGCACTTCGACGAGCACGCCGACGACGGTGGCCAGCGCGGCGCCGGAATTGAGGCCGAACAGGCTGATCGCCACCGCAACCGCGAGTTCAAAAAAGTTGGAC
>JBBSAZ010000242.1:0-2611 GCA_038251755.1 Caulobacterales bacterium
CCCAACTCGAGAATCCGATAGAGCGCTCCAACACCGGCCTTGGCATAGGCTTGGCCTTGGTCAAACAGCTGGTCGAGATGCACGGCGGGGATATCGAAGCGCGTAGCGAGGGGCTGGGACAGGGTAGTGAATTTGTTGTCACGCTCCCGCTGCACGACGCGAATTGAGGGACGAGATACGCACCGAGCGTGGTGCATAGATACTGGATGAACGTAAGGGGTATCCGCTTAGCGCCAGTCACCCCGATACCACTGGATGTCCACGCGGAATACCAAGGGCTCTCTACGGTTAGCGAAACTCCCCGCTCCGCCTTCGTCGCACTGATGTACGAGCCTCGCTAAGAGGTTCTGCCGCAGCAAGCGCGGAGTGACAGGGTTAGCAGGCCGCCTGCGCAGACGTGGGCCGCGCTTGCGGCAACGAAGGCATACGCCACAGCGCCGAGTACCAACAAGTCTACGCCGAGGCCTGTGCCGACAATGTAGTGGCGCCTGCGTCGCCATTGCGCCGATGCGATGAGTGCCTCGCGCCACCCGAGCAGCACCGTTTCCGCATGACACGCGCGAGCAATGAATCCAGCACGGTCCGCGACTCAGGCAGCCTGCCCTTCGACTGCCCGGCGTTGAAGGCTTCTTAGTAAGAATACTTTATTCATTGCAACCGAGCCCCGGTCGTGTCCGGGGCACAAAAAGCGGGCGGCAAGGCCGCTACGAGCCGCGACAAGATCAAGGGCGCTTGGCAGGCAAAGGCCTCAGGAGCGGATGCCCGAGGCCTCGTCGATGCCTTGCCGGGGGGCTTGCACCACGGAGGTACTTATCTTTGACAGCCCTCTTGTCCATTCGCTACGAAGCCGATGGCCCGTCGCCGCGCCAGAAAGGGCACACGCCTTGCCCTCGACCTGCGACGGCGCCGTGGGGCGCCACGCCACGAAGGAACTATTGCCATGGCTACGCAGTCCCTGCAGGGAAAGAAGATCGCCATCCTCGCTACCGACGGCTTCGAGCAATCCGAATTGCTCGAGCCACGCAGCGCGTTTGACGCCGCCGGCGCCGCGACCCATATCGTCTCGCTGAAAAACGGGCAGATTCGCGGCTGGAGCAAGGCCGACTGGGGTGAACGCGTCACCGTCGATGCCACCGTCGCCGAAACCCGCGCCGACGACTACGATGCGCTGCTGTTGCCAGGCGGCGTCATGAACCCCGACAAGCTGCGCACAGACAAGGCGGCCGTCGCTTTCGTCAAGGCATTCTTCGACGCCGGCAAGCCGGTCGCGGCAATCTGCCATGGCCCGTGGACGATCGTCGAAGCCGGCGCGGCCAAGGGCCGGCGGATGACGAGCTGGCCCTCGTTGCAGACCGACCTGCGCAATGCCGGCGCGACCTGGGTCGACGAGGAGGTCGTCGTCGACGGCAACCTGGTCACCAGCCGCAAACCGGACGACATCGCCGCTTTCAACGCCGCTGCCCTTCACCTGATGGGGCAGGCGACTGCCCGCGCCTGAGTGAAGCGCATTGAAGCCACTCGGGCCCCTACGCCAGAGCCGGCTGTCACGATGGCCTGTGAGCTGAACGTCAACGGGCGGACTCACAGGCTCGCGATCGACCCGCGCACCACGCTGCTCGATGCGCTGCGCGAGCATCTGAAGTTGACCGGCTCCAAAAAGGGGTGCGACCAGGGCCAATGCGGTGCCTGCACCGTGCTGGTCGCGGGCCGGCGCGTCAACGCCTGCCTGATGCTGGCGGTCATGGTTGAGGGCGACGACGTGGTCACCATCGAGGGGTTGCCGGCACTGGCTTCGGCCTGCGAACAGGCGCAAGCGACGGTCGCTGATGGCATCAAGTTGCATCCCATGCAACAGGCCTTTCTGACTCACGATGGCTTCCAGTGCGGCTACTGCACGCCCGGACAGATCTGCTCTGCGGTGGGCATGCTGGCAGAAGCCCGCGAGGGCATGCCCAGTCATGTCAGCGTCGATCTCGAAGCGCTGGATGCGCCGCTCACGGGCGACGAGATTCGCGAACGCATGAGCGGCAACCTGTGCCGCTGCAGCGCGTATCCGAATATCGTCGATGCGATCAGCGAAGTGGCAGAGGCCACGCAGTGAAGGCCTTCACCTACGAACGGGTCGACAGCCCGCAGGCGGCCGCCAAGGCGGTAGCCGCCGCACCCGGCGCGCGCTTCGTCGCGGGTGGCACCAACCTGCTCGATCTGATGAAGCTGCAGATCGAGACGCCGCAACACCTGGTCGATGTGAATCGAGTCGGTCTGGACCACATCGAGGATGCGGACGATGGCGGATTGCGCATCGGCGCGTTGGTTCGCAACAGCGACCTGGCCGCAGACTCCCGCGTGCGCCACCGCTACCCGGTGCTGAGCCGAGCTCTGCTGTCCGGGGCCTCGGGCCAGCTGCGCAACCGTGCGACCACCGGCGGCAACCTCTTGCAGCGCACGCGCTGCTATTACTTCTACGACTCGGCGCAGCCGTGCAACAAGCGCCAGCCCGGCAGCGGCTGTTCCGCAGTGGGCGGGTACAACCGGATCCACGCGGTGCTTGGCACGAGCGAACAGTGCATCGCGACGCATCCGTCGGACATGGCGGTCGCGATGCGCGTGC
>JBBSAZ010000243.1:0-2608 GCA_038251755.1 Caulobacterales bacterium
CGAGCGGGCCGCCTTCGACGTCGACCGGATCGACGAGATCGAACGCGAAGTGAAGCATGACGTGATCGCGTTCCTGACCAACGTATCGGAGCATGTGGGCGACGAGGCGCGGTTCCTGCACCTCGGGATGACTTCATCGGACGTGCTCGACACCTGCCTCAACGTGCAACTGGTGCGCGCGGCGGACCTGATGCTGGGCGGGATCGACCGGGTTCTGGCGGCGCTGAAGACGCGCGCCTACGAGTTCAAGTATACGCCGACCATCGGGCGCAGCCATGGCATCCATGCGGAGCCGACAACGTTCGGCGTGAAACTCGCGGGCTTTCATGCAGAGTTCCAGCGGGCGCGCGAACGATTGCTGATCGCGCGCGAGGAAGTCTCGACTTGCGCGATCTCCGGCGCTGTCGGCACGTTTGCCAACATTGATCCGCGCGTTGAGGAACATGTGGCAGCGAAACTCGGCCTGCGGATAGAGCCGGTTTCGACGCAGGTGATCCCGCGCGACCGGCATGCGATGTATTTTGCGGTGCTGGGCGTGATTGCCTCGTCGGTGGAGCGACTGGCGACGGAAATCCGGCATCTTCAGCGTACGGAAGTTCTGGAGGCCGAGGAGTATTTCTCGGCCGGGCAGAAGGGTTCGTCCGCGATGCCGCACAAGCGCAATCCGGTGCTGACGGAGAACCTGACCGGCCTCGCGCGCCTCGTGCGTTCGGCGGTGACGCCCGCGCTGGAAAACGTGGCGCTGTGGCATGAGCGGGACATCTCCCACTCCTCCGTGGAGCGCGGAATCGGGCCGGATGCGACCATCCATCTCGATTTTGCGCTGCACCGCCTTGGCGGCGTGGTCGAGAACCTTGTTGTCTATCCGGAGAACATGCTGCGCACGATCAACAGCATGGGCGGGCTGCACAATTCGCAGCGCATATTGCTGGCGCTGGTCGAGAAGGGGTTCAGCCGCGAGGATGCCTACCGGCTCGTTCAGCGCAATGCGATGCGGACCTGGAAGAAGGAAGGCGATCTCGACGTGCTGCTGAAAGGCGACGCGGAAATCACGGCGAAGCTGAAGCCGTCCGAAATTGATGCACTTTTTGACCTGGAATATCATTTCAAGCACGCCGACACGATCTTTGAGCGGGTGTTTGGCGCTGCCTGACGGTGAGTTGTTGACGTCAGGTGCTGCGGCGGCATGATGGCGCCAGCGAACAAGTTTTCTCGGTATTTTGGGGCTTCAAATGAAAAACATGCTTCTCGCCCTTCCGGCGATTCTGCTGGCGGGGTGTACACCAGGGGCGACGACGGCTCCCGGTGAGACTCCGGCTGCCGAGGCGCCGGCCCTGTCTCCCGCCGAGACCCTGCATCAGAGCCTGTTGGTGCTCGACAGCCACCTCGACACGCCGGCCTACTTCCACACCGCCGAGTACACCTTTTCCAAGCGCGGCAGCTTTGACGTGGACGGCACGCATGTGGATCTGCCGCGCATGATCGAGGGCGGGCTGGACGGCGGCTTCTGGGTGATCTTCACGACGCAGGGTCCGCTGGACGATGCCTCCCTCAATTCCGCGCGGACAGCAGCGATCCTCCGGCAGATATCGATCCGCGAGTTTGCGGCGAAGTATGCGAACGACGTGGAGCTTGCCTTCACGGCGGCGGATGCCGAGCGGATTTTTGCCAGCGGCAAGAAGATCGTGTTCCAGAGCATGGAGAACGCTTACCCGCTCGGGAAGGATGCGACGCTGCTCGAGACTTTCTATGCGGGCGGTCTGCGGATGGTGGCGCCCGTGCATTTCCGGAACAATCAGTTTGCGGACAGTGCGACCGATGTGACGCCGGCCTTCGGCGGGCTGAGCCCAATCGGTGAGGATCTGGTGCGGGAAGCCAACCGGCTTGGCCTTCTCCTCGATGGCTCGCATGCCTCGGACGATACGGTGCGCGACATGCTGGCGCTGTCGACCACGCCGCTGATCCTCTCGCATTCCGGGCCGAAGGGTGTTTACGACCATCCGCGCAACCTGCCGGACGATCTGCTGAAGGCGATCGCCGATGATGGCGGCGTGATCCAGGTGAATGCTTATGGCGCCTATCTTGAAGCGCTGGCCGCGACGCCTGAGCGCCTCGCCGCCATTGCTGCCATGGAAGCCGAATATGGCACGGACTTTTCGAAGATGACGCCGGAGACAATCGAGGCGTATCGGGCAGCGCGCGATGAGATAGACAAAACTTATCCGCCGCCGAGATCGACATTCGAGAAGTTCATGGAACACCTGCTGTATACGCTGGAGCTGGTCGGGCCGGACCATGTCGGGATCGGCGCGGACTGGGACGGCGGCGGCGGCGTCACCGGCATGGCGGATATCACCGAGCTTCCGAAAGTCACCGCCGCGCTGTTGGAGGCGGGTTACTCGGAAGACGATCTCGCCAAGATCTGGGGCGGCAACATGCTGCGCCTGATGCGCGAGGTCGAGGCGGCGAAGACGGCGACGCTCGCCTCCCCCGTTCCGCTCAACTGACCGGCGGCGCGGCTTGCCGCGCGGGCAAGGATTGATCTCACGGGCCCCGGCGCGAACACTGCGCCGGCAGAACGGGAGACTCCGCACATGACCAGTCCGTA
>JBBSAZ010000244.1:0-2605 GCA_038251755.1 Caulobacterales bacterium
GGTACGCTCGGTGGCGATGCGGTGCGATCCGTGGACGGAGAGACCGACGCCGCCGCCCATGGTGACGCCGTCGATGAGGGCGAGGATGGGCTTCGGGAAGGCCTCGAGGGCGGCGTTCATGCGGTATTCGGTGCGGAAGAAATCGCGCGCATCCGAGGCGTCCCCTGCCCCGCTTTCGGCCAGCATGCGGATGTCGCCGCCGGCGCAGAAGCCGCGCGTGCCGTCCTGATGGTCGATCCAGAGGAGCTGGATGGCAGGGTCGCCGGCCCAGCGGGTGACGGCCTCCAGGATGGCGGCGCACATCGGCGTGTTGAGGGCGTGCAGGGCCGAGGGCCGTGTGAGCGTGATGCGGCCGAGGCCGCCCTGCTGGCGGATCGATACGTCTGCGCTCATAGCGTGTCTGGTCCTTCAAAGAGTAGCCGAATGGTAAATGCCCGGTTCCCAAATTGTGACAAGCGGTTTCGCCAAGCCTTTACACCTTTGTGCGATAACCACGCTGAAGCCTGCCCAGAACCAGCCCCGGAACCGTCATGTCCAGCCAGCCCTTCCATACCCAACGTCTCGAAGTGGGCAAATTCAACCGGCGCGGCCAGCGGGTGCGCGTTGATGCGCGCGGGCTGATCAAGCTCGGCTGGTTCCGCAAGCAGGAAGTGGAAGTGCGCGATGTCTCGCCGGGCGGGGCGCGCATCGCGGTGCCGGAAGGCGTGCTGCTGCCGGACGAGTTCGAGCTGCGCCTGCCGCAGTTCAAGTATCCGCGCACCTGCCTGAAGCGCTGGGAAAGCGGCCTCGAGATCGGCGTCGAGTTCAAGTTCGAGTAGCGGCTAGGCTTCGGCCGTCTTGCCCGAGACCATGCGGGCGAGCGTGGCGTCCTTGTCCACGATCAGATGTTTCAAAGCGGCGGCGACGTGCAGCGTGATGAGCGCGACGAGCGCCCAGGCGGCGTAGCCGTGGACGGCGCGGGCGAGTTTGCCGGCGCCTTCGATCTCGGCGAGCGGCGGGATGGCGAACAGTCCGAAGATATCGATCGGCCGGCCGCCGAGCAGCGACATCAGCACGCCTGATATTGGCATGATGAGGATGGCGGCGAGCAGGCCCCAATGCACGAGGCGCGAGGCGGTGACCTGCCAGGCCGCGACGCCAGGCACCGGCGCGGGGAAGCCCTGGCGCAGGCGCCATGTGACGCGCCAGGCGACCACGAGCAGCAAGATGGTGCCCGTGGCCTTGTGCAGATTGCGCAGGGCGCCTGCCTCTTCGCGGGGCAGCACATCATTCGAGAGAATGAACCCGACCGTCAGCATGCCGAAGAAGGCGAGCGAGACGATCCAGTGGTTCGCGCGCGACATGGCGCCGTAGGTTCCGGTTTGCGAGTCGGTCATGACGGCGGGCCCCTGTTCTGCCGGATCGTATTTGACGCAGCGTAACGGACACCTATCGGAGAGGCCAGCGCTTATTCGATGTCCCTGATGCCAGAAAGAAGATGCGCCCAGGCGGCGTCCGTCTCGGGTGTCCAGTCCGGGCCGAGCAGGTTCTGAAACGTGTCGCGGATGGCGATGAAGAAGAGGTCGAAATCCGGCGCCGCGACGCCGTAACCGTCATGCGCGAAGCGCGACGACGAGATGATCACGCGCTGCGTGTCGCTGCCTTCGATCAGGCCGAGGATGGCGTTGAAACAGGTGGTCAGCATCGAGCCGCGCACGCCGCCATCGGTGTCCATGACAAAGAGGGATTCGAATTCCGGGCGCAGTTCGAACAGGCGCCGGTAGATCAGCGGCGCGGGATCGGCGCACTTTTCGCTGGCGCGCTCCAGCGTGTCGAGGATGAGGTCTGCGGACATCGGGCAAGTTCTCGCAGACGAACGGCCGGCGGTCAAAGCTGACGCGGGGGAGCCGATTGCGCGGCCGGTGCGGCGGGCGCAGGATGGGCAAAAATCAGGGAGGAATTCATGAAATCACTCGAGGGCAAGACCGCGTTCGTGACCGGCGCGGCGTCCGGCATCGGGCTCGGCATTGCGACGGCGCTGGCGCAGGCGGGGGTCAAGGTGATGCTGTGCGATATCGAGAAGGCAGCGCTCGACACGGCGGTGGCTTCCTTGCGCGCGACGAACGCCGATGTCGAAGGCGTGGTGGCGGACGTGTCGCTGAAGGACAACCTGCAGCGCGCCGCCGACGAGACCATCGCGCGGTTCGGCAAGGTGCACATTCTCGTCAACAATGCCGGCGTCGGCGGCGGGGGCGATTATGGCACCTGGAATGATGCGGGCTGGAACTGGGTGCTGGGGGTGAACCTGCTCTCGGTCGTCTGGGGCATCGAGATTTTCGGGCCGCTGATCGAGGCGCATGGCGAAGGCGGGCAGATTGTCTCGACAGCGTCGATTGCGGGCATGGTGGCGCTGACGAACCCGTCTTATGACGTGACGAAGTTCGGCGTGGTGGCGCTGTCGGAAGACCTGCGGCCGAAGCTGGCGGCGCGCGGGATCGGCGTCTCGGTGCTCTGCCCCGGCGTGATCCGCACGAATATCGTGAGCTCAGGCCGCAATATTCCGGACCGGTTTGCCGGGCAGATCCAGACCGTGCCGTTGGAAGGTCCGGGCACGGAGATGTTGAAA
>JBBSAZ010000245.1:0-2544 GCA_038251755.1 Caulobacterales bacterium
CATGCATACACCACGCAAGTGGATCCACTTTACGCGTCACCGGAAGTACTGGCCGCGGTTGCCGGTTTTGGCACGCGCGCTGGCACGACCCTGGAAGAGTCCGCCTGGGCTGAAAGCGCGGAGGGGTCCGCGCCGTTTGCGGCCGAGCCTGTCATCATCGAGGTAATCGCACAGACACGATCCGGCTTCTTGACCGGCACGGCCACAACCTACGGTCCGCAGGAATTCGCACTGTCCGGCAGCCGCCGGCTGATCGAGGAGCGCGCCGCCGGCCCGGAGCCCTCCCTCGCAGCAGGCGCAGCGCTGCCCGAACCCGGCCCGTGTTACTGAGGCGTCGCCGGGCGGCCAATATCGGCGTCTTCGCCGGCGCCGCCTTCTGTCCCGTCGCGGCCGAGGGAATAGACCCGCACACGAAGCCCATCCTCCGTAGACGCATAAAAATAGGGTGTGCCCCAGGGATCGGCGGGCATGACTTCTTCATCGAGATAGGGACCAGACCAGCCAGCCGCGCCAGCGGGCGCCTCCATCAGCGCTTCCAGTCCCTCGCTCTCGGTCGGGTACCGGCCGACATCAATCAGGAACAGATCCAGCGCCCCTTGGATATTCTTGACCTGGGCTTCGGCCGTCTGCGATTTCGCGCGGCTGAGATAACCGATCACGCGCGGCGCCACGATCCCCATGACAAGCGCCAGGATGACAAGCGCCACCAGCAGTTCCATAAGACTGAAGCCGGCCTGCGCGCGGCGAATTGGGGCGTCCCGTTGCATTTGAGTATTTCCTTGTCCCACAGCCGCGAAGGATACGCATTTTTTGCGCCACGCCAAGCGATGCCCCAAAGCGGGGCATCGCGCCTATGACGACGTATGAGATATTCCTCATCCTGGCAGGGCTCCTCATCGGCTCGGCGATCGATGCGGGCGCGGACCGGTTCGCGCGTGAGGAGTCGTGGATCGCCGGTCGCTCGCGTTGCAGGACATGCGAGCGGACGCTGAGTTGGTACGAACTCGTACCGCTGGCGAGCTGGGCCATTTCGCGCGGGCGTTGCCGCACCTGCCGCGCGCCGATCGGCTGGTCGGCCCCGGCAACGGAACTTGCGGGCGCACTCATCGCGCTCTCGGCCGTTTCCTACGCGCAGCCTGGCCTTCTGACGCTGACGGTACTCTTCGGTTGGCTACTGCTGGCTCTCGCCGCAATCGATTTCCGGACCTTCCTGCTGCCAGACGGTCTCAACGCCGCCGTGGTCCTGTTAGGCGCGGCCATGCTTGCCTGGGCAAGGCCCGCAGATTGGGCGATGCACCTTGCCGGCGCCGTAATCGGCTTTGGTCTGCTTTGGCTTGTGGAGCTTGGCTACCGGCGACTCCGCGGCCGGGACGGGCTCGGACGGGGAGATGCCAAACTGCTTGGGGCGATCGGACTCTGGGTCGGCGCGTTCGGAATTGCGCCCGTCCTGCTGATCGCCTCACTCAGCGGAATTGCGGCGGCGCTCTTACTCTCCTTGCGCGAATCGAAAATGCTCAGCGGGCAATCCGCCATTGCATTCGGGCCATGGATTGCACTCGGCGGATACATCGTATGGCTGCTGCAAGCCGCGCGAATACCGGCCCTCAGCGCGTCTTTTTAAGTAGAATCTCTTTTTTGGCGAATTTACATGCCGAACTCCAAGTATTGAGGCTGTGTAGAACTCGGCGCGCTGTGGGACAAACTGGCGCGCCGAAAGTTCAGTCTGGGTTCAAGAGAAGGAATTAGGGGACGCTATGTTCAAGAAATTCATGTTGTCTGCGGTCGCTGCCGCAGCACTCGCCGGCGTTTGCTCGACGGCGCAAGCTCAAGGGGTGTTGGTCCCGGTTGAGATCGAAGGCCGGCTGTCGGCCGCCAACATGCAGACCAACACCGGTACGCTCACCGTGATGAACAATACGGTGCTCGTGACCGAACAAACCGAGCTCGTTTCGCCGACTGGCTCGCGCTCGACGATCCTCAACGCCGGCGGCACGCCGCTCTTCAACGCCCGTAGCTGGATCCTTGGCGCAAGTTTCAATGGGCGTTCCACGTCTCCAGGCCTGCTCGGCGGAACCGTCATCGTCACCGGCGAACTCGATACCGCCACCGGCCTGATCACGGCTTCGGAAGTCTTCTCGGACGTCGCGGAGAATGTGGTGCTCGGCGTCATCAGCGCTGCAAATTGCACGACGGTCACCTGCCAGGGTCCGAACGACTGGATCCGCGGCAACGGCCCGACTGGTCCCGTATTCATCGCAAACCGCAACCAGCGTCTGAGAGCTGGCGTGATCTCCGATGCCGGCCTGTTCGAGATCAATGCCCTCCGTGGATCTCTTGTCGGTACCCCTGAAGTGCCAACCACGTTCGGCGGCGAAGGGTACTTCTCGGATGACAAGATCTTTCCACTGGCTGCTGACGCACCGAAAACCGAACAAGCGCTTGTCTACTGGGCCTTTGAGCTTGGCGAGAACCGCCCTGACCTGATCCGCCGCCCGAACGTTCCCGAAATCTCGTCGCTCCGCATCCGCTGCACCGAAGGCGACC
>JBBSAZ010000246.1:0-2494 GCA_038251755.1 Caulobacterales bacterium
ATCAGGGAGTTGGCACTCTGGTTCGGGCCGTGGCCCGGGCTCACCTGACACCCACCTAGTCTCTAGGTCGATGGGAGTGAAATGTGCCCGGCGGCGATTGCGGTTCTTGTGTCCCTTCTTCGGTGACGGCGCCTTAAAGCCCCGCTAGAAGGCCCCATGAGCATCGAAGACGACAAGACAAACCTGCGCCACCGCATGCGCACGCTGCGCGCCGAAGCGGCCGCGCGCGATCCGGATGCAGCTGACAAGCTCGCCGCGATTTTTCCGATGAAACTGCTGGAACGGTACGGCCAGGTCGTCTCGGCCTATGTGCCGGTCAACGAAGAACTCGACCCCATGCCCCTGCTGGAGCGCCTGTCCCGGGCCGGCGCAGAAACCTGCCTGCCGCGCATGACCCCCGATGGCATCAGTTGGCGGCTCTGGTCACCTGGCGAGCCGCTGGAACGGCGCGGCTTCGGCCTGTCCGAGCCTCCGGAAGATGCGCCCGAAGCCATACCTACACTTGTTCTCACGCCCCTCCTGGCCTTCGACACGCAGGGAAACCGGCTGGGATATGGCCGTGGGCACTACGATCAGGCGCTCTCGGTGCTGCGTGCCAAAGGGCGTGCTTTCGCCTGCGCTATTGCCTACGCCGCCCAGCAGATCGACCGGGTGCCAGCCGAGCCCCATGACCAGCCGCTGGACTGGGCCGTCACGCCCATTGGTTCGGTGCCGCTGTTCATGATGCGCAATCGGTCCGCCCTGACCGCCCCCGCACCCGACGACGGCCCGGCTGCCTGAACCCTCTCCCGCTTTGGCGCAGATTTTGCTGGTTAGCAAAGCGTTACTACGGGAACACGGGCCTTGGCTGAGCATAAACCAACAGAAGCTGCGCCCTGGCGCCGCGCCGATCGCGGCGCGGACGGCCTCGTGCTGGCCAGTTGGCTCGCGATCCTAGGCCTCGGCGTGCTGCTGACGCAGCCGATGTCCCGGCCGGCAGCGACCCATCCTGAAGCCCTCGCGGCCGCAGCTGAGCCGGTCTTGGTAAATGCCGGACCGGATTTCTATCCCTACGTCCGGCCCGGGACGTCCGCGCCCGCCCCCACAGTCGCTGACATCAAACCCTGGGCGCCGGAGCAGAAGCCCACCCGGGGCGGCTTTATCACCCGGTTGAGCGCACCGGGCGGCGATCCGGTATTCACCGCCTCCAACCATGGCAACGCTGAAAGCTTCTATGGCGGCGATTGGAAGCCGGAAAACATCGCGGCCCGTAACGGAGGCGCCTTCCTCGAAGTGCGCCGCGAGAAAAGCGGCGGCCTGCCCTATACGGCGGCGGAGATGCAATCGGCCGAGACTTATGGCTATGGCCTCTACGAAACCGTGATGCAGCCGGCCCGCGGCTCAGGCCTTGTCACCGCCTTCTTCACCTTTACAGGCGCCTGGTTCGGCGAGCCACACGACGAAGTCGATATCGAATTCCTGGGATCGGACACGACCAAGATCCACTTCAACTATTTCAGGAATGGTAAAAGCATCAAGCCGGCGACGTTCGATCTGCCCTTCGATGCCGCCAGCAAACCGCACCTCTATGCCTTCGAATGGCGGCCCGACGGCATCACCTGGTTCGTCGACGGCGTCGCGCTCTACGCCACAGAAGCGGGTGATGCGGCCATTCCGGTCACGGCCGGAAAGGTGATGTTCAGTGCCTGGACCGGCAAGCCAAAGATGGAAGGCTGGCACGGCAAACCGCTGTTCCGGGACGGCTCAGGCGCCCAGTTCAACTGCGTTTCGTTTACGCCGCTCGGTCACGACACGCCGAAGTGCAGTGACACCTACCGCAGCGGCGCAGGCGCGGCCTCGACCGGCGCGCGCTGACGCCGGCTCAGCCTTTGGCGTCGCGGGCGATTTCTTCGCGGGCGACCGGGAGAAGGCGGGCCAGCTCTTCCTTTATTTGCGCTTCGGTTTGGTTAACGCCTGCGGCGGAGAGGTCCGCCAGGACCTTGCGGATCACGTCCCCGTCGCCGGCTTCTTCCAGATCGGCCACAACGACGCTCTTGGCGTAGGTTTCGGCGTCGGCGCCGCTGACACCCATCAACCCGGCCGCCCAGAGGCCCAGAAGCTTGTTGCGGCGCGCCGTGACGCGCATCTGGGACTGCTGGTCCATAGCGTAGCGGGCTTCCTCAGCGCGTTCACGATCGTCGAATGAGCTCATGGGAATTCCCTTTTCTGCGGCAGGTGTTGGTGGTTTGACGGCCATATAGGTGCGCGGGTGGCATGTTCGCAATAATTGTTTCTGCCTTCGACTTGGCGTAACAGTCGCGCCTCAAGGGGTGCGCGCCGGTGATTCCGCCGGGCCGGGCTTCCCTACGGACTGCAGGAAGGGCCGGATCAAGATGAGCAAACGGCGCATCGTCTATGAGGGAAAAGCGAAAATCCTCTATGAGGGGCCGGAACCCGGCACGCTGATCCAGTATTTCAAGGACGACACAACGGCCTTCGACGCTCAGAAGAAAGC
>JBBSAZ010000247.1:0-2480 GCA_038251755.1 Caulobacterales bacterium
AAGGAAATGAACCATTCGGCAAAATTCTGGGCACATGTGGCCAGATGTTGCCCGGATTGGCAGCGCCAGCGCGCCTGGCTGCGCCTGCACGGTACCGAGCTCCAGGCCGCCGGCGAATAATCCGTGTCAAGACGATTTTTGTGCGCCCGGCGCAAAAATATTTTTACTCGCGCTACGGACGAGTTCAAATTACATACTTAGATAGAGTTTGGCCCGGTTCGTAGTCCGTATTCAGGACTTTGCGGGTATTGGAGTGGGGCTGGGTTCGCCCACGAAATCGAACCCGATGGCCCTCGTGCCATAGGCGCCGTCCTGGTAGCTTTCGATATTCTCCTGGAACCAGCCGAGAATGTACTCGAGAATATGCGCGTAGAAGGGTGCGGAATCGCCGTCCTCTATGGGCAGGCTGAACGTGTACTGCGCGCCGTCCTCAATGCCGACGACGAACTCCTCGCCGGTCTTGCGGCATTCGAAGCGCAGGCGCAGCCAGTCGGCCTTTTTCGAGACGCGGAAGGCCAGCCCGAACGAGACCGGCCCGAGCGGGCGGAAGCCCCGGGGCGGGACCGAGAAGGCGGCGTCGCCATAGGCGCGCGGCTCGAACGGCCCCGCAGGCGGGACGAGATGCACGCAGATGCCGTCCGGCGCGCCGATGTAATCGCAGAGCCCGGAACGCACGTCCTCGGCCAGCCGGCGGATGCGGGAATAGTTCTCCTCCGCCAGTTTCTGGTAGGTCTCGACGGTTTCAATCAGCTGTTCGAAGCGGGACATGCGCGGGCCTTGCAAATGCGTGAGGCGCGAAAGCTAGACCGGATCGCCCGAGGCATCAAACGCCGCGGGCGGCGTCAGGCGGCGCGGTGGAGTTTCACCGGCGGCGCGGCCGCGGGCTCCGGCTGCAGGCGCGGCGGCACGGCGGTGCGGGCAAGCTCGACCGCGAGGGCCGGAGCGAGGCCTTCGCCATAGCTGCGGATGACGGCGCGGATGGTGTCGAGGAAGCCGGCTTCCTCCTCCACGATCTGGCCGTAGCGCGCCGCGATGGGGCCGACGAGGCCGTAGGCGAGGAAGACGCCGAGGAAGGTGCCGAGGAGGGCGGCGCCGATCATTGCGCCGAGGATGGCGGGGTCCTGGTCGATGGCGCCCATGGTGCGGATGATGCCAAGCACGGCGGCGACGATACCGAGGGCGGGCAGCGCGTCGGCCAGCGTGTTGAGGGCGCCGACGGCCTTCATGCGGCGGTCCAGCTGGGCGTTGATCGCCTGCTCCATGCGGGCATCGGCGCGGGCGGGATCGGCGAGGTCCAGTGCCATCAGGCGGAAGGCGTCGCAGATCAGCGTGCGGGCGCCGGCGTCATTCAGGATGCGCGGAGCGGCCCGGAAGATGGGGGACTCCTCGGGCCGCTCGATATCGGCCTCAATGGCGATGAAGCCGCCGCGCTTGGCCTGGCGCATCAGTGTGCCCAGCAGGGTGAAGAGGTCGCTGTAGTCCTGCCTCGTCCAGTGGGCGCCCCGGAAGGCGCGGCCAAAGCCGGAAAAGGCCTCGCGCGCCACATCCGGCGCATTGCCGATCAGCACCGTGCCGAAGGCCGCGCCGCCGATCAGCGCCAGCTCGAACGGCAGCGCTTCCATGGTCGCCGGGCCGCCGGTGATGACCAGGCCGCCGCCGACCAGCAGCAAGACGATGATAAGGCCGGCAATCTGCAACACGCGGCGGAATATCCCTTCAGCTCAAGGCGCCATCCTGCCAGCCCGGTCTTAAGGCGGCGTTTCACCACGGCGCGGTTTCTCGTCTGGACATTTGCGGCGGCTGGCGGGAAGAAACCTGATGGCTGGTGAGACTGAACGCCTTCCCGATCAACCGAGACCGGATAGGCGCAACGCCTTCATCCTGCTCTTCTTTGCGTTGATGGCGATCGGCGCGGGCAACACGATGCTGCTGGCCGCCGTGCTGCCGCAACTGACGCGCGAGATGGCAATGCCGGACTGGATGGCGGGCGCGGTGTTCTCGCTGTCGGCGCTGCTCTGGTCGATCACCTCGCCGTTCTGGGGCAAGGCCTCCAACACCTGGGGCCGGCGCCGCGTGGCCGCCATTGGCCTCGGCGGGTATGCGCTGTCGATGTTCCTGCTCTGGCTGACCGGGACGCTGGCGCTGGCGGGCATCATGACCAACCTCGTCTCGGTGTTCATCTGCCTCTGCCTCGCGCGCAGCCTGTTCGGGCTGCTCGGCTCGGCGGCGAACCCTGCCGCGCAGGCCTATGTTGCCGACCGGACCAGCAAGGCGGAGCGCCAGAGCGAGATTGCGTTCCTGTCGTCCGGCTTCAGCGTCGGCACGGTGATCGGCCCGGCCTTCGCGGCGGCGCTGGCGGCCTCGGCCGGCATCCTCTCCCCTGCCCTGTTCACGGCGGTGCTGGCGGCGCTGATGGCGGCGCTGATCTGGTTCCGCCTGCCGGAGACGCGCGCGCCGGTGGCCGACGCGGTGCGTATCGA
>JBBSAZ010000248.1:0-2471 GCA_038251755.1 Caulobacterales bacterium
GATGTCGTCTCTCGCGCGATGACGATGGAAATCCGCGAAGGCCGCGGCGTCGGTCCCGAGAAGGACCACATCTACCTCCACCTCAACCACCTCTCCCCCGAGGCGCTGCACGAGCGCCTGCCCGGCATCTCCGAGACGGCCAAGATCTTCGCCGGCGTGGACGTCACCAAGGAGCCGATCCCGGTTCTCCCGACCGTGCACTACAACATGGGCGGCATCCCGACGAACTTCCACGGCGAAGTCCTCACCAAGAAGAACGGCGATCCGGACTCGGTCGTGCCCGGCCTGATGGCGGTCGGCGAGGCAGCCTGTGTGTCCGTTCACGGCGCAAACCGCCTCGGCTCGAACTCACTGATCGACCTTGTCGTGTTCGGCCGCACGGCCGGCCTGCGCTGCGGCGCCACCACCGAGGCCGGCGTGCGTCAGGCAGAACTGGCCGCGAAAGCCACCGACGCCCACCTCGCCCGCTTCGACAAGTTGCGCAATGCGAGCGGCGGCGAGCCGGTAGCGAAGCTGCGCCTCGAAATGCAGAAGGCGATGCAATCCGATTGCGCGGTGTTTCGCACAGGCTCCGTGCTGAAAAACGGCGTCGAGGCTATCGACGATATCTACAAGAAGCTGCCGGCCATCGATGTGAAGGATCGCGGCATGGTCTGGAATACGGATCTTGTCGAAGCGCTGGAGTTCGACAACCTGATCTGCCAGGCGGCCGTGACGGTGAACTCGGCGGCGAACCGCCAGGAAAGCCGCGGCGCCCATGCGCGCGAGGATTTCGCGGACCGCAATGACACGACCTGGATGAAGCACACGCTCGCCTGGGTCGACAGCGCCGGCAAGGTGAAAATCGATTACCGCCCTGTACATGAATACACGCTGTCAAACGACATCGCGTATATCGAACCGAAAGCGCGGGTATACTGATTGAATTTGGTCTTCAGGCGCGGAGGGGTGGATGAGTGAATACAAATCCGTCTGGGTTCGCGCCGGAAGGCAGAAGAAGGAAGAGAAGAAACTGCTCGGCCGGGGCGTGAAGCTGGTCGACGATCCGCACCAGGCGGACATCGCCGACCTCGCCGCCCAAATCGAGACCCAATGCAACAGGCTGCATGAAGAAGGCTATGACGTGATTTCCATACTCCCCTCCGTGGGCGGACATTCGGAAAAAGGCGCCGTCAACCAGGGTGGTTACGGTTTCGGATTCAGCATCACGGATGGCGCGGTGATCACCGCCCGCCGCCGCAACGTTTAACACCCCGACTGCCAGGACGAGACCATGGTTGAACTGACCCTCCCCAAGAACTCGAAAGTCGGCAAAGGCAAGACCTGGCCGAAGCCGCAAGGTGCAACGAACCTGCGCGAGTTCCGCATCTATCGCTACAGCCCGGAAGAGACCGGCAATCCGCGCTGGGACACCTATTGGGTGGACATGGACAAGGCCGGGACGATGATCCTCGACGTCCTGTTCTATATAAAGAACGTCATCGACCCCACGCTCGCCTTCCGCCGTTCTTGCCGCGAAGGCGTGTGCGGCTCCTGCGCCATGAACATTGCAGGCCGCAACACGATTGCCTGCACCAAGGGCTTCGACGACCTGCCCGGCGGCGTGATCTCGATCAGCCCGCTGCCGCACCTGCCGGTGATCCGCGACCTGATCCCGGACCTGACGAATTTCTATGCCCAGCATGCCTATGTGCAGCCCTACCTGAAGACCGATAGTCCGACCCCGGAGAAAGAGTGGCGCCAATCCGAACCCGACCGGTCGCAGCTGGACGGCCTGTATGAATGCATCCTCTGCGCCTGTTGTTCGACTTCCTGCCCGTCCTACTGGTGGAACGGCGACAAGTATCTCGGCCCCGCCGCCCTGTTGCAGGCCTATCGCTGGCTGATCGACAGCCGCGACGAGGCCACCGGTGAACGGCTCGATGATCTCGAGGACCCGTTCAAGCTTTACCGCTGCCACACGATCATGAACTGCGCGCAGGTCTGCCCGAAAGGACTCAACCCCGCGCAGGCCATCGCGAAGATCAAGCACATGATGGTCGAACGGGTCAGCTAGCCTCGCGCACCTTTACGCTTGTTGCAGGCCGCATGGGCGAGCTGCAGGTTCTCCGCGCGGTCTGATCCGCCTGCCGCCTTCGGGCGGATATGATCAAACGTCGGGCGCTGTTTCTTCCACAGCGTCGTATGGGTCAGCTCGAACCGATCCTTCGGCATCGCCAGCCCGCACAGCGCACAGCAGCCTTCCTGCGTCTCCCACAGCCTGCGGAAAAGCTCCGTATCCGGAGGGGCGAAGCTCTGGCTCACAGGCCCTCCGGCACAGGCCAGCCGCGCCGCGCGCACGCCGCCAGCACTGTATTGCGCAGCAGGCACGCAATCGTCATCGGCCCGACCCCGCCCGGCACCGGCGTGATGAAACCGGCCACCTCGGCGCAGCTCGCATAATGCGCATCGCCCACCAGCTTCGTCTTGCC
>JBBSAZ010000249.1:0-2456 GCA_038251755.1 Caulobacterales bacterium
CGCCTCCTCACCGAGAAGCATGGCCGCGTCACCTTTGACGATGTCGCCGGCGTCGATGAAGCGAAAGAAGAGCTGCAGGAAATCGTCGAGTTCCTGCAGGACCCGTCCAAGTTCCAACGCCTCGGCGGCAAGATCCCGAAAGGCGCGCTGCTCGTCGGCCCGCCGGGCACCGGTAAAACGCTGCTCGCCCGCGCCGTCGCAGGCGAGGCCGGCGTGCCCTTCTTCACCATCTCCGGATCGGACTTTGTCGAGATGTTCGTCGGCGTCGGCGCCAGCCGCGTGCGCGACATGTTCGAACAGGCGAAACGCTCCGCGCCCTGCATCATCTTCATCGACGAAATCGATGCCGTTGGCCGCTCGCGCGGCGCCGGCCTCGGCGGCGGCAACGATGAGCGCGAGCAGACGCTGAACCAGCTGCTCGTCGAGATGGACGGCTTCGAGGCCAACGAAGGCATCATCATCATGGCCGCGACCAACCGTCCGGACGTGCTGGATCCCGCGCTGCTGCGTCCCGGCCGTTTCGACCGCCAGGTCACGGTCGGCAATCCGGACATCATCGGCCGCGAGAAGATCCTGCGCGTCCACATGCGCAATGTTCCGCTCGCCAAGGACGTCGAGACCAAGACCATCGCCCGCGGCACGCCCGGTTTCTCCGGCGCCGACCTTGCGAACCTCGTCAACGAAGCGGCCCTCCTCGCGGCCCGCCGCGGCAAGCGCGTCGTCGCCATGGCCGAGTTCGAAGACGCCAAGGACAAGGTCCTGATGGGCCCCGAGCGCCGCTCGATGGTGATGTCCGAAAAGGAAAAGGAACTCACCGCCTGGCACGAAGCCGGCCACGCGATTGTCGCGATGAAAGTGCCCTCGGCCGACCCGGTCCACAAGGCGACGATCATTCCGCGCGGCCGCGCCCTCGGCATGGTCATGCAGCTGCCGGAAGACGACAAGCTCTCGATGTCGAAGGTCGAGATGACGTCTCGCCTCGCCATCATCATGGGTGGACGCGTTGCGGAAGAACTGAAATTCGGCCTCGACAATGTCACCGCCGGCGCCGCCTCCGACATCCAGCAAGCCACGCGCCTTGCCCGCGCGATGATCACCCGCTGGGGCTATTCCGACGTCATCGGCCCGGTCGATTACGGCTCGGACCAGGGCGACGTGTTCCTCGGCCAGCAGCTGATGCAATCCTCGCACATCTCGGAAGAGACCTCGCGCAAGATCGAGGAAGAAGTCCGCAAGCTGATCGAACAGGGCAAGGTCGATGCGCGCCGCATCATGACCGAAAGCCGCGCTGACTGGGAAGCCGTCGCGCTTGGCCTGCTCGAGTACGAAACGCTGTCGGGCGAAGAGATCGCCAACCTCATCAAGGGCACCCCGCCAAGCCGCCCGGACTCCTCGGAAGACGATTCCGGTCCGGCCTCCGCCGTGCCGGTGATCGGCAAGCGCAAACGCCCCGGCATGGATCCTTCGCCGAACCCGGCCTGAGGCAAATCCCACCTTTCCTTTGAAGCCCGGCCTCACTAGGCTGGGCTTCATGCTTTTCAGAACCGCCCTCGCGCCCGCTTTCGCCCTCCTGATCACCGCCTGTGCCAGTGCGCCGGTGGAGACGCCTTCCGCCTTCGAAGCCGCCATCGCGCCGCTGTGCGGGAAGGCGTTCGAGGGGCGGATCGTCACCACGGATGCCGCCGATGATGACTGGCGCGCCCAGCGCGTGGTGATGCATGTGCGCAGCTGCGATGCCCGTTACATCACCATCCCCCTGCATGTCGGCGAGGACCGCTCGCGCACCTGGGTGCTGATGCAGGTCGGCGACCAATGGGAACTGCGCCACGACCACCGGCACGAGGATGGCACCGAGGATGTGCTGACGCAGTATGGCGGTTTTGCCTCGACGGATGCTGAGGCGCTGCGGCAGGAGTTTCCGGCGGATCAGTCCACCAAGGACCTGTTCGACCGGGAGAATATCCCGGTGTCGAAAACCAATGTCTGGGCGGTCGAGATTGATCCGTCATCGGATATCTTTGCCTATGAGCTGAAACGCCCGAACCGTTTCCTGCGGGTGGAATTCGACACGTCAAAACCGGTTGCCGCCCCGCCCACGCCCTGGGGCTGGACGGAGTAGCGCTTGCGGCTGCGGGTCGAATACCGTCCGGAGCCTGTTCTCACACCGATCAGCCGCTTCGTGCACCTGAAGGTCAGCGAAGCTGCGTTCAATCCGCCTTTCCCGCCGCCTGTGCCGGGGCAGGGGCATCCCCTCTGGACGCTCGAACACCGGGGGCATGATCTTTACTTCGCCAGCCCCGAGGAGATGGCGCATGTCGCCGAAGTGCTGTAAGCGTTCGGCCTGACCGACCTTGCGGCCCTTTCTGATCCGTTGATGCTGGCGCGTTCGATAGAGGGCGATGGTGCCCACTATCGATAGTGGACACCAGGGTGATTTCATAGATGGCCGGCAAGCG
>JBBSAZ010000250.1:0-2422 GCA_038251755.1 Caulobacterales bacterium
AGTAAGATCCGTAAGCGGAGATCTGAAGCGATGCGCCAGGTGCCGCAATGGCGCTGGCACCTAGACGAGGTATTCGTGAAGATCCGCGGCGAAACGCACTACCTCTGGCGCGCGGTAGATCACGAAGGCGAGGTTCTGGAGGCGTACGTCACGAAGAAGCGCGACAAGGCTGCGGCACTGAAATTCCTCAGAAAAGCAATGAAACGCTATGGAAATCCGGAAGTCGTGGTGACCGACGGGTGCCCATCCTATCGGGCGGCCATGAAAACGATCGGAAACGAAAGGAGGCAGGAAACGGGGCGCCATTTGAACAATCGCGCCGAAAATTCGCACCAGCCTTTCCGCCGACGTGAGCGGGCGATGTCGCGTTTCCGGCGAATGCGAAGTTTGCAGAAGTTCGCCTCAGCGCATTCGTCAGTACACAATCATTTCAATCATCAACGGAACATCGAGGGGAGGGCCAGGTTCAAATCGCTACGTGACGCCGCCCTTCGCGAATGGCGCGAACTTCTCGTCGCCTGACACCTGCTCGTTCGCGAATAGCGGAGACGGGTTCGCATTAGACTGACAGCACCCTTACAACCACTCACTACGAAGGATTCCAGAGGCTCTCTATTAGTGCCCCAATTCCTGTGGGCGTAAAATGATCTCTCATTCGGATCTCTGAACCATGCTCTTTGTACAAAAAAGCGGAGTCGCAATTGGTGGCTCTTCCGAAAGCGCAGACTGTGCGAAGTTAGATACATTTGAGTTGTGTCATATGTTGGGGTTCGCACTGGGCCTGCTGAAGCAACGGCGAGGACGGTTTTCGCCAGCGCAACTGCTCGATCTAATGGTATCGATCCTCTGCAAAGATAATCGTAAGCATCCGGCGAGCACCGCCTTGCGGGGATCGCTGGCCTGGTGATGATCGGCGGGTAAGGACTGGTCTTAAGACATGGTCCAAGACTATCCGCAGACAGTCGGTGACACATGGACCTGATAATTGGTGCGCCACGCCGGCGCTGGGCGCGAGGCGAGAAGCTGGCAGCGGTTGCAGCGACGTTTTCGCCGGGCATCACGGTGACGGAAGTTGCACGCGAGCTTGGCATCAGTCGCAGCATGCTGTTTGCCTGGCGCAAGCAGCTGCGCGCGGAGGCGGGCTTTCCGGACGCGCGGCGTTCGCCGACCTTTGTCCCGGTGACCGTGACGCCGGATCCGGTTGGATGTGTTGGAGTATCGCCGGCGGCCGTGGCGGGCGCTGGAACGATAGAGATATCCTTCACGCAAGCGCCGCAGATGCGCATCACCGGCGGTGTTGATCCGGCGCTTGCGACCGCGCTCGTGGCGGCGCTTGCGACGCGATGATCCCGGTGCCGGCGGGCACGCGCGTCTGGCTTGCGAGCGGCGTCACGGATATGAGGAAGGGATGGGGCAGCCTCAGCTTGCTGGTGCAGGAGCAGATGAAGCTTGATCCGCACACGGGGCACCTCTTTGTGTTCCGGGGGCGACAGGGCGGCCTTATCAAGGTGATCTGGCATGACGGTCAGGGCGCCTGCCTGTTCACGAAGAAGCTCGAACAGGGCCGGTTCATCTGGCCCTCGACCGCCGGCGAGCCGATCTCGCTGTCGGCGGCGCAGCTCGGCTATCTTCTTGAAGGCATCGACTGGCGGGCGCCGCAAAAAACGTGGAGGCCGACTGCGGCGGGATAGAAAAACCCACTGGCCGGGCGCCGGCGAATATGATTCCCTTCATGTATGACCGAAGCGGCCGATCAGCTCCCGGATGACCTTGAAGCGATGCGGGCGATGTATCTCGCCGAGCGCGCTGCCCGGATCGATGCACAGGCCCTGGCGGCCCGCGAGCAAGCCGAGCGTACGCATGCGAGGGCGCTCATTGCGCGTCTTCAGCTCGAGATCGAGAAGCTGAGGCGCGAGATCCATGGCAGCCGCTCAGAGCGCAAGGCGCGGCTTCTGGACCAGATGGAGCTGCAGCTGGAGGAGTTGGAAGCCGACGCCTGCGAGGACGAACTGACCTCGGCGAAAGCGGCGCGGACATCGAACGTCCAGGCGTTCGAACGCAGGCATCCCTCAAGGAAACCATTCCCCGAACACCTGCCGCGCGAGCGTGTCGTTGTTGCGGCGCCGGAGAGCTGCCCCTGCTGCGGTTCGGGCAAGCTGGCGAAGCTGGGGGAGGACAGCGAGCCATTGTCCGCCATTGGTCCGAGGACAATGGCGAGCGAGACGCTGGAGGTCATCCCGCGCCAGTGGAAGGTGATCCAGCCCCCCTCAAGTCAGCTTTGTGCGCGAGAAGTTCACCTGCCGGACCTGCGAGAGGATCAGTCAGCCGCCCGCTCCGTTCCATGTCATCCCGCGTGGCTGGGCCGGGCCGCAACTGATCGCGATGGTGGCATTCGACAAATACGGACAGCATCAGCCGCTGA
>JBBSAZ010000251.1:0-2419 GCA_038251755.1 Caulobacterales bacterium
GAGCCGGTGACAACGAACCCAACTCAACCTAAATGCTCACCATGAGCAAAAATCTCAAAATCCTGGCGGCGCAGCTTAATCCGGTGGTCGGCGATATCGCGGGAAACCTCGCGCTGGCGCGGGAAGCTTATGCGGAAGGCAAAGCCAGAGGCGCGGACCTTGTGGTGCTGAGCGAGCATTTCATTCTCGGCTATCCGGCGGAGGATCTGGTGCTGAAGCCGGCGGCGGTGGAGCGGTCGATGTCGTCGATCCACCAGCTGGCGCGGGACACCGCGAACGGCCCGGCGATCCTGATCGGCGCGCCCTGGCGGGAAGCGAGCAAGCTGCACAATTCGGCGCTGTTCCTCGACGGCGGCGAAATCCGCGCGCGCCATGACAAGCGGGAGTTGCCGAATTACGGTGTGTTCGATGAGAAGCGCCACTATACGCCCGGCGACGGCCCCGCGGTGGTGGTCGATTTCAAGGGCGTGCGCCTCGGCCTGGCGATCTGCGAGGATATCTGGTTCGAACGCGTGCCCCGCTCCGCGAAGGCTGCGGGGGCGGATGTGCTGCTGGTGCCAAACGCCTCGCCCTGGCGCCGCGAAATCCAGACCGAACGCGCCGCCGCGTTTGACCGCTGGGCCGACCTTGGCCTGCCCTATTTGTTCGTGAACCAGATGGGCGGGCAGGACGAGCTGGTCTTTGACGGCGCCTCCTATGCGACCAATTCCACGCACAGCGAACGCTGCGGCCTTGTCGGCCAGTTCGAGACGGGGCGTGCGCTTGTCGAGTTTGATCCGGACACGAAGCAATTCGTGGGCCTTGGGAAAATCTGCGCGGCGGACCTTGAAGGCTGGGCGGCGGAATACCGCGCGGCGATGCAGGGCCTCGGCGACTATGTGCGCAAGAACAAGTTTCCGGGTGTGGTACTCGGCATGTCGGGCGGCATCGACTCGGCGATCACCGCCGCCATTGCCGCCGACGCGCTGGGGCCTGACAAGGTCTGGTGCGTGATGATGCCGTCGAAATATACGAGTGCGGACAGTCTGGAAGACGCGAAAGCCTGCGCCGAGGCGCTGGGCTGCCGGTATGACACGATCAACATACATCCCGGCGTCGAGGCCCTGGGCGGCATGCTGGCACCGGCCTTCGAGGCCAGGAAGCCGGACATCACGGAAGAAAACATCCAGTCCCGCCTGCGTGCGGTAACCTTGATGGCCCTCTCCAACAAGTTCGGCCACATGGTGGTGACGACCGGCAACAAAAGCGAGATGGCGGTCGGCTATGCGACGCTCTATGGCGATATGTGCGGCGGCTACAATGCGCTGAAGGATTTCTACAAGACGGAAGTCTTTGAACTGACGAAATGGCGCAATGCCAACGTACCGCCGGGCGCGCTTGTCGCCCACGGCGATGTGATCCCGGAACGGATCATCACCAAGCCGCCCTCGGCCGAGCTGCGCGAAGACCAGAAAGACGAGGATTCCCTGCCGCCTTACGAAGTGCTGGACGATATCCTGCGCGGCCTCGTGGACCTTGAAGAAGATGTCGATGACATCCTCGCCCGCGGCCATGACGCGGCGACTGTGCGCCGCATCGAGCATCTCGTCTACATAGCCGAATACAAGCGCCGGCAGGCGCCTCCCGGTGTGAAAGTCGGCGGCAAGAATTTCGGGCGGGACCGGCGGTATCCGATCACGAACCGGTTCAGGGATGATTAGCCGCTGAAGGCTGTCATCCCGGCCAGCCCCCGGACTTGATCCGGGGGCGTGAGCCGGGACCTTGTAGAAGCAGGGCGGAGAGAGGGGCCCGGATCGGCGGCGCGCTTGCGCGCCTTGTCCGGGATGACAGGCACTGCGGAACCTACTCCTCCGAGGGCGGAATGATTTCCTGATCCTGCGGGCTGACGCCGTAAGCGTCCGAAGCAATCGCCTCGCGCACGGTCTCGACCTCTTCCGGCGCAATGTCGGCCGCGTCGCCAAATCCGGTGATCGGCGAAGGATAGATGCCCGTCTCGTCGATCACTTCATCGAACATCAGCCAGGCCTGTTTGCCGCCGAGACAGGTGACGCGCACCCAGAGGTTTTCCTCCAGCGCGGTGTCGGCAATGTCGGTGACGTTCGACAGCTCGCCCTCGTTGATCTCGTATTCCTGCCCGTTGAACGACAGGACCGTGACGCCTTCGCCGATATAGCGCAGGTAGGTCATCTGCTCGCCCTGCTTCAGGCTGAGTGTCTGGATGCCTGCCGCGCCGACGAACTCGACCTCGGTATCCTCGAGCACCGTGACCGGCACCTTCTTGGTGGCCACGAAATATTCGAGCTGATCCTCGTCCGTGCGGGCGTTGTTCCAGAGTTGGTAGTTGGCGTATTGCGGCAGGAGGCAGGTGATGTCCTGCGGATCGGTCGGGTTAGGGCGCGCCCGCGCCGGTACCTTCACA
>JBBSAZ010000252.1:0-2403 GCA_038251755.1 Caulobacterales bacterium
GTCCCTCTACCCGTGGTTGCGCCATTTTGTTCGCCGACGGGGCCTATACCGGCGACAAACTGAGAACCGCTCTCGCCGCGCTCGGCCGATGGACAATCGCGATCATCAAGCGATCCGACACGGCACAGGGCTTCGAGATCCTGCCCCGGCGCTGGGTCGTCGAACGCACCTTCGCCTGGCTCAGCCGATGCCGCCGCCTCGCCAAGGATTTCGAGGCGACCATAACCAGCGCCACAGCCTGGGTCCTCATCGCCCACATCCGCATGCTCACCCGCCGCATCGCAAAGGGTTGAAATCATGCGCGCCTTTTCCGGTCAGACCCTAATTCCACTTCAACGGCTCAGGCGTCATAGCCGGCGGTGCGAAAGGCGATGACGCGCCCGCAGAGGAAGCCGGCGAAGGCGGACAGGATCGGGACCATGCCGAGTGAGGCGACCCAGGCGAAGAAAGCGATCGCGGCGGCAAGGCGAAGGAGATGGACTGCCGTGGTCAGCCACTGCGGCGCCCCGCGCGTCGCCTCCGTTTGCGCCGGCGCGCCAAGGCGCTGGGAGGCGTAGTAGCCGAACCCGACGATCAGGCCGAGGGCGGCATAGGACATGATCACGTCCAGGCTGAAGCTGTCGGGCGCAGAATCCATGGTCGTCAACGAGCCGTTATGGAAAAGTTCAAAGGGCCGGCGGACACTGCCCGTGCCCACCGGTCTCGTTATGCCGCGGCGCTACGGGCCGGCCACTGGCACCATGCCCGGCAGATAGTACGCCTGCAGGAATGTAATCGCACCGATCACGAAGGCAAAGAACAGGCTGTGGAGGACCGTGAAGCGGAACAGCTCCGCTTCCTTGCCGACGAGTCCGACCGCGGCGCAGGCGATGGCGATGGACTGCGGGGAGATCATCTTGCCCGTCACCCCGCGCGGCGATCGTCAGGATCGGGTTGATCCCCAGCTGCTGTGCTGTGACGTTCTGCAGGTTCGCGAACAGGGCGTTGCTCGACGTATCTGATCCGGTCAGGAAAACGCCCAGCCAGCCCAGAAACGGCGAGAAGAAGGGAAAGAGGGCTCCGGTGGCTGCGAAGGCAGGCCCAGGGTCGACGAAATTCCCGAATAGTTGGCGATGAAGGCAAAGCCCAGCACCAGGCCGATGGTGATGATGGGCCATCTGAGCTCGCGGAGCGTCTCGCCGGAGGTTCTGAAGAACAGGCCGGGGCCGACGCGCAGCATGAAGGCTGAGATGATGGCCGAGACAAAAATGGAGGTGCCCGTAGCCGCCGACGGCCACAGACTTCCGGCAACTGGTGTGTAGACCTTCGTCCACGTTTCCATCCTATCTGCCTCCCTTTTTTATGCCTTGTTGCCGGCTTGGGCGAATCTAGGTTTAGGCATGCCCCGTGGATGTGTCTGCGATACGATGTGGCAAACAGCCCAGGTGTCGAAGACGATCGTCGTTTCTGCGTTCGCGGGTGATGCCGCTTCCCTGACGGTTTGTCCGGCTGCGCCTGACGCCGGCGATTTCGCTCCGCATTCGCGCCGGAGACCAGGAGGCTTCGATGCTGTGGGCTTTTATGTTGCACCTGCGCGACGCCTCTGGGTTGCAAAATGGTGCGCCGCACAAAAACTCTTGATTGGGGCGAGAAAGATAATTACCTTTATGACAAGCGAGCCTGACAGACGCGGGGCAGGCCCGCTGCAAAAGAAACCGAGGGGAGGATCCGCCACAACGGTGAATTGAACATCAGTTCGAGGTAACACCAATGACCGGATTCACAGACCTCGGCCGCGTAGAGCCCAAAGCGAAGGGTGAAGCGGCCTCTCCTTTCATCATCGCCGATCTCTCCAGCGAGGAGATCGAACGGTGCGTCCGCAGGGGCCGGCAGATCCGCTCCGCCCATCTCGCCGTCTGGGGACGGCAGATGTTCGAAACGTGGAAAAGCCTGTTCCGCCGGCCGGGCCGCATGGTCGTGACCACGGGCCGCGAAGCGTCGGCATGAAGCGGCTGACGAAGTCTGCGGCGCAGTCAGCAGCTGACGCTGCTGGGGTTAGGCATCAGCGAAAGTGGTCGTAAAGCAGTAATGCCGCGAAGGTGATGAGCGCGATCGAGGCCGCGCGCGTCACCGCGATGCGGACGCTCGGGCGCATCAGCCAGCCGCGCACGACATTCGCCGCCCAGGCCAGCGGCGCCTGCCAGGCGACGTTGATCGCGATCAACGTCGCCGAGAGCGTCATCAGCTGCGCCGGAATGTGCCCGCGCTCGGCGGCGACGAAGTTCGGATAGAGCGCCAGGAACAGCACCAGAACCTTCGGATTGAGGAGGTTGGTGAGCATGGCGTCGCGACAGGCCCGCGCCGGCGTGAGCCGCGCGGCCGCGCCATCGGAAATCATGACGGTCCTGTCGCGCAGACCCTGTA
>JBBSAZ010000253.1:0-2375 GCA_038251755.1 Caulobacterales bacterium
AAAAAGAGTGCTGTGCGACACCACCTCCGCGTGACATTTCTTCGCTCTGGCGCGATAAATTGCGCCATGACCCAAATCTTTGACCTCATCCTGCGCGGCGGCACTGTCGTCACCCCCGGCGGCGAAGCCCGCACCGATATCGGCATCATCGGCGAACGCATCGCCCGGATCGGCGATCTCTCCCAGGCCTCCGCCGGCGAAATCTACGGCGCGAGCGGCCTGCACATCCTGCCCGGTGTCATCGACACCCAGGTCCACTTCCGCGAGCCCGGCCTCGAATACAAGGCGGACCTCGAGACCGAAGCCCGCTCCGCCGCCCTCGGCGGCGTCACCGCCGTGTTCGAGATGCCGAACACCAACCCGTCGACGATCACGCCGGACCTGATGCTGGACAAGCTCGCCCGCGCCAAGGGCCGCATGGACATCGACCACGCCTTCTATGCGGGGGCGACCCATACCAACACCGACCTGCTGCCCGAAATGGAGCGCATGGTCGGCTGCTGCGGCGTCAAGGTCTTCATGGGCGCCTCGACAGGCGACCTGCTGGTCCACGATGACGCGGGCGTTGAAGCCGTCATCAAGGCGATCAAGCGCCGCGCCGCCTTCCACTCCGAAGACGAATACCGCCTCGCCGAACGCCGCCCGCTCGCCCGCACCGGCGACTGGACCAGCCACCCCGAAGTGCGCGACGTGACAAGCGCCGTGATGTCCACCCAGCGCCTCCTGCGCATCGCCCGCGCTGCCGGCAAGCGCATCCATGTGCTGCACATCTCCACCGCCGAGGAACTCGACATCCTGCGCGACGCAAAGGATGTCGCCTCGGTCGAATGCCTGCCGCAGCATCTCACGCTCGCCGCACCCGAATGCTATGAGCGGCTCAAGGGCTACGCCCAGATGAACCCGCCGATCCGCGAGGCCCGCCACCGCGAGGCGCTCTGGCGCGCGGTGAACGCCGGCATCATCGACGTGATGGGCTCGGACCATGCCCCGCACACCAAGGAAGAGAAGGAACGGCCGTACCCGGCCAGTCCCTCCGGCATGCCGGGCGTGCAGACGATGGTGCCGATCATGCTGACCCATGTGAATGACGGAAAGCTCAGCCTGCAGAGGTTTGTCGAACTCACCAGCGCCGGCCCGCAACGCGTCTTCGGCCTTGCCGACAAGGGCCGCATTGCCGAAGGCTACCATGCCGACTTCACGGTCGTGGACCTGAAGCGCCAGGAAACAATCACCGCCGAATGGTCAAAGTCGAAATGCGGCTGGACTCCCTTCGACGGCTTCGAAGCCACCGGCTGGCCCGTCGCCACCATCGTGCGCGGCGGCTTCGTCATGCGCAATGGCGAGATCGTTGCGAAAGGCAGTGGCCAACCCATTCGCTTCAATGAAACGCTTGAGCCGATGGGAGTCGCCTCTTAATTCCTCTCCCGTGTCAACGGGAGAGGAGGGGCCCGCCGCCAAAGGCGGTGGGAGGTGAGGGTCTTGGCCGCCCAAAACTCCCCCTGTCCGCATCTTCCATCCTGGGCTAACCTTCCCCAAAATCACGGCCCACGCCGATCACCGAAAGGAACCCCATGCGCTTCACCCCCGGCCTTCTCCTGTCCGCCGCGCTGCTGACCGCTGCCCCCCTGGCCCTCGCCGAAGAGCGCACCCCCTTCGAACTGCAGGCGCGCGAGATCTATCAGACTGTCGTCGAAATCCGCTCGGCCAAAGGGCAGGGGAATGTCCCGGTCGTGGTGGACTATATCGTCCGTGAGCTGAAGGCCGGCGGTTTTGCCTATGCCGATATCGACGTGACGGATTACGAAATCGAGGGCGAACTCGTGCAGGGCCTGATGGTCTGGTACCGCGCCGAGGGCACGCCGAAGCAGAAGCCCATCGTCCTCCTCGCGCACATGGATGTGGTCGATGCGCTGCCGGACACCTGGACGCGCTATCCCTTCGAACTGATCGAGGAGAACGGCTACTTCTTCGGGCGCGGCACCGCCGACAACAAGTACGGCGTCACCAGCCTCGTCGCGACATTCCTCCGCCTCAAGGCCGAAGGCTTCAAGCCCGATCGCGATCTCGTCATGATCCTCTCGGGCGACGAAGAAACCGGCATGATTTCCACTCGTGACCAGGCGAAGTATACGGACGAAAAGATCAAGCCGGCCTATGTGCTCAATGCCGACGCTGGCGGCTTGTCACTCGATGAAAATGGCAAGCCGCTGCTCTACGGCGTGCAGGGCGCCGAGAAGACCTATGCCACCTTCGAGCTGACCGTCTCCAATCCCGGCGGCCATTCCTCTACGCCGCGCGTGGACAATGCCATCTATGAACTCGCCGATGCGCTGAAGAAGATCGAGGCCTACAAGTTCCCGGTCATGCACAGCCCG
>JBBSAZ010000254.1:0-2347 GCA_038251755.1 Caulobacterales bacterium
GACATTCAGCGCTTCGCCGAAGTGTCCGGCGACTTCAACCCGCTGCACATGTCGGACGAGTTCGCGGCCGGTACGATCTTCGGCAAGCGCATCGCCCACGGCGCGCTGACCGCCAGCTATATCTCCGGCATCCTCGGCAACAACCTGCCGGGCCCGGGCGCCATCTTCGTCGGCCTGTCGATGCGCTTCAAACGCCCTGTCCATATCGGTGATGTCGTCACCGTGCGCGCCGAAGTCGCCGAAAAGCAGGACCGCGGCAACCGCGTCACCCTGAAAGTAGAATGCCTCGTCGAAGGTAAACGCGTGATCACGGGCGAAGCCGAAGTGGTGGCCCCAAGCCGGGGAGCCTGATGGCCGTCTTCGCGGAGTATCGCGGACTGCCTGAAAGCGCGCGCGGCGCCTCGATCGCGCTTGGCAATTTCGACGGGCTGCATGCGGGCCATCGGGCCGTGATGGAAGCTGCCCGGCTCGCCGGGCATGGCAGGTTCTCGGTCGCGACCTTCGAGCCGCCGCCCCGCGCCTATTTCCGTCCGGGCGACCCGCCGTTTCGCATTTTTCGCCCCGAACGCCGTAACGCTGCGATTCTGGAGGCCGGCGCCAGCACCGTCTTCGAACTGCCCTTCAACGGCGAGATGGCCGCGATGACCGATGAGGGCTTCGTGCGCATTGTGCTGGTGGCCGGGCTCGGCGCCTCGCACATTTCGGTCGGTTTCGATTTCCGTTTCGGGCGCGGCCGCATGGGCCACGCGCAGCGCCTGTCCAGCCTCGGCCGGGCCCTCGGCTTCGGGGTCACGATTGTCGAGGAAGTCGAGGGCAGGGGCGCCAAGGCCTCCTCCACCGCGATCCGCCAGGCCCTGATGGCCGGCGAGCCGGACCTCGCCGCAGCCATGCTCGGCGGCCCTTGGACTGCCGACGGCATTGTGGAATCCGGCGAAAAGAATGGCCGCAAGCTCGGCTTTCCGACCGCGAACCTTCAGCTGGGCGAACTGATCCATCCCAAGCACGGCGTCTATGCCGTCCGTGCCCGGATCGAAGGCGAGGCGGACTGGCGCGCCGGGGTCGCCAATTTCGGCCGCACCCCCACCACGGGCCTGCGCGACCCCTTGCTCGAGACGCACATCTTTGATTTCAAAGGCGATATCTACGGCAAGCGGCTGGAAGTGCAGCTGGTCGCCTACCTGCGCCCCGAGAAGCGCTTCGACAGCTTGGACCTGATGGTGGACCAGATGCACCTCGACTCGGCCGAGGCGCGGAGAATTCTCGCAACGCCCGGATGAAACATAAAGTTTCCGCAATCTGACCGCTTTACCACCCTTCACAAGGCTCCAGAACGGGAGGATGTTCCTTGCGTTGAACGCGAGCGGGGAGGATAAATCATGCGCCGCACTCTGACATCTCTGGGACTTCTCGCCGCCTTGGCCGGGTACGCTTTTGCGGACGACACAAAAGTCGTCAAAGCGGTCAGCCTGCAGGATCTGCAGACGATCATTGCCGAGGAAGGCTACACCATCAACAGCACCGGCGACGACGGCGCGATCTCCGTGCGCGCCACCGATACCGCTGGAAGCGGGCTGATCTTCAACGTGCTCGGAACAGCTTGCGATCTCGAAGGCTACGACCCCGGCTGCCTCGGCATCAACATGCAGGTGCGCTACGACGCCGACGGCCAGGAAACGCTGGAGCGCATTAATGATGCGAACCTGATGTGGGCCGCCACCTCCACCTGGTATTCGGCCGGTGGCACCGATGGCAACTCGCCCACCGTTGGCATCACGCGCTACGTCATCCTCGACGGCGGCATGACCGTCCGCAACATCAAGGACAACCTCCTGAACCTGCTGGCGATTGCCCCGCAGATAGGAGACTATGTCTGGCAGACCGGCGACTACGCGCCGGGCGGCGCCGAAGAGGTCGTCTATGACGACGACGAGTGGTAGCCCGCCCGCCCCGAAAGGGGTGACAGGCCCCGTTCGGGCGTGATAACCGCTGCGCCGATGACCTATTTCGCGGCGATTCCGGCAATTCGAATTAGCGGCCCGGCCGCCGGCTGAACTCTTTGTTCAGCCGTGGCCGGGTAAGCCCGTTTGGCCTGAGGCCGCTCGCCCATTCCCGTTATCCGCTGACGAAGACCTGACCCAAGATGACCGATACCGCTGCGACCGAACGCGACTACCGCGACACGCTGTTCCTGCCGAAAACCGAGTTCCCGATGCGCGCCGGCCTGCCCAAGGCCGAGCCCGAATGGATCAAGCGCTGGGACGAGATGGGCCTCTACGCGAAGCTGCGCGCCGATGCGAAAGGCCGCGAGACCTTCATCCTGCATGACGGCCCGCCCTACGCCAACGGC
>JBBSAZ010000255.1:0-2336 GCA_038251755.1 Caulobacterales bacterium
GCTGGACCTCTCCTCGATGGCCCAGCCCGGCGACGGCAAGAAGCAGGGTGAAGGCGCCACCGGCAGCCTCGGCAGCCGCAGTCACGGCCTCGCCAACCTGGCCCAGCATGTCGCCTGGGGCTGGCGGGAACTGCCCGTGCCTGTGATCGCCGCCGTGCACGGCATCGCCTTTGGCGGCGGGTTCCAGATCATGTCGGGCGCCGATATCCGTATCATCCATCCGGACACGCGCTGCGCCATCATGGAAATGAAATGGGGCCTCGTGCCCGATATGGCAGGCTTTCCGCTCTGGCGCGGCAATGTCCGCGACGATGTGATCCGTGAGCTGACGTATACGAACCGGGAGTTCAAGGGCAGCGAGGCCCATGCCTTCGGCTTCGCCACGAAGCTTTCGGAGACCCCTCTCGAGGACGCGCTCTGGCATGCCAAACTCATCGCCGGCAAGCACCCGGCCGCAATGCGCGGGGCGAAAGTGCTGTGCAATGCGATGGCCGATTCCACCGACGCCGAACTGCTTCTGCTTGAAAGCAGCGAGCAGCTGAAAGTCATGCGCACGCCCAACCAGATCGAGGCGGTGATGGCCGAGATGCAGAAACGCAAGGCGGTGTTTGCGGAGTGAGGTGAGACCGCTCATCCCCGCGAAGGCGGGGGCCGGGTCAGGCAAGACCGCACGAGACCCCCGCCTGCGCGGGGGTGAGCGGGGGTTCGGTTAAACCTTCCGCACGGGCGCGCCGGCTTTATTGAGCGCCTCGCGCGCCTCGGCCAGCGTCGCCTCGCCGAAGTGGAAGATCGACGCGGCGAGCACCGCGCTCGCTCCGCCTTCGAGGACGGCGGGGGCGAAATCCTCAACGCTGCCCGCGCCGCCGCTGGCGATGACCGGGATGGTGACGGCGGACGACACGGCCTTGAGGAGGGCGATGTCATAGCCGGTCTTGGTGCCATCGCGGTCCATCGAGGTCAGCAGGATTTCGCCGGCGCCTTTCGAGGCGGCGAGGCGGGCGAAGTTAACCGCGTCAATGCCCGTCGCCTCACGGCCACCCTTGGTGAAGATCTCCCAATGGTCGCCGGTCTTGCGGGCGTCGATCGCCACCACGACGCATTGCCGGCCGGCCTTGGCGGCGCAGGCGGAAATGAGGCCGGGGTCTGACACCGCGGCGGAATTGATTGCCACCTTGTCCGCGCCGGCGCGCAAGAGGGCGACCATGTCTTCCACGGAGCGCACCCCGCCGCCGACGGTGAGCGGCATGAAACAAGCCTCCGCCGTGCGGCTGACGGTTTCGAGCAACGTGCCCCGGCCTTCATGGCTGGCCGTGATGTCCAGGAAGCACAATTCGTCCGCCCCTTGCGCGTCATAGGCGCGGGCGAGGGCGACGGGATCGCCGGCATCCTTCAGGTCCACGAAATTGACGCCCTTCACGGTGCGGCCGTCTTTCACGTCCAGGCAGGGGATGATGCGTGTTTTCAGCATGCGCGCGGTGTAGTGGCAGGGGCGGGCTTTAGGAAGGGGGCGGTTGAGGGCCAGATCCATCAAATTGCACCGATCCTCTGAGGCCGGTTTTAAGCATGACGGTGTAGGCATGAGGACGGAAATCCGAGAACCGACTGCCCATGAAACCTGCCCTTCGCAAAGCGATCCTGACCGGCGCGCTGATCACGGCGGGCTCGGTGCTGGCGTCGGTTGTGCCGGTGTGGATCTGGCTGCAGATCGACCCGGTGATCGATCACGCGTCGATTTATGCGTCCTGCATCGTGCTGCCGATGATCATTGCGCCCACCTGCAGTTTCTTTATCCTCCGAGCACAGATGAAAGCCGAGCGCCTCGCGCTGGCCAATCACAGGCTCGCCAACAGTGATGAGTTGACGGGACTTCCGAACCGGCGGGCTTTCTTCACGGCGGCGGAGCAGCTTCAGGGGCGGGCGGCGCTGGGCGAGGGGCTGCTGGCCTGCGCGATTGCCGACATCGACAATTTCAAGCGTGTCAATGACGAGCATGGCCACGAAGCGGGCGACAATATCCTGAAATCCGTAGGCGGAGCATTGCGGGTGATGGAGCCGGAGGTCGGCGTAATGGCGCGCCTTGGCGGCGAGGAATTTGCGGTGGCCGGCCTGTTCGGTACGGAGGCGGAAGCGCGCCAGTATTTCCAGAACCTGGTGCGCGCGCTGGGCGGGGAAGGCTGCGTGCACGGCGGACACCGCCTGCGCGTGACGATCAGCCTGGGTTATTGCATGGCCCGCGAGGGCGACACGGTGTCTGCGCTGCTCAGCCGGGCGGACCATGCGCTCTACCGCGCCAAGGCGGCGGGCAAGAACCGCGCACTGGGCGACGCGCCCGCGCC
>JBBSAZ010000256.1:0-2336 GCA_038251755.1 Caulobacterales bacterium
GCATAGGCGAGATCAATGAAGCGGGCCGTGTCGCGGTAGGCCTGGATGGCATTCGCGACGGCCGCGAGCCCATCTGCCTTCAGGCGCGCAGCAGCCTCGGGCGGCATCGAGTCCGGCAGGGACAGGAACGGCGCGTACAGTTCGCTCGCCGCCGGATTCTCGGCGATCTGCGCCTCGATCTGCGCACGCGTGGTGGCGAGCGGGTCCTTGTTGGCGGTCCAGCCAGTGGTGATGCCGCGCGCCATGTTGATGCGGTTTTCGGCGAAGTAGCGGGGTACATCATTCAGCCTCTGGACCCAGGCTTCCGCCTCCTCTTCGGTTTTCAAGCGCAAGCGAAGCGCCGCGAATACCGGTGCGGCCTGAAAGCCCCAGTCGCCGGTGAACGGGATGCGCGCGGTATCCAAGTCATCGGCGCGAATCTCGTCGGTCAGCAAACGCTTCAGGATGGCCGCGTCGACGGTGCGGGCGGTGTCTGCGGCTTCGATCTCGTCCAGCAGGGCGCGCGCGGTCTCGGCACGGGCCGCGATGTCCCGGGGCCGCACATGGCCCCAGCCGGTGGGTGCACTGCCGGCGGCGCGGGCGGCTTCGGCCGGATCGGCGGCCATCACATAGGTTTCGTAGGCCGCAATCAGTGGATCGAGCGGGTCTGCAAATGCGGGCATTGAGAGCGCCAGGATGCCTGCCGTGAGGACAGTCAGTTTCATAATGTCGCTCTCGTCTTTGCCTGCGTTGACACGACCATAGAGGCGCCTAGAAGGCGAGGCCAAGTGTTTTCACGGCGCGCAAGGATCCACTTCATGTCCGGCACCCCAAAGGCCGATTCGCGGCCGCTTTCCCCTCACCTTCAGGTCTGGCGGTTCCACGCCACGATGCTGGCCTCGATCACGCACCGATTTACCGGCATGGGCCTCTATGGCGGCACGCTGCTGATCGCCGCCTGGCTGGTGGCACTCGCCAGCGGGCCGGACGCCTATCAGACGGTCGAGATGATCGCCTTCTCGATTCCCGGACAGATCCTTCTTTTCCTCTGGGCCTTCGCCGTGCTGTTCCATTTTGCCAATGGCATCCGCCACCTGATCTGGGATGGCCCGGGCGCCGGCTTCACGCCGAAAGTCGCCAGCCAGATCTCGATCTTCAATTACGCGTTCGCGCTGGTCGGGGCCGTTGCCCTGATGGCCGCCGCGGTCCTGTCCTGAGGCGCGCCGCGATGTCCGACAGCAAGTTCGTCACCCCCGCCAAGATCACACGCGGCCTTGGCGCCTCCAAGACCGGCACCAGCCACCACATCCGCCAGCGCGTTTCCGCGCTCGCGTTGATCGTCCTGGTGCCCTGGTTCCTCTTTTCGGTCATGAAAGCGGCCCTGGGCGGCTACACGGACGCCCTGATCTGGGTCTCCTCCCCGCTCAACGCGACGCTGCTTGTGCTGACGGCCGGCGCGGCCTTCTACCACATGCGCCTCGGTATGCAGGCAGTGATCGAAGACTACATTGGTAAGGCGGGCACGCGCGCTGCGCTGCAGATACTGAACACCTTCTTCGCCGCCGGACTGTTCGTCGTGGTGGTGATGTCGGTGCTCGGAATCTGGACGGGCGGCTGAGGCGCAAGGCGAAAGACAGGGCACAGATGAGCAACTACAACTGGATCGATCACACTTACGACGTCGTCGTTGTCGGCGCCGGCGGATCGGGCCTGCGCGCGGCGCTCGGCGCGGCCCAGGCGGGCCTGCGCACGGCCTGCATCACGAAGGTGTTCCCGACCCGCTCGCACACCGTGGCCGCGCAGGGCGGCATTGCGGCTTCGCTCGGCAACATGTCCGAGGACAGCTGGAAATGGCATATGTACGACACGGTCAAGGGCTCCGACTGGCTCGGTGACCAGGACGCGATCGAGTACCTCGTGCGCAACGCCCCGGCCGCCGTCTACGAGCTTGAGCACTGGGGCATGCCCTTCTCGCGCACCGAAGAAGGCAAGATCTACCAGCGCGCCTTCGGCGGCATGACGCGGGATTACGGCAAGGGCCCAGTGCAGCGCACCTGCGCCGCTGCCGACCGCACCGGCCACGCCATGCTGCACACCCTCTACGGACAATGCGTGCGCGAGGAGACCGAGTTCTTCATCGAGTATTTCGCGCTCGACCTGATCATGGACGAGGACGGCGCCTGCGTCGGCGTTACCGCCTGGAAACTGGATGACGGCACGCTCCACCGTTTCCGCGCGCAGAAGACCATCCTCGCCACCGGCGGCTATGGCCGCGCCTATTTCTCCTGCACCTCGGCGCACACCTGCACCGGCGACGGCAATGCCATGGTGCTGCGCGCCGGCCTGCCGCTGCAGGA
>JBBSAZ010000257.1:0-2268 GCA_038251755.1 Caulobacterales bacterium
GATCATCGGGCCTCGCATCGGCAAGTATTCCGGCAAGACGGTACACCCGATGCCGGGCTCCAACATCCCGCTCGCCGCGCTCGGCACCCTGATCCTCTGGCTCGGCTGGTTCGGCTTCAACGGCGCTTCGCAACTCGCCGCGGGCACCATCACCGACATCAACTCCGTGTCGATCATCTTCGTGAACACCAACATGGCTGCTGTCGGCGGAACGCTTGCGGCCGCCATCACGACGGCTGTCCTCTATAAGGGCAAGATCGATGCAACCATGGTCTTCAACGGTGTCATCGGCGGCCTCGTGTCGATCACCGCTGAACCGCTTGCGCCGACCATCGGCCAGGCTGTCCTGATCGGGGCCGTCGGCGGCGTGCTGGTCGTTCTCGCGGTCCGCGCGCTCGACATGCTCAAGATCGACGACGTCGTCGGCGCCATCCCGGCCCACCTTGTGTGCGGCATCTGGGGCACGATGATCGTTCCGTTCTCGAACAGCGGCGCCACCTATCTCGGCCAGGGCGTCGGCGTGGCCCTCACAGGCGTGTTCGTGGTGATTGCCTCGGCCATCATCTGGCTGCTGCTGAAGTTCACAATCGGTGTGCGCGCCAGCGAGGAAGAGGAAATGGCAGGCATGGACCGCAGCGAAGTCGGCCTCGAAGCCTATCCGGAGTTTTCGAGCCGCTAAGGCAGGAACGCCAGATCACCCATCGGACGCCCCGGCTGAGAAATCAGCCGGGGCGTTCTGCATTTTTATCCGAAATTTAAGCTCGCCGGATTTCGGCGGACTCCCGCAGATTCCAGCCTTCCGGCCCGAAAAACTGCGAATTCCACAGGCTGCGTTTGCGGCATGTTAAGCCTAACAGGCGAAACCTGACGCTCCGTCCCCCGCCACTCTCGGAGCACCCGCCTCATGAAAGATACTGACATCCGGGACGAAGACCTGCGCACCGTCAGCGATCCGGTGTGGCGGATCCTGACGGGTGCTGCCGCGTTCGGGGCAGGGGTGTTCGTGTGCGGCAGTGTCGGCTCCTACCTGCCGTCCGACCCCAGCTGGAATGCCGCCACCGGCGCCAGCGTGCAGAACCTGTTCGGCTCGGCCGGCGCGGTATTCTCCGATATCGCGCGCCAGCTGCTCGGCTGGTCCGGCTGGATCGCCGGCCTCGCGCTGATGATCGGCGGCGCCATGCGCGCCGTTCTGGTCGGCAAGCCGCGCATCCGCCGCTGGATCTATGGCGCCGTGGCCGTGCCGTTGTCGGCCGCCGCCTTTGCGGCCTGGCCCGTGCCGGAAACCTGGCCGCTCAGCGCCGGTCTCGGCGGCATGTTCGGCGACGGCGTGTTCAATCTCGCCGTCCTGCCGTTCCGCGCCCTGATGCTGCCCGCCCCGGAAAGCTGGGCCGGCTTCCTGCTCGGCGGCGCCGCGCTCTGGGCCGGCCTGTCCGCCCTCGGCTTCCAGCGCCGCGATGCGAAACTCCTCTCCGAAACCGCTGCCCGCTCCGGCAAGACGGCGGTCACCGGCGCCGCCGGCCTCGGCGGCTTCCTCATCCGCATCGGCCACTCGCTCTCGGCCCGCCAGCCCACGCGCATGGGCGAGACGGACGTGCCCGCCTCCGGCGACCGTACCCTGATCATCAAGCATGATGACGACTATGTCCCGTCCTCGCGCTACCTGCCGTCCGACAATGACGCCGATGAAGACGACAGCCGCTATGGCGCTGCCGCCTGGGACGATGACGAAGACGGCGAAGAAGAGGCCGAAACCGCTCCGCCGCCGCCGGGCCTGCGCTTCGCCGTGCCGCGCCAGGCGCCGAAGACGACCACCGCCCCCAAGGTCGCCGCGCCCACCCGCCGCCGCACCTCGACGCGCCTGCCATCGCTTGACCTGCTGCAGGTCCCCGAAGAGCGCCGCGAAACCTTCGACGAGGATGCCCTCCTGGCGAAAGCCGAGCGCCTCTCGGCCGTCCTGAAAGAGTTCGGCATCCAGGGCCGCATCAAGGAAGTGCGTCCCGGCCCGGTGATCACCCTGTTCGAGATGGAGCCGGCCCCCGGCGTCAAATCCTCGCGCGTCATTACCCTGGCTGATGATATCGCCCGCTCGATGAGCGCCGTCTCCGCCCGCGTCGCCGTCGTGCCCGGCAAGAACGCGATCGGCATCGAACTGCCGAACGACGAGCGCGAGAAAGTCTTCCTGCGCTCCATCCTGCAGTCCGAGGCCTATGTGAACTCGCGCGCCTCGCTGCCCGTCGCTCTCGGCGAAGACATCGGCGGCCAGCCGAC
>JBBSAZ010000258.1:0-2249 GCA_038251755.1 Caulobacterales bacterium
CATAGGCCTGCTTCAGTGTCACCGCGCCGGACGGGATGGGCCGGCGCGAGGTGCGCGAGACCTTGGCGTCAAAGTCCCGGTCGGTGATGTCGTTCCAGGTGCAGCCCGCGCCGCGCATTACGGCCGCGCCGATCAGGAAAAGGGCCGCCCAGGCAAGATCGGCCAGGAACAGGCCGCCGGAGAGGCGCTGGAAGGCGAGGCCGATGAGGCAGGGCAGGAACAGCAGCCAGATGCCCACCGGCCGGTCGATCCGCGCCAGCATTGCGTAGGGGCGCCAGCCCGCAGGCAGGCTTTCGAGCCAGCCCGGCAAGGCTGTATCGGCCGGATAACTGAACGTTTCCGTATCATCGTAGCGGGGCGGCTGGCTCATCACGACGGGATATAAATGATTTGCCATCTTCTCGCACCGGTTGTGCTTTCAAAACCACAAGGCGTGATGCAAAAACCACACCTGACAGGCGAGGCCGAAACGGACTATACCGCGCGGCATGCCGACAACGCCGCGACTCTTTGTTTCTGCTGATCTTTCTGCCGGGCGCGCCGTCCCGCTGGACGACGAACAATCGAACTACCTGCTGCGCGTGCTCCGCCTTGGGGCAGGCGGCGAGGTGCGCCTGTTCAATGGGCGGGACGGGGAATGGACCGCGGCCCTCTCGGCAGCAGGCAAGAAGGCGCAGGTCACGCCGGTCTCGCAGCTGGGTGTGCAGCCGCCTCCGGCCACGCCCGCGCTGACGCTTCTCTTCGCACCGTTGAAGAAGGATCAGACGGACCTGATCGTGGAGAAGGCGACCGAACTGGGCGCCGTTCGCATTGTGCCGGTGCTGACCCAGCGCACGCAGACCCGCACCGTGCGGCTCGACCGGTTCCGCAAGATCGCCCTTGAGGCGGCGGAGCAGACGGAGCGGCTGGACCTGCCGGAGATTGCCGATATCGCCACGCTGGACGCGGCGCTTGCCGCGCTGTCGCCGGGCACCGCCGTCATCTTCTGCGACGAAGCCGGCGACGAGGCGGGCGCCGCCTGGGGCGGCGAGACCGGGCGGGCGAGGCCCATGCGCGCCCTGCTGGAGGGCCTCAACCGCCGGGACGCGGTTATCCTGATCGGCCCCGAAGGCGGCTTCACCGGCGAGGAGCGCGCCTTCCTGCGCGGGCGACGGGATACTTGGGCGGTGAGCCTTGGCCCCCGTATCCTACGGGCGGAAACCGCGGCCATCGCGGCCATGGCGCTCTGGCAAGCGGCCTGTGGCGACTGGGGTTGAAGGCGACGGAATCGTAACAATTGGGCGCCCCCATTGGCGCCGCCACATTTCAGCCTTATCTCCACGCCGGACAAGATATCCGCCCGGAGCGCAACGATGACGACCCCCACCAGCGACATCGATGAAGCCTCGCCCCGGATCAGCGGCAAGACCGAACTCGTGGAATACCTCGAAGGCGGCAACAAGCCGAAGACAGATTGGCGCATCGGCACAGAGCACGAGAAGTTCGGCTTTCTCTGGGACGGCCTGAAGCCTCTGCCCTACGAGGGCAAGGCCTCCGTAAAGGCGATGCTGGAGGGCCTGCGCGACCGGTTTGGCTGGGAGCCGATCATCGAGGGTGGCCACCTGATCGGCCTCAAGAAAAACGGCGCCAGCGTCAGCCTCGAGCCGGGCGGGCAGTTCGAACTGTCCGGCGCGCCACTGGAATCGATCCACGAGACCTGTATCGAGGTCGGCCAGCACCTGACCGAAGTGCGCGAACTGGCCGAACCGCTGGGCATCGGCTTCCTCGGCCTTGGCGCCAGCCCGATCTGGACACTCGCCGAGACGCCGGTGATGCCCAAGGGCCGCTACAAGATCATGACCGCGTACATGGACAAGGTCGGGCGCCTTGGCCGGCAGATGATGTTCCGCACCTGCACCGTGCAGGCGAACCTCGATTTCTCGTCCGAGGCGGACATGGTGCAGAAGCTGCGCGTGTCGCTGGCGCTGCAGCCGCTGGGCACGGCGCTGTTTGCCAACTCGCCCTTCATTGACGGGCGGCCGAACGGGTTCCTCTCCTATCGCTCGCAGATCTGGACTGACACCGACCCTGATCGCTCGGGCATGCTGCCTTTCGCCTTCGAGCAGGGCTTCGGTTTCGAGCAGTACGTCAACTACGCGCTGGACGTGCCGATGTATTTCGTGCGCCGGGGCGGGCAGTATCTCGACGCGAGCGGCCTCAGCTTCCGCGATTTCATGGACGGCAAGCTGGCGATCCTGCCGGGTGAGCGC
>JBBSAZ010000259.1:0-2244 GCA_038251755.1 Caulobacterales bacterium
ATCAGTTTCAGAACCCAGCCGGGCAGTTCGCCTTTCGGCAGTTTCTTCTCGTAGGCGGCGGGGATCTGGCCGCGCAGGGTGTTGGCGACTTCCGAGAACCACATGAACTTGTCGCAGACGAGGACGCGCTCGCCGGCCGCGGCGGGGTTGATGGTGGTGAGTTCGAGGCCTTTGCCTTCGCCGTTCACGTATTCCCAGGCGGCGCGCTCGGCGATCGTCTTGGAGCGGGTATAGGCGGTGTTGTCGGCGAGGTTGCCGGAGTTGGACCAGTGGTCCTCGGTCAGCAGTTTCGGGCGCGCGTCGCCCCAGCCATAGGCGACGGCGGCCATAGAGGAGGTCATCACGACGCGCTTCACGCCGGCGGCTTTGGCGGCCGTCAGCACGCGGATCGCGCCGTCACGGGCGGGGGTGATCAGCTCGTCATGGTCCTTGGGCAGGTTGGTGGGGATGGGGGAGGCAATGTGCTGGACATAGTCCATGCCCAGGCAGGCCTCGGTCCAGCCCGCGCCGGAGGAAAGATCGGCGGCGCGGATGGCGATGCGGATATCCTTGCCCGCATAGGCGCTCAGCGTCTTGTTCAGGGCATTCGCCTTGGAGGCGGAACGGGCCGTTCCGGTGACTTCGTGGCCTGCCTCCACCAGCTGGTGGATGACGTGACCGGCAATGAAGCCGGTGGCGCCTGTGACAAGGACTTTGGCCATCGAACCCTCCCATGGATTTCGTGAACGCTAAACGAATTGTTTGGTGTTCACAAGAGCAAAGCACGTCTCAGATTTTCGCAGGTGGCAGGACCGGCTTCTTCTGGTTCTTCACGTGCTCTCGCCAGGTGATGTAGAGCGTCGAGACCACAATGATACCCGCGCCGGCCCAGACGAAGGGGCCGGGCAGGGCGCGGATCATGAACCAGTCAGCGGTCGCGCCCATCGGCAGGCGCAGATAGTCCATCGGTGAGAGGAAAGATGCATCGCCCACCGACATGCCCTTGATGAAGCAGAACTGCGCCACGACCCCAAAGAACGCCATCGACAGGATCAGGCCCCATTCGGCGAGGCTGGGCGAGGCCCAGACGGCGAGGGCGGCCGGCAGGATGAACAGGGACGAGAGCAGGTTCGCCCAGATCAGCAGGGCCAGCGGCGAGTGCACGCCGGTCAGCGATTTCACCAGCACGATGGTGAAGGCGAAGCAGAGCGAGGAGAGGATCGCGAACAGGCTGCCGATATTGAAATGCGTGCCGCCGTCGCTGCCAAGCAGTGCAGGCACCAGTGTCATCACCAGCACGCCGATGAAGCCCGCGATGACCGCGCTGGTGCGGTGCACGCCGACTTTCTCGTGCAGCAGGAAGACCGCCAGCAGCGTGACGAACAGCGGCCGCGTGAAACTCAGCGCGTTGAACTCGGCCAGCGGCAGGCCGAACACCGGCCAGATGGCGATCAGGCCGAATACGAAGCCGGCCGAACCGATCAGGCTGCGCGTCACAAGCGCCCCGAAGCGGGCCGTGTGCAGCTTGACCATGCCGAGGAAGATGAAAGGCGAAGCCAGCAGGAAGGCAAAGAAGCTGCGCCAGAAGGCGAGGAAGACGGGGTGGATGTCGGCGGTGATTTCCTTGGCGAGCGCGAGATGCAGCGTGTAGCCCGCGCCGGAGACGATCATCCAGAGCGCGCCCTGAAGATTGCCCGACAGCGGTGTGCGCTTTATTGAAGGGGAGGGATCACTGCTCATGCCGGACTTTTCACCCGAGGATATCGACGAGATCGACCGGCTGTGGCGCAGCCAGGCCTGGGATCACATGTGGACCGGGTGGGCGGCGGCGGGCGAGCGGCCGGGGACGGTCTGGATCTTCCGTACACTGACGCATTGGCGGCGCTTCCCTCTGACCCGGACCGCGGCAGGCTACGCCCTCAGCGACGACCGGGGCAACCTCTTTCGGGAAGCGGCGACCCTGGAGGACTTGTTGAGAGCGGTCGAGGCGGTGCCGCAACTGCCCGGCGCGCCGCCTCAGGACTGAGCCGCCGCCTGCGCGAGGCGCAGCTGCTCGGCCTGTTCCGGGGTGATGCCGAGGGCGTCGAGCACCGGGCTGTTCGCCGCCTCGTCCCAGCTGTGGCGGGGGCCGACGGTGATGCCGCCGTCGACGAGGAATTCCCCGCCGGTGATGAAGCCGGCCGCGTCCGAGGCGAGGAAGGCGGCCATCTCGGCGATGTCGGTTCCCTTGCCGGTGCGTCCGGCCGGCTGGATCTTGCCGCCGCC
>JBBSAZ010000260.1:0-2224 GCA_038251755.1 Caulobacterales bacterium
CTCTTGCCGAAGTTCGGCTCCAGCAGGGCGTTGATCTCGGCGTCGCTGAAAGCACGCGCGGTAATCACGCCGTCGAGCCCCGCCAGCAGGCGCGCGGCTTCATCGGCGGCGGTCGCATCGGCGCCGGAGAGGGACACCGTGTATTCGCCCTCCACTTCCGCCGTCCAGGCGCGGGCGGCGCCATAGGTGGATTTCGCCGACAGGGCGGCCAGCGCCGCGAGGAAGCACAGCGCGCCGACGACGAAGAACAGGGCCGCCTCGCGGGCATCTTCCAGCGGCAGAAGGGAATTCTCGCGCGGTTTCATGGCATCGCCCTCAAGGGATCGGTGCGGCGCCGGGCAGTGGGCGCCACCTCGCCGTTTTCCTGCACCAGCATGCCGTCGGCCAGCCGGTAGACCTGCGCATCGATCTGGCGGATCAGGCCAAGATCGTGGGTGGCGATCACCACGGTCGTGCCGAGGCGTTTGTTGAGCTCGTAGAAAAGCCGCATCAGGCGGGCCGCCATGTCGGGGTCGACGTTGCCGGTCGGCTCGTCTGCGATCAGCAGGTTCGGCTGGGTGACCACCGCGCGGGCGATGGCGACGCGTTGCTGCTCGCCGCCGGACAGGGTTTCGGGGCGCTTGTGCAGCCGCTCGCCGAGGCCCACCCAGCGCAGCAGCTCTTCCACATCCCGCCGGTACTGGCTTTCCTTGCGCCCCATCACCCGCAGGGGGAGGGCCACGTTCTCATAAGCCGTCAGGTGGTTCAGCAAGCGAAATTCCTGGAACACCACGCCCACCCGGCGCCGCATCGCCGACAACTCATCCCGCGACAGTCGGCTCGTGGGCCGCCCGAACAGCGAAACTTCGCCCCGCGAGGGCGGCTGCGCCAGGTAAAGCAGCTTCAGGAGGCTGGACTTGCCCGCGCCGGAGGCGCCGGTCAGGAAGCTGAAGCTGCCGGGTTTCAGGACGAGATCAATCCCGCTAAGGATTTCTTCGGTCGAATCGTAACGAAGGGACACGCCGTCCAGGCGGACGGCAGCCTCATCAAACATGTCCGGGCGAAGCTGGGTCATGGTGCGGGGTCCGGGTTACGAAGTGGGCCAATGGGGCGGCAGCCGGAAAGACGACGGAATGATCCTTACCTGTCCTTCTTGCAGCACCCATTATTTCGCCGATGACTCAACAATCGGTGAAAGCGGGCGAACTGTGAAATGCGCGGCCTGCGGGCATTCCTGGTTTGTGCAGCCGAAATCGCTCGCTGAAGACAAGCCGGCGGCCCCTGCGCACGAGGTTTACCGCGAACGCCTGCGCGAGCAGCGGCGCGAGAAAAGCAAGCTTTTTGCCGTCCTTTCCTGGTTATTCTCGGGCAGTCTGTTCGCGGCGGCCACGATTGCCGCCTTTTTCTTCCGCAACGATGTCGTGAAGGTCTGGCCGCAATCGGCCGCCGCTTACCAGCTGGCGGGCCTTGAGGTGAACCGGTTCGGGCTGGACTTCGCCGATATCGAGCGGGCCCGCACCTTCAACGATACGATCCCGATCGTCACCGTCACCGGCCGCGCGGTGAATGTCGCCAATTCGGCGGTCGAGACCCCCGGGGTGCGGGTCGACCTACGTGACGAGACGGGTACGGTGGTGGCGACGGAGTACAGTTTCGTCACGCCGGGCGAGCTTGAACCGGGCGATTCCGGCCAGTTCGGCGTCGTCGTCGAGCCGGCTCCGGTCGAGAGTTTCGAGATCGTCGTCAGCTTCGTCGAGCGTTCCGCCGTACCAAATGAGCCGCCTGCGGAGGCGTTGCTGCCGCTGACGGCGGAGCCCCTTCCGGATGCGGAAGAGATTGTAACTGCGACCGAGGACCCAGTCTGACCATGCAAGCCCCTACGCCTCTCGCGCCGATGCCCAAGATCGATGTCATCCTTTCCGAAGCGGACCTGATGGCCCGTGTGGATGACCTGGCCGACCGTCTCGTGCCGCGCCTCACCGGCGATTGGACAGCGGTGTCGATCCTGATCGGTGCCACCCCCTTCACCAGCGACCTGATGAAGGCTCTCGCCCGGCGCGGTGTGCACCCTGTCCTCGATGTCCTGTGGCTCGAAAGCTACCGCGACGCGCGCGAAAGCTCCGGCCGGGTTGTGGTGCGCGCCGATGTTTCGCGCCCGGTCGAAGGGCGCGGCATGCTGCTCATTGATGACGTGTTCGATACCGGCCGCACGCTCGATTTCGCCAAGCAGCACCTGATCGCCAAG
>JBBSAZ010000261.1:0-2220 GCA_038251755.1 Caulobacterales bacterium
ATGGCGGACCTTCAGGACATTGACCGCAAACTCGAGCGCGGCCGAGACACCGTGCAGGCCGCCATCCGGCTTGTAAGGGGGAACGAGATTGGCGACGTTGCGGACGACGAACATCTGGCCCGGCGCGGCATTGAAGATGTCCGACGGTTCGGCCCGGCTGTCGGCGCAGGCGATCAGCATCACATCAGGGTCCTGCCCCTCCCCCAGTTCACGATAGAGCTGGACCTGTTCGGCATAGACGCCGGCGCGGAACCGGCGATAGCCGGCGATGAGATCGTCCACAGTCTTCATCTCTGCTCCTGATAGTTTCTTCTTATGGACCGCAGGCGAGATACGCATTTCCTGACTGGCCGCAAGCAATTTCGAAACCAATTGTCATCTAGAACGGAACGATCTGTTTCGCCCCGCCGCCGATTCCGGCTATAAACCGCGCGGGGCCCAAGGAGTGCACGATGGAAACGCCGACCGACACGCAGAACGCTGCCCCCGCCCCGGGAGGCACCGGCGCGAAGTCCCGCAAGGGGCCAACGCGCAGCGAAGTGTCGAAATCCGCGATCCTCGAGGCGGCCCGTGAGGAAATGGCGGAGAATGGTTGGCGCGGCTTCAGCGTCGACTCGGTGGCCAAGCGCGCGAGCGCGTCCAAGCAGACCATCTATCGCTGGTGGCCGTCGATCGGCGCGATGTGTGTGGACGCCGCCCTCGCCCTGATCCCGGATGCGCCGGAAGGCGGGCGCGACCCGCAGGAGCGCATCACCGCGCTGATCATCCCGCTGGAAGCCGCCGCCCGGACCGGACAGGGCCATGCCGTATTGCGTGTGGCACTGCTGGCCGCGGCCGATGACAAGGAAGCCGGCGAAGTCTGGCGCGCCTGGGTCGGCCGCGATATTCGCCAACCGCTGCGCATGCTGCTGGCGGAACTGGCGGCGAAACGCGTGATCCGGCGCGATTTCGAACTGGACGATGTGATCGAGCAGCTGCTGGGGCCGATTTTCCACCGCCTGACGATCATGCGCGCCCCGGTGAAGGAAGGCTTCTGTGCCGACCAGTCGGCCGCTTTCCTGCGGACCTACGGGGCGTTCTAAAGCAAATTCTTGCGCTCACCCGGCGCCGAGTTGAGCAGAATTGGCTCCAGCGACAGCTATTTCGACCGGCGCCAGACCATCAGCGGATCAAAGGCGCCAGTTTCAGCAGCTTTCTGGAGCTGGGCAATCTGGTCTGACACCGCATTGGTCGCCGGCTTGGCCGAGGTGGCGCGGTAGAGCGCGGCGTCGAGGCGGCAAATCTGCTCATACAGGGCTTCGGTGCGGCCGACGAGTTCGAGGAAGCGCGACGGCAGGCCCTTGCCTTGCTGGGCGACGGCGTCCAGCGGCGGATCGTCCCGGCGGATGCGATACTTGTACGAATTGGCGTCCTCGCGGCGCATTTCCCCGTCGCGAACGGCCTTCTGCATGACCAGCCAGGACGCCGCCTGCATCAGCCGGGTCGTCAGTTCCATACTCCAGGCGGAATAGATGAGGCTCGCCTCGCGGGGCAGCGTTTTCGCCTGGTCTCGGCCCGGACCATCGAGATAGGACGCCGTTTCCTCGACCAGGGCCATACCGCGTGTGAACACGGTGTCGAACAGTTTTCCGCCGGTGAAGGCCTCGGTCGGCCCTGAGGGCCCAACCGGATCACGCTCTGCCATTCACCCACTCCGCTTTGCCGCGTCCGAACCTCCCACTCTAGAGGCCAGCCCTTTCGCGAGACTTAACTGCCGCTCCCAAAGAGCGCATCAGCGGCGCGCTTCTGGGCGAGTTTCTTCTCGATCTCGGTCTCGCAGGCGGTGATCTCCGCCTTCAGGTCCGTGATGCGCACCTCTAGTTCCGCCACCGACATCTGGTCGATCGCCTGGGCGTACTTCACCCGAATGGGTTCTTCGTCCGGCACGGCCATGCAGCGCTCCTCGTCTATGCGTTTCAGAAAAGCAGAAAGGCGGTCTAGAAGCGACTCGAATCCCTCGTCTTGACCTTAACGGAGGCGTCCGAATGACCGCCACGATGAAAGCCGCCTTTGCTCCCGCCGGTGAGCCGCTGGTTCTGACCGAAATGCCGATGCCCGAGCCAGCGGCGGGCGAAGTGCTGATCGAAGTGGCCGCTGCGGGCCTCAACCGGGCGGATCTGGCGCAGAAGGCCGGCGCCTATCCACCCCCGCCAGGCGCCTCCCCGATCCTGGGGCTCGAGG
>JBBSAZ010000262.1:0-2214 GCA_038251755.1 Caulobacterales bacterium
CCGGAAAACATCGTGGTCAATCTGCCGGATATCGATGACGCGCTGTTGCAGGGCTATCGCCGGGCTTAGACGAGGGCATAGGGTGGATTAGCGCAGCGTAATCCGCCGCTCATCCGCTCACCGCAACCGATACCCCGCATGACACGCCTCGCAGGCGCTGGTCACCTCATGCAGCGCGCCGTTGATCTTGCGCATCGCGTCGGCGGTCGGCGTCACCGAAGCGTCCTGCAGCACGATCACCAGCCGGCTGGCGGCATGATGCATGCTGGTGCCGATGTCCTGCATCGGTTGCGGGAAAAACGGCGATAGTTCGGCGGAGCCGTGCAGGCTGAGCGAGCTCATGCCTAGACGCGCTTCCGCGATCTTGGCGGCGGCGTCGTATTTCTCCTCGGCGATGTCGCCGAGGATTTCGTTCAAGGTCGCCAGATGCGAGCGCATGTTGACGAGCATGTGCGCCTGCATGTGGGGCGGCAGCTTGACCAGTTCGCGCGCGTCTTTAGGCATGTCTTGTTTACCCATGTCTTGCGCCTGGCTGGCGCTGAGGCCCGCGAGCAGGAACATAAGGGCGGCAAAGCTGATACGGGCCATGACAGCGTTTTCCTCAGGTTACCGCGCCTTGGGACGCGGCCGCGGGCGGTTTTCGTCCGCAGACTACGCCATTGGCGCAAGGCGGCATATGATCGAGATCATATCGACGACGCGCTGCTTAAGGGCCACCGGCGGGCGTGAGGCGAGGCTTACCCTACAGCGCCCTTACCTCAACGCCCTTGAAACTCTTCGCCGCCGCCAACAGCCGTTTGTCGGCCGTGACCATCGCGCAGCGCTCACGCTCGGCCAGCGCGAGATAGAAGCAATCGTAAATGGGGTGATCTAGTTCGATGGCGATTTCGACCGCGCGCAGGCGCAGTTCTTCCGACGGCACGATTTCATGAAGCGGCAGCAGGGCAGCATCCAAAGCAATGAGGGCATGGTCGCGCGTGGCGTCGCCGCGTCGGACGGCCTTCCAAAGGGCACTGCCGATCTCAGCGGCGATCAGCGACGGCGCGATCAATCGAGGTTCGTTGTAGAGTGCCTCGGCGCGGTCGAAGCCTGGCTGCTGCAAGACCCAAAGCGCCGCGACGCTGGCATCGACGACCAGCGTCACCGATAAAGCTCGTCGTTGTCTCGGTCTTCGCGGATGTCGGCGGTGGAATCGCCGGATATCGGGCCGATTTTTTTGCGAATGGCCGCCGCCGCCGCCCAGGCTTTTTCCTTGCTCGGTTTCACATAAGCCGCGATCGCCTCGCGCGCGGTTTCGTTGACGGACGCGCCTTTGGCCTTGGCCTTTTCCTTCAGGCGGCGGGCGATATCGTCGTCGAGATTTCGGATCAGAATATCTGCCATCATGGCCTCCATTGGCGGCGTATGCGCCGAAGTGATATCACTATGATATCATCGCCCGGGCTTTTTTCAAGGCGGTCACCCCCAAGAAAATATTCCGCAACCATCTTGACATTATTCTTAACCTGTTTAATCCTAGCCCCGTTCCATCCAACGAGGGGCGCTGTCATGAGGCGTCGTGAAGCGGGGGTGGGATGCGGCGCCCGCGCGCAGGTTTCGCAAACCTGCTCTCGGGCGGCTCCGGGACCCGCCCGGGCGGCATTAAGACCGCTCTGCGAGGAGCTCGCTGGACTGGGACAGGATAAGGCGTGCTAACGGCCGCTTGAAGCCGCGTCCCAGGAAGCGCGGACCTGGAGCTGAGTTCGTGGCCTCCGCGCCGCGGGCGAGAGCTGCCAGTGGAGCGCCGAGAGGCGCCTCTCCGCGATCGCAAGCGGAGAGGGCGCGCCTCGCAAGCGTGCCGGGCGGCTTCGCCAGCCGCTCAGGAGGCTTCGCAGGCCTCCGCGTTTTCTCGGCGCTCCATTCCCTCGATTTTTTCGGGGCTTGGAAAGAAAATGCAGAAGAAGGACGGCTTGCCCGGGGCCGCAAACAATACGGGTGCTTTGGCGCGTCTTGATGCCACCGTCAGCGCCAGCCGCCGCCGCCATTCGCATAGACCGTGTCCGCCGTCATATAGGGGCAGGCGTCCGAACACATGAACAGCACCAATTCGCCGATCTCCTCCGCGGTGCCGAAGCGTTTCATCGGCACGTCGTCGAGCATCTTCTGTTTCAGTTCGGGCGAGGTGGACGCCGCCGCCGCGAATGCCGTGTCGATCGGCCCGGGCGAAATCGACAG
>JBBSAZ010000263.1:0-2200 GCA_038251755.1 Caulobacterales bacterium
AACATCGTGATGTTTATTCAGGGTGGGCCGGTGAAGGTCTTCTTGGCGACGCGGCCTGTTGATTTCCGCAAGGGCATCGATGGCCTGGCGCTGGCGGTGCAGGAGATGTTCGGACTCGATCCGTTTTGCGGGGCGGTCTTTGTGTTCCGGTCGAACCGTGCGGACCGAATTAAACTTCTGGTCTGGGATCAAACCGGGATGGTGCTGGTTCACAAGCGACTGGAGGACGGCAAGTTTGTCTGGCCGCAGTTGCAGGACGGGGTGATGAGGATGTCCAGCGCGCAGATGTCGGCGTTGTTCGAGGGGTTGGACTGGCGGCTGGTCCGGCCGGAACGTGCGCGTCGTCCTCTGGCGGCAGGGTGAGGGCCTGAACGTACGGAAGTGCCTGTTTTTACTGGTCAGAACGGGAGTTTCCTGATTCACTTCGACCCATGGATACCGACGCTCTCGCCCACGAAAATGCCGTGCTGAAAGCGCGCCTGACCGAGGTCGAGGCGGTACTGGCCGAAGTGCAAGAGGCCAACCGGCGGCTGGAAGATATCCTGCGCACCGCGCAGCGCGAGAAGTTCGGCAAACGATCCGAGAAGCTGTCACCGGACCAGTTCAACCTGCCGCTGGAAGATGCCGAACTGGCGCACGGCGTGCTCGAGGCAGCGCAGGAGAAGGCCGAGGCCGCGCTGCAGGGGAAAGGTTCCGATACTCCCCGTAAGCCCAGACGCAATCGCGGCCATCTGCCGCCGCATCTGCCCCGGATCGAACGGGTGATCGAACCCGCCAGCATCCAGTGTCCCTGCGGTTGTGGGGAAATGACCCGCATCGGTGAAGACGTGTCCGAGCGGCTGGACGTGATTCCTGCCCAGTTCCGGGTGCTGGTGACGCGGCGGCCAAAATACGCCTGCCGCCGCTGCTCGCAAGCCGTGGCGCAGGCGCATGCGCCCGAACATGTCGTGCCCGGCGGGCTGCCCACCGAGTTGTTCATCGCCTGGATCATCGTCGCGAAGTTCGGCGACCATCTGCCGTTCTACCGCCAAGCCGAGATCTTCAAACGACAAGGGATCGATCTGGATCGCGGCACCCTTGGCAATTGGGTTGGCCGCGCCTGTTTCCACCTGATGCCGGTGATCAACCAGATGCGGGCCCATCTGCGCCGCGCGGACCGCATCTTTGTGGATGAGACCCGCGCGCCGGTGCTGGACCCGGGGCGGAAGGCCACAAAGAGCGGCTACTTTTGGGCCGTAGTGTCCGATGATCGCGGCCATGGCGGTGTCGGCCCGCCCATCGTGCTGTTCCATTACGCGCCCGGCCGGGGCAAGGAGCACCCGCTGAAGTTCCTCGCCGGGTATCAGGGGCGGTTCCTGCAATGTGATGCCTATCAATCCTACAACGCGCTGACCGAGATCATGCGTGACGGCGGCCCGTGGCAGCTGGTCTACTGCTGGACGCATGTCCGCCGCCGCTTCGTAAAGCGCTTCGAGAACGAGGGCTCTCCCATCGCCGAAGAGATGCTGCGCCAGATCGCGCTGCTGTATCAGGTCGAGAAGTCCGTCCGTGGAAAGGACCCGGCAGTGCGCCTGGCTGCCCGGCGTGAACATGCAGGCCCAATCGTCGCCGCGCTCAAGCCTTGGCTGGAAGCCCAGTTGTCGCGCATTCCGCAGAAATCCCAGCTGGCCGAGGACATCCGCTACACCTTGGGGCACTGGCCCGGCCTGATCAGATTCCTCAACGACGGCGCCCTCGAGATGGACACCAACCCGGTCGAAAACCAGATCCGCCCGATTGCCCTTACGAGAAAAAATGCACTCTTCGCGGGTAACGAGGTCGGGGCCGAAAACTGGGCCATGCTCGCCTCGCTGGTCGCCACGTGCAAGATGGCCGACGTGAACCCGGTCGACTATATCGCCGCAACGCTGTGTGCCATCCTGGATGGCCACCCGCAAAGCCGTATCGAAGACCTGATGCCTTGGCGCTTCAATCGGCCGTCAAGCCTCGTCGCATAGGGGGGGGCGTCGCGCTTACTGTGCTGTGTAAGGTAGGAGGGCTAGCTCGAAGGAATAAGTGCCTACGGTCCAGACTCATAACCAATAGATGACGATGGCTGCGAGGGCGCATGCCGAGAGGAACAGGATCGGGCAGCGGTCATAGCGGGTTGCGATCCTGCGCCAGTCCTTGAGGCGGGCGAACATGTTCTCGATCTTGTGGC
>JBBSAZ010000264.1:0-2185 GCA_038251755.1 Caulobacterales bacterium
ATGTGGACGCACAACATCTGGCGCGAAGCCAGCATGGAAGGCGTGCGCAAGATGGGCCTGCCAGTGCCGGAGACGATGGACGAGCATGTCCAGAACGCGCTGACGGTTGGCCGCTTCTCGCGCCAGCTGCCCGCCTGCCCGCTGATGCATGGCACCGGCTGGTTCACGGCGATGGGCGCGATGCTGAATGGCGGCGCGGTGGTGACCCTGTCGGAGAAGACGAAGTTCAGCCCGGCGAACCTGTGGGACACGGTGCAGGCCACCGGCGTGACGTCGATGGCGATCGTGGGCGATGCGTTCGCCAAACCGATGCTGCAGACACTGGACGAGAATCCCGGCCGCTGGAACCTGTCGAGCGTGCTGAACATCGTCTCCTCTGGTGTGATGTGGAGTGCGGAGGTCAAGCAGGGCTTGCTGAAGCATATTCCGCAGACGGCGCTGACGGACAGTTTCGGCGCGTCCGAAGCGGTGGGCTTCGGCTCGTCGATCACGACGGCGGATGGCGGCACGCAGACCTCCAAGTTCGAGATCGGCGTCAGCTGCAAGGTGTTCACCGAGGATGACCGCGAAGTGCTTCCCGGCAGCGGAGAGCCGGGCTTCATCGCGCGCGGCGGCGCCGTGCCGCTCGGCTATTACAAGGATCCGGACAAGACGGCGAAGACCTACAAGACCATCGGCGGGATGCGCTACGCCATTCCGGGCGACTGGTGCATCGTCGAAGCAGACGGCTCGATCACGCTGCTGGGGCGCGGCTCGAACTGCATCAATACGGCCGGAGAGAAAGTGTATCCGGAGGAGGTCGAGGAGGCACTTAAGTCTCACGCCTCGGTGCGCGATGCGCTGGTGGTGGGCGTGCCGGATGACAAGTGGGGTCAGGCGGTGACGGCGGTCGTCTCACTCGAGGGCGCGGCGACGGAAGACGAATTGCGGGCATTCGTGCAAGGCCGGCTGGCGCGCTACAAGGCGCCGAAGCGGATCCTGTTCAAGGACAATCTCGGCCGCGCGGCGAACGGCAAGGCGGACTACAAGACGATCAAGGAATTCGCGCTCAGGGAACTCGGGCTTTAAGCCTCAGGCCTTGCGGCGCACGGTGCGGAACACGGCGTCGGCGCGGGCCGCGAGGGCGCCGTCTTCCTTCACGATGCGCGCGGTGACGTGGACGAATTCGCCGTCCACGGCGGTGACCCTCGGATGGGCTTCGATCCATTCGCCTTCGCGGGCGATTTCCATGAACTCGACGGTCAGTTTGATGGTGACGGACATCTTGCCGGTGGCGGTCCAGACGGCCCAGGCGAGGGCACTGTCGGCGAAGGCGCAGGCCATGCCGCCGTGCAGGAAGCCCATGCCGTTGCAGTGACGCTCCAGCACCCAGAGGCCGGTGCGCATATCGCCTTCGGCGGTTGCCCGGTAGCTGGGCCCGTTATGGATGGTGAACTTGCCGCGAGAGGGGGAGGCAGCAAAGCCCGGCCGGGGTTCGCGCGCCGGCGAGGCGGAATCAGCCACCCGTTTTGCGGAAGGTCGGATGCTCGACGGTGTCGCCGGGGGTGATCCCCAGTTCCTTGGCGCGGCCGCCCGGAATTTCGAGCACGGCGCGGACCGGAACGCCCGGGCCAAGGGAGCGGAGCGAGCCGGGGACGGCGTTGCGGGCGATGGCGATGACCTGGCCGGCCTCGTCCATGTAGAGCATGTCGAGCGGGATCAGCGTGTTCTTCATCCACATGCTGGCGGGGCGGACTTCGCCGAAATCGAACAGCATGCCGGCATCCGGCGCGAGGCTTTCCCGGTTCATCAGGCCCAGGCGGATGGCGTCCGGCGTATCGGCGATCTCGACCGTGAAGGCGTGCGAGGCCTCATCGGTTTTCACGGTCAGCGGGGTCACCGCCAGCTGGGCGAAGGCAAGCTGGGCGAACAGGACCAGCGCGGCGGCAGAGGCAAACAGGAAACGGGTCATGCGGGCAGGAATAATCACCGGAATCGAAAGCGGCAAGCGCCGGACGCTGTTTAGGGCTTCGGCCGCACGGAGAGGACATGGTCGCCCTTGGCGCCGGACTCGATGACGACCTCGATAAGTGTGCCCGCCTCGACCTCGTCATAGCCGGCTTTGCGCAGAGCCACGGCGTGGACGAAGATGTCGATCTCGTCGGTGCTGCGGCGAACGAAACCGTAGCCGCGGGCCTTGTTGAAC
>JBBSAZ010000265.1:0-2161 GCA_038251755.1 Caulobacterales bacterium
AATGTCTTCCGCCGTGTCGATGCCCGGCATGGCAATTCGCCCCGGCTGAACTTCCACCGCCTGCACGGACAGCCCGTTTTCGATCAGGCGCAGCTGTTCGAGACCTTCAAGGCGCTCATACCGGCTCTCCGGCAACGCGCAGTATCGGCGCAGCGCCTCGAGGCGGTAGGCATACAGGCCGACATGCTGGCACACCGGCGAGAGCGGGCCCATGCCGCGCAGGTCTTTCTCCTTGCGCATAGCGGGCAGGATGATCTTCGAGAACCAGATCGCGCGCCCCACAGGATCGGTCACGAGAGTTGTGCCGGAAAACGGCGTCTCCAGCTTGTGCGCACGCAACCGGTCGAGCGCTTCCCAGCTGAGGCGGATGTAGGGCGTCGAGGCATCCGTGCCGGAGGTCGCCAGGGCATCGACGATGGCGACGACATGGGCGGCCGGCGTGAACGGTGCGTCGCCCTGCAGATTGACGACGAATTCCGGCGCGGCGCCGAGCCCGTCCACTGCCGCCAGCGCCCGGTCGGAGCCGGAGGGCAGGTCGGGATCGGTCATCACGACCGGAATGCCGGCATCGCGGCAATGTTCGAGGATACGCGTGTCATCGGTGGCGACGACATGTTCGGCCTGCTCCAGCTGAGCCGCCGCGCGGCGCGCGAGGCTCGCCACACGGTCCACCATGGTGCGGCCGGCGATCGGCGCGAGCGGCTTGCCCGGCAGGCGCGTCGAGGCATAGCGGGCCGGAACGACAATCAGGGTTTTCATTGCAGGAGGTTCGCTTCAGTGCGTCAGGGATTGGACCGGGCGACCTGGGACAGAGCCATGATCGGCCCGACCCATTCGAGCGCTTCTTCCGAGACACCTTCCTTGCGCAGGAACTCGGTGAAGGCGGGAATGAACTCGGGCTTGCTGCCGCACTGGCCGACGGCCGATTCCAGTTCGGGGATGATGATCCGCTCGAAACTGGTCGCGAAATTGCGCAGGTCATCCGCCTTGGCGGCCAGCAGGATTGCCTGGACGGGGTCCACATCGCCATTTGCGCGCATCAGGTTGCGCAAGTCGGAGACAAGGCTGCGGTTTTCGACAGCGAACCGTTTCAGTACCTTGTCCGTCCGGTAGTCGATCCACTCGGTGGTGCAGGGCTCCGGCGCGGTCGTGCAGGCGCCGAGCGAGGTGGCCACGAGCAGCGCGGCGCAAAGGGCACGAAGTTTCATGGCGTCATCTCCCGGGCTTGTCATTGGCGCGCACCCTAACGGCTCCGGCGCGGTGCGCAAAGCGGTGGCTGGCAGGCAAAAAAAAGACCCCGGTCCTTTCGGGCCGGGGCTGAGGGGCTTTGGATCTGGCGCGGCGCTATTCGCCTTTGAGCGGCGGTTCCGGGGCGGCAGGCGGCTCTGGCGGCGCGGGCGATTGGGAGACATCGCTGCGGATCACCATCACCTGCTTGCGGCGCTCACCGGCGGCGGCGGCGTTGAAGGCGGCCTTCTCTGCCGCCGTGATGCCGGGATGGGAATCGACAGCGGCCAGGGTCGCGGCGGCTTTCAGGTTGTCGCGGCCACCTTCGACACAGGCGAGGCGGAAGACCTCGCCATCGGCGTCGGCGCGCTCAAGGATCCGCGTCTCGCCGGTTGTCAGCGCGGCGCCTTCGCAATCCTCGACCAGGTTATCGATCACGTCTGCCTGAGCTTCGATCCGGGCTTCGAAATCGGCGCCGAAGCGCTCTTCCATGATCCGCTCGATCTCTGCGCCGTTTTCCTCGATGCGGCGTTCGAGGACGATCATCTTGCCTTCCATCTTGCTTTCATGGGCTTCCATCTGGCTCTCGCGGACGGCCATCTTGGCTTCGATCGCAGCGGCCTTGGCCTCCAGCTTGGCTTCCATGGCCGCACGCTGTTCCTCGGTCATGCCGGCATTGCTGACGCGCTTGATGGTGACGATCCTCTTGCCGTCTTTCTCCTCGACGGTTTCCTCGACCGTCTCGTTGTGGAGTTCGGCCATTTCGACGGCGAGGGCTTCAAACTCTTTCCAGTCGGCGCTTTCGTGCCAGTCGATGATCGGGCCCATCATCTCCGGCCCGGTCAGTTCGGCCACGTCGATCTTGATCTGGGCTTCCAGCTCGGCGATTTCCGGTGGGTTCGGCGCAATCGGCAGGACTTTCGCCATCGGATCG
>JBBSAZ010000266.1:0-2159 GCA_038251755.1 Caulobacterales bacterium
GCTGAAGGAGCTGATCGGCGAGCCGGCCGGACGGCTGCACACGGCGCGCTCGCGCAATGATCAGGTGGTGACGGACTTCCGCCTCTGGACGCGCGGCGCGCTGGAGGAGACGAGCCATCTGGTAACGGCGCTGCAAGGCGCGCTGGTGCGCCGGGCCGGGGAGCATGTTGCGACCTTCATGCCGGGCTTTACCCATTTGCAGACCGCGCAGCCGGTGACGCTGGGCCATCACCTGCTCGCCTATGCGGAGATGCTGGAGCGGGACCGGACACGGTTGCTGGACTGCGCGGTGCGGCTGAACGAATGCCCCCTTGGGGCGGCGGCGCTGGCCGGGACAGGCTTTCCGATCGACCGGGACATGACGGCGGAAGCGCTTGGCTTTGCCCGGCCGATGGCCAATTCGCTGGACGCCGTAGGCTCGCGCGACTTTGCGCTGGAAGCGCTGAGCACGCTGTCGATCGCGGCAACGCATCTGTCGCGGCTGGCGGAAGAGATCGTGCTGTGGACGAGCCCGCAGTTCGGCTTCGCGGTGCTGCCGGACGAATGGTCGACGGGGTCATCCATCATGCCGCAGAAGCGCAATCCGGATGCCGCCGAACTGATCCGGGCCAAGGCCTCGCTGATCACGGGATTGTTTTCGGCGCTGCAAGGGGCGGTGAAGGCGCTGCCGCTGGCCTATGCCAAGGACCTGCAAGATGACAAACGGCTAACCTTCGAAGCGTTTGACACGTTTGACCTGTGCGCGCGGGCCATGGCCGGGATGATCGACACGATCCGCTTCAAGCCGGAGGCCATGCTGGCGGCGGCGGGGAAGGGCTATTCGACGGCCACGGATCTCGCGGACTGGCTGGTGCGCGAACTGGGCCTGCCGTTCCGGGAAGCCCATCATGTGACCGGCCGGATCGTGGCGCTGGCGGAGGAACAAGGCGCCGAACTGGCCGCTGTGTCACTGGGCGACATGCAGAAGGTGCATTCCGCAATCACCAAAGATGTTTTCAATGTGCTGACGGTCGAGGCGTCTGCCTCATCCCGGACATCTTATGGCGGCACAAGCCCTGTTCGGGTCGCGGAACAGGTGGCACAGTGGAAACAGAGATTGCGACTGGAGTGATGACGATGAAACGGTTTCTGGGCGCGGCTGCAGCGCTTGTCCTTCTGGGCGGCGTGTCGGCTTGCGGGCTGACGGGCGACCTCAAACGCCCCGGCCCGCTGATCGGTAATCCGAACGAAGTGGACCCGGCGTCGCTGCCGGACGCCGAGAACAAGAACCTGCCGCAACTGCCGGACCGGCCGTCTCATTCTGCCGACGAAGAGGCTGAAGACGAACTTCTGGGCGGGCCAGGCTCCTGATGCGGGCGCTGTTGCTTCTTGGTGCGGGCGCTGCGCTGACGCTGGCGGCCTGCCAGACTCCGCCGCCCGCAGAGCCGGTTGTGGCGCTCGCCGAAGCGGACGAGCCGGCGCCGCTTGGGGTTGCCGTGCCGGTGAGCGAGAACACCGCCGAGGGCATGACCGAGAATGACTGGGGCGGGGAGGTTCCGCAAGCCAAGCCGGCCGGCGACGTCAATGAAGGCGGCCTCGGCGACCTCGACTAGCCCCGGAGCAAGGATGCATCATTTCAGCTATTCCGGGGGACGCCTTCACTGCGAAGGTGTGGACCTTGAAACCATCGCTTCGGCGGTGGGCACGCCTTGCTATGTTTATTCGAGCGCCACGCTGGTGCGCCACGCGCAAGTGATCGCGGATGCCTTTCGGGGGCAGAGCGTGCTGATTGCCTATTCTGTGAAAGCCAATGGCAACCTCGCCGTGCTGGCCACGCTGGCGGGGCAGGGATGCGGCGCGGACGTGGTCAGCGGCGGCGAATTGCTCCGGGCCCGGAAGGCCGGCATTCCGGCCTCGCGGATCGTGTTCTCGGGCGTGGGCAAGACGGCGGCGGAAATGGCGCTGGCGCTGGAGCAGGGTATCCATCAGTTCAATGTGGAGAGTGCGGGGGAGTTGCGGTTGCTCTCCGAAGTCGCCGCCCGGCTGGGCAAGACGGCGCCGATCGCCCTGCGCGTGAATCCCGATGTGGCGGCGGGCGGGCACCCGAATATCTCCACCGGAAAGTCCGGCGACAAGTTCGGTGTCCCCTGGGGCGAAGCGGAGGCCCTCTATGCCGAAGC
>JBBSAZ010000267.1:0-2158 GCA_038251755.1 Caulobacterales bacterium
AGATAGAGGCCGGGCCTGGCGAGAAAAGTTGAGAAATTATGGAAGAAGAGTGCGAAGCCTTGTGGCCCGTTTCGATCCTCGATCAGCAACACTTCGGCATAGGATCGAGCGCCAAAGAGGCTCTCGCGAAGCGAATCTGTATCCGCAACGCATACATCTGACAGCTTTTCATATTCCGCGAGGGCGCGGATGAACCGGAGAATCGTTTCCGTATCCCGTTCATCCGCGAACCTGATCTCTGCCATGCCGGGAAGCCCTATTCTTCGAAGTCGTCTTCTTCCTCGACCACGTCGGCATCGACGCCTTCTTCAGCCTCGAGGCGAAGCTTGTTCTCGGCTTCATCGAGGCGGCGCATCAGGTATTCTTCGCAGACGCCGAGCAGTTCTTCGCGCTTGTCCACGTAGAAGTGGTTGGCGCCCTTGATCTTGGCGCGCTCGACCTTGTGGCCCTTCTGGACGCGGACTTTCGACAGCGCGCGCTCGACGTCTTCCGGCGAGGCGATCGAATCGGAGTCTCCGGCGACGATCAGGCCCGAGGCCGGGCAGGGCGCGAGGAAGGAGAGGTCGTAATGGTTCGCCGGCGGCGAGATGGCGAGGAAGCCATCGATTTCCGGACGCCGCATCAGCAGCTGCAGCGTGATCCAGGCGCCGAAGGAATAGCCGGCGCACCAGACGAGACGGGGGCTTTCCGAGAGGTTCTCGACATAGTCGAGCACATAGGCGGCATCTTCGAGTTCGCCGATGCCCTGGTCGTACACGCCCTGCGAGCGGCCGACGCCGCGCGAGTTGTAGCGAAGGACGCCGAAACCCTGCCGTTCAAACAGCTGATACAGCATGATCGTGACCGGATCCTGCATGGTTCCGCCCGCTTTCGGGTGGGGATGCAGGATCAGCGCAATCGGCGCGCCCGGATATGGGGGCTCGGTATACCGCGCTTCGATCCGCCCTTGCGGGCCCGGAATGATGATTTCTGCCATCTGATCCTCGGCTGTTTTCAAGTGAAGCGGGCGAGATAGGCCAAATCGCCCGCAAAATGCAAATTTTTCTGCAGGGTGCGGTCTTGGCCGGAAAAGCCTATATAAGAAGCCATGATCTATGCCGACTACAACGCCACCGCCCCGATGCGGCCGGAAGCCCGCGAAGCCTTGCTCGCGGCGCTGGCGCTGGGCGCGGCGAATCCGTCCTCCGTGCACCAGTCCGGGCGGGCCGCGCGGGCTGTGGTGGAGAAGGCACGGGGCCAGGTCGGCGCGGCGATCGGCTCGCGGGCGGCGGACATCCTGTTCACCAGCGGCGGGACGGAATCGCTGGCGCTGGCGATCCAGGGCGCCGTTCTGGCGCTGGACGGCAAGGCAACGCTGATCGTGTCCGCCATCGAGCATGAGGCGGCCAGCAAGGCCGCCGCCTATGCGGGCGGGCCGGTGGAGACCGCCTATGTTCTGGCGTCCGGTCAAGTGGACCTTGAAGACTTGAAAACCCGGCTCGGGTCCTGGGACCGGAACCTTAAAGGCCTGCCCATCCTCGTGCTGATGCTCGCGAACAACGAGACAGGCATTCTGCAGCCCGTCGCGGAGGCCGCAGCGCTTGTACGCGCTGCCGGCGGGCTGACCGTGTGCGACGCGGTGCAGGCCTTCGGCAAGGTGCAGGTCAATGCCGCGCTGCTGGGCGCCGATTTTATCGCGCTCTCGGCGCACAAGATCGGCGGCCCGCAGGGCGTCGGCGCGCTCTGGCACCGGGCGGGAGCGCCGCTGAAGGCGCTGCAATATGGCGGCGGTCAGGAGCGGGGCCTGCGGTCCGGTACGGAGAATGTGGCGGGCATCGCCGGGTTCGGCGCAGCGGCCGACACTGCTGTGCGCGACCTACCAAAATATGCCGCGTTGGCAAAGCACCGCAACGCGATGGAAGCCCGGCTCAAGGCCGAAGGCGGCGTCACTGTCATCGGCGAAACCTCGCTGCGCCTCGCGGGCACCTCCAATTTCGCCCGCCAGGGTTTCCGGGCGGAGACGCAGGTGATGGCACTGGACCTTGCGGGCGTGTGCGTTTCGGCGGGCTCGGCCTGCTCGTCGGGCAAGGTGAAGAGATCGCTTGTGCTGCTCGCGATGGGCGCAGATGACGCCCTTGCGGAATCGGCCATTCGCACCAGCTTCGGCTGGAATACCAAG
>JBBSAZ010000268.1:0-2128 GCA_038251755.1 Caulobacterales bacterium
AATGATCTCCGGCAGAAGGCTGTTTACAAACCAGTCTCGAAGATTCCGACCAGTTGTCCACCCGTTGCGGAGTGGGGAAACTCGTCGTGGCAGCATTTCGCTTCAGACGTCTCGAAGAGCGATGCGCGCAGCGACCTCCTGCGCGCTACGCACGCGTTGGCTGCATGATGCTGGTGCAGGCACCCGGCGAGACACGCACCCCTGTGCGGACATCGATGTGACACACCACTGTTCGTTTGGAGGCAATCCCGGAAGTGGGTGGGAGAAGGAAGGTAAGCATACGCCGTGTGCCGCCTTGCGCGTGTCGCGGGCCTGGTGATGATCGGCGGATAAGGACTGGTCTTGAGACATGGTCCGAGACGTCCTGATCAGGGTTTGGAAAGAAAGCGAGCCCCCAGGCTTCGGCTTCGGGCTGGGGCCGGCGAAGCTTCAGGAGCGTGACGCCTGGAAAGGGTCCTGGCCGGCGAGAGACGTGATCTTCTGAACTGTAGGCCCGGGCAATGTTCCGGAACTCTACGCTCCGCCGCAAAAACTCCCAGGCCCAGCGATCCCTGCCAAGTTTTGCCGTGTAGTCATACTTTCGCACGACATCGCCCAGGTCCCTGTTTTCATGAATCTTCATCAGCGCTCTCCCGTGTAGGGAGAAAAGCAAGCTGCGTGCCAAATGCGCCCGAAGGTGGGTGAGGCGCCAACCTCTTCAAAATCCACTACGATGTTTGGTACCGCGACGAAGCGTCGGAGGGGCAAGCTCGACTTACGTCCAAAAATTTCACAGCTTTTCAGGGTACATCACCCTGTGCTGTTTATTTTCTGCTTACTCAAATCCCGGTCCGGAAAAAGTAAGCAGGAAATCGGCTTCTGCGGAAAGCCCTAACCTTCTGTTTTTACTGAGTTTCTTCTGGAGCGGGCGAAGAGATTCGAACTCTCGACCCCAACCTTGGCAAGGTTGTGCTCTACCACTGAGCTACGCCCGCATCCGGAAGTGTTTATCGCTGCCGCGCGCGGCAGAAGGGTGGGAATAAGCGGAAGGCTGTTGCTTTGCAAGGCCCAAAAACAATCCGCCCTGCGCAGCGTCACAGGCCTTATCCGCGCAGGACCGCGCGGATCTGGTCGGGGCGCACTTCCCGGCCTTCAGGGTCCACGAAACCCGCGCGGATGGCGGTTTTTGAGCCTGCCCTGGTGAAGCTGATCGGCGGGGGTTCGCCCTTGCCGAGCCAGACATCGCCCCACTGCGTCAGGCCGATCAGGATAGGGCGCAGCGACATGCCCATGGAAGACAGCACGTATTCCGGCCGCGCGCGCTTACCGGGCACCTTGTATGTCTTCTTGGTCAGCAGGCCCGCATCCACGAGGATCTTCAGGCGGCCGGACAGAACAGTCCGCGGGCAGCCAAGTTCGGCCTGGAAATCATCAAACCGCCGAACGCCGTAAAGCGCGGCCCGCAAGATCAGCAATGTCCAGCGGTCACCCACGATCTCGATGGTCCGCGCGAGATTGCAATTCTCGGGCGGGATGGGGGAACGGCGAGCAAGCGGAATCTGACTCATCTGCAACATTTGAAAGAGTTCGGAATCTAAATCCAGCGTCCCTTTCACGAAAAGGTCAGGGTTTTGTCATTCCGTGGTCGCCATCCGGTGCGACGGCACTCGTGATTGCGAATGGCGACAAAGGCTCAACGATGAAATGCATACCCTGCCTTCTGTCTGCCATTTCCTTGCTGGTTCTTTCGGGCTGCGCCGCGCCAGGCGAAGCGGCAGAGCCGGCGGCGGCGGCCAACCCGGCCGGTAAAGCAGCGGCGCCTGCGCTGTGGAATTTCGAGTCTTCCGCGAGCGAAATCCGGACCGCTTCCTGCGAGGACGGCGCCGCGCCGATGCGCGGCCTGCTGCCGTTGGAACTTTCCATTGAGCCTCTGAACCTGAAACAATCCAGCGTGCTATCGGCTCGCTTGCCAGTGGGCGCCGCACTTGCGGGCGCTTGGGAGCTGACCTCGCCGGACCCCAATTTCGGCGTGGTGTCCGGTCTGGCGCTGGAGGACGACACAACCTTGCTGGCCGTGACCGATGGCGGCGGCTGGGTGTGGCTTGGGCTCGAGGGCGCCGCGCCTTCGTCCGCCACCATCGGCTACTTG
>JBBSAZ010000269.1:0-2092 GCA_038251755.1 Caulobacterales bacterium
GGGCGGATTTGGCTTTACTTCTGGAAGGGGTTACCGTGCACATTATCCGGCGTAGCCCAAGGTGGCGCACTGGCTGATAAAACGCCAACTTTATTGGTGTTTTAGTGAATTATCGCTTGTATTGCGTGTGGAATAATGCTATTGTTTATCCATCGTAATTGATGGATGAACATGCCCACTCTTTCAGCCAGTTATCCGCTTGAAAATGCCCTTCTGCTCAACCAGAAGGAGGAGGCGAACCGCCTCCTGCTGGAGATGCTGCGGACCAAGGACGAGACGCTGCGCCTGATGGAGGAGCAGGTCAAACTTCTGACGAACCAAGTCGAGTGGTTAAAACGGCAGTTGTTCGGGCGCAAGAGCGAACGGATCGATCCGAACCAGATGTTTCTCGACAGCATGATCATCGAGGCCGTCGAGCAGAACCCGCCCTCGGAGCCCGCGCCCACCGCTCCGGATGTCGTGATTCCGGCGCACACGCGCAAGGCGTCGCCGTGCGGACGCGGCGAACTGCCTGCGCATCTTCCCCGCGAGATCGAGGTTGTGGACGTCGCCGAAGAGGCTAAAGTTTTGCCGAACGGGACGGCACGACCCTGCATTGGGCATGAGGACAGCGAACGGTTGGCCTATACGCCGAGTCGGTTTTTCGTGAAAGTGATCCGCCACCCCAAGTACGGCAGTCCAGTCGGCGCAGAGGAACATGGCGTCATTGTGGCACCGGCACCGGAACGCCTGGTGCCCCGATGCTTGGCCGATGAGACCCTGCTGGCACATGTGATCGTCTCGAAATACGCCGATCATCTGCCCGCCTACCGGTTGGAGCAGATCTTCAAGCGTTCCGGGATCGATCTTTCCCGCCAAACAATGTGTCGCTGGATGAAGGAATGCAGTCTGGCGCTCGGGTTGCTGGCCGGCGAGATCAAAAAGCGCCTGTTCGCGACCGGCATGGTCTATTTCGATGATACGCCGGTCGATCTGCTCGAAGACCACAAGGAGAAGCCTCGCGGCCAGCGTATTCGCGAGGCCCGGTTTTGGGCGGCGCGCGCGGCGCCGCGCGACGGTCCCTGGACGGTGTTCGATTTCACCGTGTCGCGCGCCGCCACGGGACCGGTTGCATTCTTCGAGGGCTATACGGGCAAGATCACCTGCGATGCCTACGCCGCGCATGAAAAACTGCTGCCGGTGGTTGACGGCGTGCCGGACGATTCCAGACTCTATGGATGCTGGGCGCACGCGCGCCGGTATTTCTTCGACGCGCACAAGAGCGACGCGCCACGTCAGGGCGCAGAGTTTCTGGCGTTGATCAAGGATCTCTTCCTAGTGGAACGAGAAATCGCTGACGCCGACAATGCTACGCGCCTCGCCTCGCGGCGCACGCGGAGCGTGCCCGTGCTTAACGCGATCCGGGTGAAACTGGACACGCTGCTGCCGGACACGCCGCCGAAGTCGGGACTCGGCAAGGCGCTCGCCTACGCCGACAACTACTGGGGCCGACTGACCCGGTACGTCGAGGATCCCCAGGCCGGCATCGACAACAACCCGGCCGAAAACGCGATCCGTCCCATCGCCCTTGGGCGCAAGAACTGGCTCTTCATCGGCGACCGCGAGGCGGGCCGCGCCGCCGCCAACCTGATGACGATTATCGCGACATGCAAGAACGCCAGCGAAAATCCATATGCCTACCTGCTCGACGTGATGCGGCGCATGCCCCTGCTTAAGAACACCGAACTCGCCGTCCTCATTCCCGAACGTTGGACAGCGAAAACGACAAACCATGCCGCTGAATAAGGCGGTCCCCGCTTCCCCTGTGACATGCGGTTGGTGTGACGCTTACGCCAAGTCGACGCACCGCCCGCGCGCTCTCGTCTCGTCATGGCGAGCGCTCGTAGTGGACGGCCGGGACGCGTGCTGGGCGCTGCCGCGCTCCGGCGTATTCGCCGGGTCGTCGCGGCGCGCACAGCATGCGGAGACGCTATTGCGGCCTTGCCGGGCGTACACTATGAGCGCGTGCCTTCGGGTTGTTGCAGCCGCCTTGCAGCGGCACGCCGGATGAAGCGCTGAAGCGGAGTGCCGCAGGCCCGGGCGACCCTGCACC
>JBBSAZ010000270.1:0-2091 GCA_038251755.1 Caulobacterales bacterium
ATGGGCGTCGGTCATGAAGCGGGTGTCTAGAGCGTTTCGCCGGGGCGGCGCAATCCCGATCAGCCGAGCGGAAGCTGCATGAAGGCGCTGTGCGGGTCTTCGGCATAGTCACCAAACGGGCCGCAATAGTCGAAGCCATAGGCCTCATAGAGGCGCCTCGCCGGGAGGAAGGCCGCCATGGAACCGGTTTCGAGGAACAGCGCCCTGTAGCTCCGGCGGCGGGCTTCGGCGAGGATGTGTTCGAGCATCCGGCGCCCGAGGCCCCTGCTCCGCAGAACTTCGCGGGTATGCATGGACTTTATCTCGCCGGTCCCGTCTCCGAGATCCTTCAGGGCGCCGCAGCCGAGTAGCGCGCCGTCTTCCCAAAGACTCCAGACCGTGACCGAAGGCTGACGCAAGCCGTCGATCGGGAGGAAGTGGCAGCTTTCCGGCGGCGAGGCGGCGAGCATTGTGCCAGCATGAATGGCGATCAGCTCAGCCATCTCGGGGCCGGTGAGGTCGTCAGGGCGGATTTCGATCACAGGCGGGGCACCTCCCGCAACCGTTCTAGGCGGGCGGCAGGAAGGCCGCAATCTCGGCGCGGAGCTCGGCAATGCCCCAGCCCTTCTCTGATGAAGTTTGCAGCACGACCGGGTGGGCGGCGCCGCGTTTCTTGAGCCTGGCGGCGACGGCGGCAGCGGTCGTCTCGACTTCGGGCTTGGGAACCTTGTCCGTCTTGGTCAGGATGATCTGATAATTGACGGCGGCGCTGTCCAACAGGTCCATGATCTCGGTATCGGTCTCCATCAGGCCGCGGCGGGAATCGACCAACAGGAAGACGCGGCGAAGGCTGGGCCGGCCGCGCAGGTAGGACTTGATCAGCTTCTGCCAGGCGGCGACCTGCGTCTTCGAGACCTGCGCATAGCCGAAGCCCGGCAGGTCGACGAGGAAGAGACGTCCTTCGCCGATGTCGAAATAGTTCAGCTCACGGGTGCGGCCCGGCTCGGTCGAGGCGCGGGCGAGCTTGGCACGGGCGGTGAGAGCGTTGATCAGGCTGGACTTGCCGACGTTGGAGCGTCCGGCAAAGCAGACCTCCAGACGATCCGCAGGCGGAAGACCTGCAAGGTCAACCACACCCATGACGAATTCGGCGCTGCCCGAAAAAAGGAGGCGTCCGGCTTCGATCTGGTCGTCGGAGAACGAGGGCGCTTCCAACTACTTGGCCGGCGCCTTGCGCTGCCCGATGTATTTGGCAACGAACTTGCCCACTTCGGTTTCGGCGCCGTTCATCCGCATGATCGTGTATTGCTGGATGAAGGTCAGCACGTTCGACCAGACCCAATAGAGCACGAGACCGGCAGCGAATCCTCCGAACACGAACATGAAGACGATCGGCAGCGCCATGATGATGCGCGCCTGCATCTTGTCGGGCGGCGGCGGTGACAGCGACTGGAGCACCGCCATGGTGAGACCGTAAAGCAGCGGCAGGATGCCGATACCGATGATGATGCCGATCACCGGGATGGCCTTGATGTCGGCTGCGTCCCAGAAGGAAAGAAGGCCGAACAGGTTGCCGATCGCGGTCGGATCCGGCGCCGAAAGATCCTTCATGAACCAGAAGGGTTCGTGGCGCATGTCGAGGGTCACGTAGAGCGTCTTGTAGAGCGCATAGAAGATCGGGATCGTCACGAGGATCGGCAGGCAGCCGCCGATCGGGTTGGCGCCGGTTTCCTTGTAGAGCTTCATCATCTCCTGCTGCTTGCGCTGCGGATCAGACGCGAAGCGCTCGTTAATCTCCTTCATCGGCTCCTGAAGCTTCTTCAGCTTTGCCATCGATTTGAAGCTGGCATTGTAGAGCGGGACGAGCGGCAGCTTGACCAGCACGGTGAATGCAAGGATTGCCCAGCCGAATGATCCGACGTGACCGTGCAGCCAGTGCAGCACATAGAAGAACGGCTTGGTGAGGAAGAAGGCCCAGCCCCAGTCAATCGCATCGACGAGTTGGGGAATGCCCTGATTCTGTTCGTAGTCGCGCAGGATCTCGAACTTCTTGGCGCCGGCAAAGATACGATTCTCGATCGTAATGCTTGCGCCGGGCGCGAGGTCGACAGC
>JBBSAZ010000271.1:0-2034 GCA_038251755.1 Caulobacterales bacterium
GCGAGGGCGCCGAAGGCGCCGTGGGTGGAGGTGTGGCTGTCGCCGCAGACGATGGTCATTCCCGGCTGGGTGCGCCCCTGCTCCGGCCCGACGACATGCACGATGCCATTGTTGATATCGCCCATCGGGAAATACTGGATGCCGTACTCGGCGACATTGCGCGTCAGCGTTTCGAGCTGGTTGCGCGCTTCGGAATCCTTCACGCCCGCGAGGCCAAGGGCCTGGTTCTCGGTCGGCGTATTGTGATCGGCCACCGCGAGGGTCAGCTCCGGCCGGCGCACGCGGCGGCCGGCAACCTTCAGCCCGTCAAACGCCTGTGGGGTCGTCACCTCATGGATGAGGTGGAGGTCAATATAGAGGAGGCTCTCGCCGGAGGCGGCGTCGGTATGGACGACATGCGCGTCCCAGATCTTGTCGTAGAGGGTCTTGCCTTGCATTTCGGTCTCGCTCTTGCGGGCCGCACAATAGCGGCGGCGCTGGAGGATGAAAGCCCGCCAAATGCGAAAACGCCCCCGCCGGGAGGCAGGGGCGCTTTGGTATCTTCAGGCCGTAAGGCCGGAGAGCCTATTCTTCGGCCGGCTTTTCAGCAGCGGCGGCAGCGGCAGCAGCTTCTGCCTCGGCGGCCTCGGCGGCGGCAACAGCTTCTGCGGCAGCAGCAGCTTCAGCCGCTTCGGCGCGGGCTTTTGCAGCGGTGTCCTTGCGGGCAAGCTTCTCAGCGTCTTTCTGACGGCGGCGCTCGGTTTTCGAAACGGCAAGTTCCTGCGTCTCGATACCGTGGCCCGTGGTACGTTCGGCGATACGGGCGCCTTTGCCGCGCAGGTCGCGCAGATAGTAGAGTTTCGCGCGGCGGACGCGGCCCTTGCGGACCACTTCGATCGAGTCGATCAGCGGCGAGACCACCGGGAACACGCGCTCGACGCCTTCACCGAAGGAGATCTTGCGGACCGTGAAGCTCTCGTTGAGGCCCTGACCGGCGCGGGAGATGCAGACGCCCTCATAGCGCTGGACGCGCTCACGGTCGCCTTCCTTGATCTTGACGTTCACCGCCAGCGTGTCGCCGGGCGAGAAGGTCGGAATTTTCTTGTCGCCGAGAACGCGGGCCATTTCGGCCGTCTCAAGCTCTTTAATCAGGTTCATCGCCAGTCTCCGGCGCAACAGATGTGGGGGGTCGGGAGTAAGCGGCGTATAAATCGGGGCGGCGGTCAAAAGTCAACGCCTTTGAGCGGTCCAGACGCCACTCTTCTATGCGCTTATGGTCGCCGGAGAGGAGAATGTCGGGAATCCCCCGCCCTTCCCAGTCCCGGGGCTGGGTATATTGGGGGTGTTCGAGCAGGCCCGTCTCGAAGGATTCTCCTGTCAGCGAGGCCGAATTGCCCGCCACACCGGGCAAAAGCCGCACCGCCGCCTCCACCATCGCCATCGCCGCCACATCCCCGCCCGCCAGGATAAAGTCCCCCAACGAAACCTCCTGCATCCCCCGCGCCTCGATCACCCGCTCGTCGAGGCCCTCGAACCGGCCGCAGAACAGCACCACGCCCGGCCCCGCCGCCCAGGTGCGGGCCATGTGCTGGTTAAACCGGGGCCCGCGCGGGGAAAGGTAAACAAGGGGGCGGCCATTGGCCGGAACGCTGTCGATGGCGGCAGCGGCGACATCGGCCCGCAGCACCAGCCCCGCCCCGCCGCCGGCCGGCGTGTCATCCACCTTGCGATGCTTGCCGAGGCCGAAGGTGCGCAAATCCACGGTTTCGAGCGCCCAGATCCCCTCGGCACGCGACCGGCCCAGGATCGAGGCGCCGAGCGGTCCGGGATAGGCCTCGGGCACGAGGGTGATGCAGGTGGCGGTGAACAGGGGCGGGGTGTAGCGCGCGGGCGCTCAGCCGCCAACCGAGCTGTCATCCGGCGTGGTGTCCGGCGCGGCGACGTCCTTCGGTTTCTCGCTGCCGCCATTGCCCATCATCAGTTCGCGGCCCGCGAGCATGCCGCCGGTCAGTTGGAGCGCGAAGCGTTCCTCGTCGCGGCGGCGGAGTTCCTCGA
>JBBSAZ010000272.1:0-2033 GCA_038251755.1 Caulobacterales bacterium
AAGCAGCTCGGCACCTTCGACCTGACCGGCATCCCGCCGGCGCCACGCGGCGTGCCTCAGGTGGAAGTGACGTTCGACATCGACGCGAACGGCATCGTCTCCGTCTCGGCGAAGGACAAGGCGACCGGCAAGGAGCAGCAGATCCGGATCCAGGCATCGGGCGGTCTGTCCGAAGCCGACATCCAGAAGATGGTCAAGGACGCCGAGGCCAATGCCGCCGAGGACAAGAAGCGCCGTGCCGGGGTGGACGCCAAGAACCATGCCGACAGCATGGTGCACTCCACCGAGAAGGCCCTGGCCGAACACGGCTCCAAGGTCGAGGAGAGCGAGCGCCGCGCCATTGAGGACGCCGTCAGCGATCTGAAGGAAGCGCTGAAGGGCGATGACGCCGAGGCGATCACCGCCAAGACCAACACGCTGGCGCAGGCTTCGATGAAGCTCGGCGAAGCCATGTACAAGCAGGCGGCCGAAAGCGATGCGGCCAAGGATGCCGCCAAGGACGACGTGGTCGACGCGGAGTTCACTGAGGTCGACGACGACAAGAACAACAAGAAGTCTGCTTAAAAAACGGCTGGGACCATGACCCTCATTCTGAAGAGCACGCGGGTTGCGTCTCCAGGGATGGGGGTCATTTTTCTTTAAGCCGGAGGTTGCATTCTCTGGGGGAAGCATTTCTCCCTCCGGGGAAGCATACCTTCGGAATAAGAACAGATTTTCGGGCGGATTTGACGGATGTCGACCACCAAGCGCTGCTATTACGAAACTCTCGAAGTCGAGCGAAGCGCGGACGAGTCCGGGCTCAAGGCGGCGTTCCGCAAGCTGGCGATGAAATGGCATCCGGACAAGAATCCGGGCGATGCCTCCAGCGAAGTCCGCTTCAAGGAAATCAACGAAGCCTACGAAGTCCTGAAAGACGGCGACAAGCGCGCCGCCTATGACCGGTTCGGCCATGCCGCGTTCGAGCAGGGCCATGGCGGCGGCGGCCCCGGCTTCGGCGCCGGCTTTGCCTCGTCCTTCTCCGATATTTTCGAGGACCTGTTCGGCATGGCCGGGCAACAGCGTGGACGTGGCGGGCGCGAGCGCGGCCAGGACCTGCGCTACAACATGGAAATCACGCTGGAGGAGGCCTTTCTCGGCAAGACCGCCCAGATCGAGATCCCGGTCTCGGTGACCTGCGAATCCTGTTCGGGCATCGGCGCCAAGGCCGGCACCAAGCCGAAGACCTGCTCGACTTGCGGCGGCGCTGGAAGAGTGCGGCAGGCGCAGGGGTTTTTCACGCTGGAGCGAACCTGTCCGGGCTGCCAGGGCCGCGGCCAGATGATCGAGGATCCCTGTCCGTCCTGCACCGGCACGGGCCGGGTGACGCGCGACCGCAACCTGTCGGTCAACATTCCGCAAGGCGTCGAAGACGGCACCCGCATCCGGCTGGCCGGCGAAGGCGAGGCCGGCGCCCGCGGCGGGCCGCCAGGCGACCTCTACATTTTCCTGTCGCTGGCTACCCATGAATTCTTCCAGCGCGACGGCGCCGACTTGCATTGCCGCGTGCCGATCTCGATGGTGGCGGCGGCGTTGGGCGGCGAATTCGAGGTGCCGACCATCGACAAGGGCAAGACCAAGGTAAAAGTGCCCTCCGGAACCCAATCCTTCCGGCGCTTTCGCATCGCATCAAAGGGCATGCCGGTGCTGCGCTCGCGTCAGATGGGCGACATGTATGTCCAGGTCGTGGTCGAAACGCCCCAGAATCTCACCAAGAAGCAGCAGGAGCTGCTGGCCGAGTTCGAAAAACTGTCATCCGGCGCAACCCAGCCGGAAGCGGCGGGTTTCTTCACTAAGGTCAAGGACTTCTTCGGCAATCGCGCCAACCCCTGACGACTCTTCAGCTTGACCATATCGGCCGCTACCTATACGTCTTTATGACTATTTTCTGACACTCCCGCCCAGCGTGTGGGTCCCGTCCGGTAGCGACATGCCATTGCAATCGTCTGTGCGTGCGTTGAAGAAGCCCCCTCGTCTTGACGATGAGGTCCGCTTCC
>JBBSAZ010000273.1:0-2018 GCA_038251755.1 Caulobacterales bacterium
AGACGGGGTCGCCGAGGATCGGCGCGCCGATATGTGCCATGTGCACGCGGATCTGGTGGGTGCGGCCGGTTTCGAGACGGCATTCCAGCAGCGCGGCGGCAGGGACGTGGGTGTGCTTGTCGCGCTCGCCGAAGGTTTCGATCGCCTTGTAGTGGGTGACCGCGCGACGGGCGGCGGGGCTGTCCGGATTTCTGTGCACGGACATTTTCTTGCGGTCGGTCTGGGAGCGCGCGATGGCGGCGTCGACCGTGCCGACAAGCGGGCGCGGGGCGCCGCGCGTGACGGCGAGGTACATGCGCTCGATGTCGTGACGTTCGAACAGGGCGGCGAGGCCGGTATGGGCGACTTCGGTTTTCGCCGCGACCATGACGCCGCTGGTCAGCTTATCCAGGCGGTGGACGATGCCCGGGCGTTCGACCCCTCCGATGCCCGAGAGCTGACCCTGGCAATGGTGCAGCAACGCATTGACGAGGGTGGCGTCTTCGCTGCCGGGCGCAGGGTGGACCGCCATGCCGGCGGCCTTGTTGAGGATGATCAGGTGGGCGTCCTCGAACAGGATGTCGAGGGGGATATCCTCGGCCTGCGGCTCGGCGGCGACCGGGGCGGGCAAGGAGACAACATAGACGCTGCCCGGCTTGATCGGCGCGCGGGGGCTGGCTTCGGGGCGGCCATCGACGGTGACGGCGCCCTCCTCGATCAGCGCCTTGGCACGGGTGCGCGAGATCTCCCCTGCCCTTGCGGCGAGGAAAGCGTCGAGGCGCTGGCCTGCGTCTTCGGGTGCGGCGATGATTTCGATCTGGCTCATAGCCCGGCTTATAGACGAGGGATGCGGCCTGCGTCATGCTGGCTTCACATGACTGCGCCATAAGGCGCGAATTGCGGGGAGATTCGGCATGACACAGGTTACACGGCGCGGGCTTCTGGGCGGCGCAGCCCTTGGTACAATCGGACTGGCAGCCTGCCAGACCGCGCCGAAAGCGGCGAAGGGATTCGAAGGCGAACTGGCCTTCGTCCACGGCGTGGCCTCTGGCGATCCCCTGCCCGGCAGCGTGATCCTGTGGACCCGCGTGACGCCGCTGGCGGGCACGGGCCCGGTGACGGTGACCTGGGAAGTGACGGAAGCGGGCGCCTCGGCCCCGGCCGCGACCGGCGAAGTGGTGACCAGCGAAGCGCGTGACTATACGGTCAAGGCTGATGCGACCGGGCTGAAGCCGGCCACGGAATACACTTTCCTCTTCCGCGCCAAGGCGGCGGACGGAGACGTGATTTCGCCGGAAGGGCGCACGCGGACGACGTCGGCCGATGGCACGGCTCCGGTGAAGCTGGGCGTGGTATCCTGTTCAAACTACCAGTTCGGCCTGTTCACGGCGTATAGCGAACTGTCCAAGGAAGCGGGCCTCGACGCCATCGTGCACCTTGGCGACTATATCTACGAGTATGGCACCGACGGGTATGGCGGCGATGTCGCCGCGCAGCTGGGCCGGCCGCATGATCCGCCTACGGAGATCCTTTCCCTTTCGGACTATCGCCGCCGCCATGCGCAGTACAAGACCGATCCCGGCCTGCAGGCGGCGCATGCCGCCGCGCCCTGGATCTGCACCTGGGACGACCATGAGAGCGCCAATGATTCTTACCGGACCGGCGCCGAGAACCACGATCCGGCGACGGAAGGCGAATGGAGCGACCGCAAGATGCGCGCGCTGCAGGCCTATTTCGAATGGATGCCGATCCGCGAGGCGAAGCCCGGCGAATTCACCTCGGCCGTCTGGCGCACGTTCCGCTTCGGCAATGTCGCGACCGTCCACGCCCTCGACTCGCGCCTGACCGGGCGTTCGGAGCCGCTCGATTGGGGCTCGGCTTTGGCCGGCGCGGCGACGCAGGAAGAAATCGGCGCGCGCGTCATGCAGACGATGATGGCGGTGGCCGACCCTTCGCGCACGATGCTGGGCGCCGAGCAGGAAGCCTGGCTGGCGGCAGAGCTGAAAGCCTCGGTCCAGTCCGGCGCAGCTTGGCAGGTG
>JBBSAZ010000274.1:0-1986 GCA_038251755.1 Caulobacterales bacterium
GCCCGGCCGGCTCACCGATCAGTTCCTTGAGCCGCGCCTCGACATTCATGTGGATGTCTTCGAGTTCGCGCCGGAAGGGAAACGTGCCCGCGCGCATCTCGGCGGAAATCATGTCCAGCCCGCCCTGGATCGCCTCGTTGTCCTCGGCGCTCAGGATGCCCATCTCGGCCAGCATGTCGGCATGCGCCCGGCTCCCGGCCACATCTTCCTCCGCCATCCGCCGGTCGATATCCAGCGAGGCATTGATCTCGTTCATGATGGCCGAAGGCGTTGCGGCAAAACGGCCGCCCCACATTGTCTGGCCTTTACCGGAATTCATCGCCATATCCTCGCAACCAGCCGCACGGAGACGACGCCCCGCATGAACCGCTATGTCTTTTCCGGCCTCTTTCTGGTCGCCCTTGCCGCCATTGTCTATGTGCTGATCAGCGCAGCCGGCGGCAAGCCGCCTTCCAACCCTCTGGAGCGCTACGCAACCGGCACGCTCGAGCGGCTCGACTTCACGTCCGCAGGCCGCCCCCTGCCGGAAGGCACCTTCAACGACGCCGCTGGCGCCGAAATCACGCTCGCCAGTTTCAAGGGCAAAACCATCCTCGTGAACTACTGGGCGACCTGGTGCGCGCCCTGCGAGAAAGAGATGCCGGCGCTCGGCGCCCTCCAGCAGGCGCGCGGCGGGGAAGCGTTCGAAGTTGTCGCCATCAGCATCGATTCCGATGAGGACGTAGACTACGCCCAACGCCGCCTCAACGAACTGGGCGCCGCCAACATCGCCTTCCGCCACGCCCCGCTTGACCGGGGCGACATCGTCTACGGCGCCAATGTCCAGGGCTTCCCGACGACGATCCTCTATGGCCCGGACGGTGCAGAGCTCGCCCGCCTGTCCGGCGAAGCCGACTGGGCAGCCTCCGAAGCCGTCCAGTTCATCGACGCCGCCTTAAGGCAGGCGCGCGAGCGCTAGCTTTATGTTCGACAGCGCCAGCGCCATGTCGGCATCGGGCGCCGGCGTGGACGCCGCCGCAGGCCCCTTGCCCGGCCACATCCGCACCAGGATTTCGAGATCGAGCCGCAGGTCGTCATAGACCGCGTCTTCCTGCGCGGCGACGATATCGCGCGCTGTCACGGCCAGGCCGTAGGCATTCTGATAGGCCTCCAGATCGGAGATCGTTCCCGCATCCGCCCCGGCTTCATAGGCCACCCCCAGAGACTTCATCAGAAACTCCGTCGTCTCCTTGACGTTGCCTGTCGCATTCGGACGCAGCGCCGCGAGCATCGCCTCAAACACCGAGAGCGCCGTCTCGTCCTGCGGCGCGGCCCGGACCGCCTCGATCGGCGCCGGATCAAAGCCCAGCGTATCGAGGCCCACCATCAGCTCTGGATGCGCCGCCGCATCGAGGTGCGCCGCATGCACGCTCCCGCCCGCGTCATCGCCCGCCCTGTACAGCGCCGCCGCCGTCACCGCATGGGCATAGGCCAGCGCCGCGCGCTGCGAAGCCGGCAAGTCTATGGGGTTAACCTCGCCCAGCACGTCGCGCGCCTCCTGGGAGGCAGGTTTCGCGAAATAGGGCTCGCCGCGCGGCGCTTCAGTCTCGCCGCATCCGGCCACGACAAGAAGCAGCGCAAGACTTCCCGGGAACCAGAATGGCCGCACGACCTGTCTCCAACACCGCAGCGGCAACGCTAGCCCGCGAACCGCCGAACGCAAGCCTTCAGCTCGCCGCGCCGGCGCACCAGTCCGGCTTCTTCTCGCGCCCGTCATAGTCCCAGGTCCTGTGCGTTCCGCCGTCCACCAGCAGCGCCGCCAGGTCCTCGCCGTCCAGCTCCAGCCGCACGACCGTACGCTCGTATCGGTCCGTCCCGCGCATTTCGCTGATGGTGACCTGCTTGCCCCGCGTCAGCTCCAGCGCCGCTTCCTTGGCCTCGAAACCCAGCTCCCGCTCGCTCTCGCATTTGGCGCCGCCGCGCTGCTTCAATGAGCCGGTCTCCGGC
>JBBSAZ010000275.1:0-1955 GCA_038251755.1 Caulobacterales bacterium
GCCTATCCACCCCCGCCGGGCGCCTCCCCGATCCTGGGGCTTGAGGTGTCCGGCATCGTTTCGGCGGTTGGTCCGGGCACGGATCGCTACAAGGTGGGTGACCGGGTGGCGGCGCTGCTGGCGGGCGGCGGATATGCGACCCATGTGTGCGCGGATGAAGGCTCGGTGCTGCCGGTCCCGTCCGGGTTTGACCTGACGCTTGCCTGCTGTTTTCCCGAAGCGCTGTTCACGGTCTGGGCGAATGTGTTCGACCGGGCGGGACTGAAGCCAGGCGAGACGTTCCTGTGCCACGGGGCGACCAGCGGCATCGGGGTGATGGCGCTGCAGATGGCGAAGGTGTGGGGGGCGCCGAAGATTTTCGGCACGGCGGGGTCGGAGGAAAAGTGCGCGCTCGCCCGCGAACTGGGCGCGACCCGCGCGATCAATTACCGCGAGGAAGCGTTCGAGGAGATCGTGAAGGCCGAAGGCGGCGCGGACGTGACGCTCGACATGGTGGGCGGGGAATACATCCAGAAGAATATCTCGGCGGCGAAGCTGGACGGGCGGATCATCAATATCGCCTATCAGGACGGGTTTGCGGCGAGTGTGAACTTCGCGCCGGTGCTGATGAAGCGGCTGTCACTGATGGCGACGACGCTGCGGGCGCGGCCGGTCAAAGAGAAGCGGCGCATCCGAGACGCGGTGGAGCGGGATTTCTGGCCGCACGTCCTGTCCGGGGCGATCCGGCCGGTGCTGGACGGAAGTTTCCCGCTGTCCGGGGCGGAAGCGGCACTTGCCAGGATGAATCACGGGGGTCATTCGGGTAAAATCCTGCTGAAACCCTGATTTCAGCGTGTATCCAGAGGGTCCCTTTCCAGCGGCACCCTTCTGACGTATAGACCCCGCCAAGGTACCCAGTCGTCCTGGACCCCAACCGCCCGGCACCCCAAGTGCCGGGCGGCTGCATTTCAGGCGGCAGATTTTTTGAGGAGATTTCCCATGACCGACGTTCTGATGCCCCGCGCCACTGCGGTCTGGCTGCTCGACAACACGACGCTGACCTTTGCCCAGATCGCGAAATTCTGCGGCCTGCACCATCTCGAAGTGAAGGGCATCGCGGACGGCGATGTCGCCGAGAACATGCGCGGCGTGGATCCGATCGCCGGCGGCATTCTCTCCCGCGAGGAAATCGCGCTGGGCGAAGCGGACGCAACTTATGACCTGCGGGTCGAGCAGTCGCGCATCGACCATATCCCGCAACCGAAGCGCAAGGGCAGCCGCTACACGCCGGTGATCCGCCGCGCCGACAAGCCGGACGCCGTGGCCTGGTTCATCCGCCACCACCCGGAAGTGCCGGACGCGCAGATCATCAAGCTGATCGGCACGACCAAGGCGACGATCAACAATGTGCGCGACAAGTCGCACTGGAACGCGACGCAGATCAAACCGGTCGACCCGGTGACGCTGGGCCTGTGTTCGCAGATCGAACTCGACGAAGTGATCGCGAAGGCCGCCGACAAGCGCCGCAAGATGGACGCCGAAAAAGCCGCGCGCTCCGAAGGCCCCGGCCTCACGCCTGCGCAGGACACGCCCGCACCCTTCGTGCCGGAGCCGGCAGAAGATCGCCGCAAGACCTTCTCCGCTGACGACGTGTTCCGCGATTTCGAATAGTCTCTATCAGGCGGGCGGCCCTGTTGACTGGTGGCGACGTTTTCCCGAAAATTGGTTCCCCCTTTTCGGAAAGCCGCTCTAAAGCAAGCGATCTGATGGAATCAGATCGCTTGCTTTAGTTTCTTGATTTGTCGCAAATTCTTTCGCTCAACCGGTAACCACTTGAGCGGAATTTGCTTTAGTCCGCCCGCCTGAGGAAGACATAGAAGGCCCCTGCCCCGCCATGCTTGGGGTGCGACTCGGCATAGCCCGAGACGAGGCGGCGCGCGCCGGGGGATTCGAGCCAGAGCAGGAAATTGCGGCGC
>JBBSAZ010000276.1:0-1947 GCA_038251755.1 Caulobacterales bacterium
GTCCACGCAGGCACGCGCGGCATCGAAGCGGCAGACACGCAGCATGGCGATTTTGTCAGCACTTCAATCCTCAGAGACCCCGACGGCAACCGTATCGTACTCGCCGAGGCACGCTCGCCCGACAATAAATCGGTCGCCTGACATCCGTCTTGACAGGCAAGCGGGGGCGCCGGTTCATGTGCGGACCTCAACGATGAGATCTTCGCCATGCCCAAGACCGACACCGCCGCCGACATTGTCACCGCTCGCATCGCCGAGATTGGCGGCTGGGGCGGCGATATGCTCGCGAACGTCCGCAGGCTGATCAAGGAGGCTGCGCCGGATGCCGCCGAAGACATCAAGTGGCGCAAGCCCACCAACCCGGGCGGAGTGCCGGTCTGGGAGCAGAACGGCTTGATCTGTACCGGCGAGGTCTACAAGGACAAGGTGAAGCTCACCTTCGCGCACGGCGCTGCGCTCTCCGATCCCAAAGGCGTCTTAAATTCCAGCCTCGACGCGGGAACGCGCCGCGCGATTGATCTCGCTGAGGGCGATACGCTGAACGCGGCGGCGTTCAAGTCGCTCGTCAGGGCGGCGGTGGCGCATAACCGGTCAAAGGCGGTGAAGGCCAAGGGCAAGGCGGAAAAACCCGTGCTCCTGTCCGGCGGCAATCCGCAGATTGCGAAGGGCGGGGGCGACGCGCCGGTACAGGCCTATATCGCGGCCATGCCCGGCTGGAAGCAGGCGGTTGGCGCGCGCCTTGATGCGCTGATCGTGAAAGCCGTGCCGAAGGCGGTCAAAGCGGTGAAGTGGAACTCGCCGTTTTATGGCGTGCAAGGGCAGGGCTGGTTCGTGTCTTTCCACGTGCTGACGAGGTATGTGAAGGTTACCTTCTTCAAGGGGGCCGAACTCGATCCGCCTCCGCCCGGCTTCACGGCGAAGAGCGGGGAGGCCCGCTGGATCGACCTTTACGAAGGAGAGTTCGACGATGCGCAGTTGGCGAAATGGATGAAGCAGGCGGCGAAGCTGCCCGGCTGGAAGCCTTGAGCAAAAACATTCAACCAAGTGGTTGACGGTTTAGATTGAGCCCTCTATATTCAACCATATGGTTGAATTACTCGAATCCCCCCGCCTCGACGCTGTTTTCCATGCCCTGGGAGACGCTACCCGCCGCAGCATGCTGCGCGAACTGACGGGCGGCGAACGCACCGTCAGCCAGCTGGCCGAGCCATTCGAGATGTCGCTTGCTGCGGCCTCGAAACATATCAAGGCCCTGGAAGGGGCGGGGCTCATCCGCCGCGAGGTGCGCGGGCGCATGCATATCTGCCGTCTCGAGGCGGGCCCGCTGGCGAGCGCGCATGACTGGCTCGGCTTTTACGAGCGCTTCTGGACTTCCCGCCTCGATACAATCGAACAGCTTCTTCGCGAGGCTGACGCCAACCCCCCCGAAGGAGACCCGAAATGACCCGGACCACCCAAGCCGACTATGGCCAGCTCATCGAGCCCACTGTCCTCAAACTCGAACGCCTGCTGCCCGGTCCCATGGCCCGCGTCTGGGACTACCTGACGAACAGCGAGCTGCGCCGCCAATGGCTGGCCGCCGGCGACATGGACCTTACGCCGGGCGCCGAGTTCGAATTCGTCTGGCGCAATGACGAGCTGACCGATCCGCCGGGCGCCCGCCCCGAAGGCATGGGCGCCGAGAACCGGATGGTCTGCAAGATCATCGAGGTTGATGCGCCCCGGCGCCTGTTCATCTCATGGGGCGAGCAGTCGGATGTCCTGTTCGAACTTTCGGAGAAGGGCCCGGACACGCTGCTCACGCTCACCCACCGCCGCGCGCCAAACCGCGACGTTCTGCTCAGCGTCTCCGCCGGCTGGCATTCGCATGTGGATGTGCTGGCGGCAAAGCTTGCGGGCACGAAGCCCGGGCCGCACTGGGACAATTGGGTGCGGCTCAAGTCGGAA
>JBBSAZ010000277.1:0-1945 GCA_038251755.1 Caulobacterales bacterium
GCGCATCATCGATCTCCTCGATTGTCTCGGCTGAGCTTCCGGGGACCGGCGAGCGCTTTGAAGGCATCCTTCCGCCCGTATCTCCGGGCCCTTGCTATTCGATCCGGAAACTCGCCCGGACGCCGTTCACCCTGGCGGACTATGTCCGGCAAGGCGGGCTGTCACTGGCGCTTGCCGACAGGCTCAAGGCGCTCGTCGCTGAACGCGCCAATATCGTCATCGCCGGGGGCACATCGTCGGGCAAGACAAGCTTTGCAAATGCGCTGCTGGCCGAAGGCGGCTTTTCCGGTGAGCGGATCGTCATTCTCGAGGATACACGCGAGCTCACCTGCCCCGCCGCCAATCTCGTCGCCCTGCGCACACAGGAGGCCCGCGTATCGCTGCGCGACCTCGTGCGCTCGACGCTTCGCCTCCGCCCTGACCGGATCATCGTTGGCGAAGTGCGCGGCGCCGAAGCGCTCGATCTCCTCAAGGCCTGGAACACCGGCCATCCAGGCGGCCTTACAACGCTTCATGCAAACTCAGCGCTGGGCGCGCTCAGCCGTCTTGAACAGCTCGTCAGCGAAGCTACGGCGCGGGCGCCCTATGAGCTGATTGCCGAAGCGGTCGACGTTATCGTGTTCATGAGCCGCGCCGGCGGCCAGCGCCGCGTCGAAGAGGCGGTCCGCGTCTTCGAGTTCACCGGCGAAGGCTACCGCACTGAGCCTGTGCTGTCCCGTTCGCTTTCCCTCGTCAGCCAAGGAGATGCCTCATGACGAATACAAGTCTGCCTGCCTTCAGCCGAAAGGCGGCGCCTGCCCTTTGCCTCGCGCTCGCGATCAGCGCCGCCTTGCCCGCGCATGCCGCCGGCACCGGCATGCCCTGGGAAGGCCCGCTCGACCAGATCCTCAATTCCATCGAAGGCCCGGTCGCCCGGATCGTCGCGGTGATCATCATCACGCTCACCGGCCTGACGCTGGCCTTCGGTGAAACATCCGGCGGCTTCCGAAAGCTGATCCAGATCGTCTTCGGCCTGTCCATCGCATTCGCCGCGACGAGCTTCTTCCTGACCTTCTTCTCGTTCGGCGGCGGGGCTTTGATCTGATGACGGAGGGTTACGAGATCCCGGTCCGCCGGTCCCTGACCGAGCCGGTCCTGATGGCGGGGGCGCCGCGCGGCGCGGCCATACTCATCGGGACCCTCGCGGCGGCGGTGGGTCTCGGCCTCCAGCTCTGGATCCCTGGGCTGCTGATCTGGGCGCTCGGACATTCAGCGGCCGTGTTCATGGCGCGCCGCGACCCGGACTTCATGACCGTGATGGCCCGCGCGATGCGGCACAAGGAGTATCTCTCATGCTGAACCTCGCAGAATACGCAGACCGCCCGAGGCTGCTGGCTGATTACCTCCCCTGGGCCTGTCTTGTGGCGCCGGGCGTGATCCTCAACAAGGACGGCGCGTTCCAGACGACGTTCCGCTACCGGGGCCCGGACCTTGAAAGCTCGACCGAGTCTGAGCTCGTCGCCGTCACGGCCCGCCTCAACAATGTCCTGCGCCGGTTCGGGTCGGGCTGGGCGCTGTTCTTCGAGGCGGTGCGCCGCGAAGCAGCGCCCTATCCCCAATGTGATTTCCCGGATGCGGTCTCCTGGCTTGTGGATGAAGAACGCGCGATCTCTGCCGAAGAAGCCACCGCCCGGTACGAGAGCGACTACTATCTCACGCTCCTCTGGCTGCCGCCCGAGGACATGGCGGGCCATGCCGAGCGCGCGCTGATCACCAAAGCGAACACCGAAGACGCCTATGCCTGGCGTGCACGGCTGGAAGAGTTCCAGCAGCATGCCGCCCGGGCATTCGATCTTCTCTCAACCGCGCTCCCTGAAATCGCACGCCTCACGGACAGCGAGACCCTCACCTACCTGCACGCGGCGGTCTCAACCAAGCGCCACCCCGTCGCCGTGCCGGAGCTGCC
>JBBSAZ010000278.1:0-1942 GCA_038251755.1 Caulobacterales bacterium
AATCGCGATCGCGAGATGGTCTTCGCGGATATCAGCGCCCTAATCGAAGACCGCGCAAAATGATCCCGATTAAGTCGGCGCGGGAGATCGACAAAATGCGGCTCGCCTGCCGGACGGCCAGCGACATCCTGGAAAGGGTAAGCGAGATGATTCGCCCCGGCGTTTCGACGAAAGAAATCGACCAGGCTGCGGCCGACCTGATGCAGGAGGTCGGCGTCAAAAGCGCCTTCCTCGGCTACCGCCTTGGGCATCGCGTTTTCCCGGGCAATATTTGCATCTCGCTCAATGACGAGATCGTGCACGGCATCGGCAATCAGCGCCGCATCCAGTACGGTGACATCGTGAAGCTCGACATCGGCGTCGTGCAGGATGGCTGGGTCGGTGATACCGCTTCGACCATTCCCGTTGGGATGATCGACGAGCGGGTCGAGAAATTACTCGCGGTGACCGAGTCCGCCCTGCAAACCGCGATCAGCCACGCGCACGCCGACGCGCGCCTCGGCGACATCTGCGCCTCGATCGAGGATGAGGCACGGCGCCACAATTTTTCCGTCGTGCGCGAATTCGTCGGGCACGGCGTCGGCCGGAAACTGCATGAAGAACCGCAGGTGCCTAACTATGGCAAGCGGGGGAGCGGCCCGCGCCTGAAAGCGGGCATGACCCTGGCGATCGAGCCGATGGTGAACCTCGGCGGTTCCGGCGTGCGCCTGATGGAAGACGGTTGGACCGTCTGCACCGCCGACGGACTGCCCTCCGCGCATTTTGAGCACACGGTTTTGATCACTAAAGAGGAGCCTGAGATCCTGACATGGCGCGCAAAGACGCAATTGAGGTAGAAGGCAAAGTGGTCGAGCTGCTGCCGAATACGATGTTCCGCGTGGAGCTGCCGAATGGGCATCACGTCCTCGCGCACACCTCCGGGAAAATGCGCATGCACTTCATTCGCATCTTGCCCGGAGACAAAGTTATGCTAGAAGTTTCCCCCTACGATTTGTCGAAGGGGCGAATAACGTTTCGTCATCGGTAGCGCGGAGAATAGAGCTCCGCGTTTTTCGTCTCGTGAATTATGAAAGTGCGACCATCAGTTAAAAGACTTTGTGAAGGATGCAGAATCGTGAAGCGCAAGAATGTTGTGCGCGTGATCTGCAGCAAAAACCCGCGCCATAAACAGCGCCAAGGGTAATCGGAGATTCGTTATGCCCAGACTTTTAGGAGTAGAAATTCCCGCCGATAAACGCATCGAAGCGTCGTTGACCTACATCTACGGCGTCGGTCCGAGCACCGCCCGGCGCGTGCTCGAGCAGACCAATATCGATCCGAACCTGCGCGCGAAAGACCTTACCCCGCAGCAGATCAACGAGATCATCCAGACGATCACGAACAACAAGGTTCTGATCGAAGGCGATCTTCGCCGCGAAGTGCAGAGCAACCTGAAGCGGCTCCAGGCGATCAACTGTTATCGCGGCATCCGTCACCGCCGCGGCCTGCCCGTGCGCGGCCAGCGCACCTCGACTAATGCCCGCACCCGCAAGGGCCCGCGCAAGACCGTCGGCGTCATCCGGAACAAGGATGCGAAAGCCGGCAAAGTTTAACCTAACGAACAGAGACAATGGCTGAAGATTCCGAAAACCAGACCCCCGAAGAGACTCCGGCACCGGCCGAGTCCGCGCCTAACGAAACCACGGCAGAGGCCACTCCGGCCGTAACGCCGGAAGCGTCGACACCGGTACCGGCTGACGCCGAGACCGCTCCCGCCGCCGCGACCGCGGAAGCCGCTCCCGCCGCCACTCCGGCGAAGAAGGAAGCCAAGCCCAAAGCCGCGAAGAAGGCGAAAAAAGCGGATGCTCCGGCTGCGGAAGCTCCGAAGGAAAATCTCTCGCTCGATCCGAACGACGTCGAGCGCCCCAAAATCATCAAGGCGAAGGGGAGCAAGAACATTCAC
>JBBSAZ010000279.1:0-1922 GCA_038251755.1 Caulobacterales bacterium
AGCGCGGCGGTAATATCGCCCGGCCCGTCCACCGGCTCGAACGGCGCGGTGGCGATGCCCTGCGCATTGAGAAAAGTCTTCTCGGTATAGCGGTCCTGCGACACGGTCAGCGAGGCGGCGCGCGGGCGCACCGGCGTGCCGGCGGCCTCCACCTTTTCAATCGTCAGTACCGGAACATTCTCGAACTCCAGCGTGACGGCGTCGCAAGCCTTGGCAAATTCTGTCAGCGCGTCCGTATCGTCCCACGCCGCAGACCAGGCGCCCGCCGCGACCCGTCCTGCCGGAGGATCGTCCTCCGGCGAATAGATCAACATGTCGAAACCGAGCTGCGCGCCGGCGCTCGCCAGCATCCGGCCCAGCTGGCCGCCGCCGAGAATGCCGATGGTCGCGCCGGGCCGAAGCGGCGTCATCCCTCGGGGGCCTCTTTCACGCTGGCGGTCTGCGCTGCGCGAAAGGCGTCCAGCTTGGCGGCAACGCCCGCATCGCCCAACGCAATGATCGAGGCGGCGAGGATGCCCGCATTGGCCGCGCCCGCTTCGCCGATGGCCAGCGTGCCAACCGGCACGCCCTTTGGCATCTGAACGATGGAGAGAAGGCTATCGAGGCCTTTCAGCGACTTGGACTGTACCGGCACGCCCAGCACGGGCAGGGGCGTCATTGACGCCGCCATCCCCGGCAGGTGGGCCGCGCCGCCGGCGCCGGCAATGATCACCTTGAGGCCGCGCCCCTTCGCCGATTTGGCATATTCGACGAGCCGGTCAGGTGTGCGGTGCGCCGAGACGATTCGCGCCTCATAAGCCACGCCCAGCGTCTCCAGCATCCGCGCGGCTTCCTGCATGACCGGCCAGTCAGACTGGCTGCCCATGATGATGCCCACTACCGGGGTATTGCCCGCTGCCATGGCCCGCCTCGCTGCCGGAAAGCGCGCACCTTAAGTGTGCCGGGGCGCGGGTCAACCATCCGGGCGCTGATCTTGCGACCGGTCCGGCCTTCGCCCGTCAGGCGAAATGCGGGCGGGGCTCTACAGACGCCCAATTCGGCGCTATCTTCGGCGCATGGCGAAGGATTTCCCTCCCTTTGATTCGGCCGAACGGCGCGCACTGCTGGACGCGCTCGGGCTGGATTTGAAGCAACTCGACCGGCGCACCCGCGCCGCGATCGAAGCGCTGAGCGAGGAAGTGCTTTCCCTGCGGGATGAAGCTTCCACCCTGAAGGCAGCGCTCGCCGATGCCGAACTTCTGGCCGACAATGATGCCCTTGTGCCGATCTTCAACCGGCGCGCCTTCGAGCGCGAGGTGCGCCGCGAGATCGCCCTCTCGGGCCGGTTCCAGACGCCGCTGTCGCTGATCTTCATCGATCTCGACAATTTCAAGCTGGTCAACGACATCTATGGCCATGCTGCCGGCGACACCGTTCTCCTGAAAGTGGCGGACATCCTGCAGGACCGCACCCGTGAAACGGACATCGTCGGCCGCCTCGGCGGGGACGAGTTCGGTGTCGTGCTCGCGCATGCCACTTATGACGACACCCTGCGCAAGGCGGCCCAGCTCGCTCAGGCCATCGACGCGCTGGAAGTGCGCGACGAGGCCAGCCCCGCTACCCCGGTCGTCCGCATCGGCGCCAGCTGCGGCGTTGTGGAGTGGCGCACCGGCCAGAGCGCCGCAGCCCTGATTGCGCGGGCTGATCAGGCCATGTTTGTCGAGAAGTCCCGCCGCAAGGACGCCGGACGGGCGGTTCGCTGATCAAATAACGGACAGTTAACAAAAACAGGCCCTGCGTTGCATGACTCAGGGCCCCGCTTGTGGCATGATCAGGAAACGGCCCTATAAGTGCCGTGCTGAAAAACAGGAGACTGCCCATGTCGCTCAATGGTCGGATCAGTGAACTTGCTGCAAAGCATCGCCACCTGGACGAACAGATAG
>JBBSAZ010000280.1:0-1906 GCA_038251755.1 Caulobacterales bacterium
CGGATATCCCCGCCACCGGCATCGAGGCGCGCCAGGTGATAATCGCTCGCCTGCGTTAGCCGTTCATGCGCCGCTTCAGTCGTCAGCGCACTGAGCCCCCACAGCCCGCCCTCGCCGACATAGTCAAACAGCGTGTCGAGGTGATCGTGGAACAATGGCAGCCAGGCCTCGACACCCTGCCGCCGGATCGAGGCGCGCGCCGCCTCGTACATCTGGTCGCCCGAGGGCGGCCCGAACGTATCGAGGAACCGGTCGCGGAACCCGCTGAGCACCTTATCGTCGAACAGGATCTCGCTGACCGGCGCAAACGTCACGCCCTCCGCCGCGCCCGTCGAGCGCTGAGACTCGGTATCGAACGTCCGCAGCGTCTCCACCACATCGCCAAAGAAATCGAGCCGGTAGGGCTCGATCGCGGTCGGCGGGAAAATGTCGATGATCCCGCCCCGGATCGCATACTCGCCCTGCTCGCGCACCGTGCTCGAGCGGACATAGCCGTTGAAGGCGAGATACTCGGTGAGGTCAGCGGCCTTCACCGTCTGGCCCTTGCGGATCGAGAAGGAGGACCGGCGCAGCGTCGCAATCGGCGGCACGCGTTGCACCAGCGAGCCTGCCGTCGTCACCACCAGCAACGGCCCCTGCGCCGCCTCATACCGCGCGATCCGCGCGAGGCCTGCACACCGGCGCGCCGCCACGGCGGGCGTCGGGCTGATCCGGTCATACGGCAGCATGTCCCAGCCCGGCAGGTCCGCCTGCTCCAGCCGGGGCGAGGCGAACTGCGCCATCCGCCGCGCCGCCTGCGCCATCCGGTCATCACGCGCGACATACACGCCGATGCCGCCGCGCTTCATCAGCGCCTCGCAGAACGTGATCACGTCGGCGCCAAACGGCGCACCGGCAAAAGCGGCGGGGCCGCTCAATGATTTCAGGAAATCAGCGGGGGTCATCAGGCTACCTTTTTACCCGGCCTCAGCCGGATTGCGCGGCGTAGCGGAATGCGATCAGCTGGTCCAGCACCGGACCTGCATGCTGCGCCGGCACAGGCTCCTGCCCGATCAGCCAGGCATAAACTTCCCAGTCGGGCACTTTCAGCAGGCGCTCGAACTCATCAAGCCCCGCCCTGTCCAGCGATTCGAGCGTCGCGTCGGCGAAACTGCCGATCAGCAGGTCCATTTCGCGAAAGCCCCGCCTCCAGGCCCGGAATTTCAGCTTCTTGCGGCGATTTTCGTCAGTCATTTGGGCGTTCCGGAAGGCGAATTTTCGATTGGATTGTCCACACGCACTTATGGACGGTTTATGGACGGGGAAACCCCGCTTTGTGTAACATCTTATGCCCCTATCGGCTGGGGGAAACAGCAGCGCTGATTGTGCCGCACCCCGGCTGCGCCTAGCTTGCTGAAACGATGCGCGACGAGCGACTCTTCCCGCTGTTTGCCGGCCTCGACACGCTGAGCGGCGTCGGGCCCAAGCTGCTGCCCGTCCTCCAGCGGTTGTGCGGCGGCAATACGGTCTGGGACCTGCTGCTCCACCTGCCGGATCGCTGGCTAGACCGGCGCGTGCGGGCGACATTCGACAAGACCGTACCGGGCGAAGTCGCCACCGTGCGCGGCGAAGTCATCGTCCATCATGCGCCGTTTAGCGACAAGTCGCCCTACAGGATCCAGCTCGGCGACGAGTCCGGCTTCCTCACGCTCTCCTATTTCCGCGCCGATCCGCGCTGGCTGAAGTCCCAGTTCCCGGTCGGCGCCACGCGCATCGTGTCCGGCCGCGTCGAGGATTACAAAGGCGAGCGGCAGATCACGCATCCGGATTTCGTGGTTGATCCCGCCAAGGGCGACGCCCCGCCGGAAGTCGAACCCATCTACGCGCTCTCCGCAGGCCTCACCAACCGCCGGGTTCACACTTTCGC
>JBBSAZ010000281.1:0-1883 GCA_038251755.1 Caulobacterales bacterium
CGAGATGTTGTTCGCGCATCTCAAGCGAATCCTCGGAATGACAAAACTCCGCCTGAGGGGTCCAAATGGCGCCCGCGACGAGTTCCATCTCGCCGCCACCGCGCAAAACCTTCGCAGACTCGCCAAACTGGTTCCGGTTCCGGTCTGAGGAACGGAAAAGCCTCACCGCGGCCGCATCATGCCTCCGTCAATCAAGCCGACTTTTTCAACACAATCGGCGAATAGCCGCCTTCCCGCTTGGAGGCCATTCACCCAACCTCAATCCTCCCGCTTCACGCGCGCCTTGCCTCGGCCGAGGGTGAGCGCCTTGATGGCGCCGCGGAAGGTGCGGACTTCCTGTTCGGTCCATTGGGCCCGGATGAGGGCGTTGCGGAGGTTGTTGGTGATGACGGGGGTTTTTTCGGGCGGGTAGAAATAACCGGCGCGGTCGAGCTCGGACTCGAAATGCTCGAACAGGCCGATCAGCTCTTCGCGGGAGGCCGGCGTGCCGACGCCTTCGTTCTTGCCGGCGAAGCGCCCGCCGAGGCCGGCGCCCGCGCCCCACTGGTGGCAGAAGATGCCGACCGCCTGGGCGAGGTTCAGCGAGGCGAAGCCGGGGTTGACCGGATAGGTGAGGATGGCGTCGCAGAGGGCGACGGCCTCGTTCGGCAGGCCGGATTTCTCGCCGCCGAAGAGGATGCCTGCTTTGCCGGGATGGGCCGCGAGGGCGGCGACGGCCTGCGGCGTGTCCAGCACCGGCTTCTCGATGCCGCGCGGGCGGGCGGTGGTTGCCACGACAAAGGTGAGCCCCGCCATGGAGGCCTCAAGCGTGTCGAACACGCGGGCCTCGACGCCGCAAGCGAAAGCGCCCGCACTCATGGTCTCGGCGGCGGGGTTCGGCCAGCCATCGCGCGGGGCGATCAGGCGCAGGTCCGTCAGGCCGAAATTCAGCATGACGCGGGCGGCGGCGCCGATGTTTTCGCCGAGTTGGGGCGTGTGGAGGAGGATGGCGGGGGCAGTTGTCAAGCGGGGGCCTCCGAGGCGCGGTGGGTTTCCCACAGGTCGAAGATCACATCGGCGAGGGCGTTGAAATCGACGCCGCTGGTGCCGGGCGCGAGCGCATAGGGCGGCATGTTGAGCCGGCGGTTGAGGCGCGCGGCATGGCCTGGCGGGTCCGGCACATGGGGCAAGGTATCGAACATCAGCCAGGCGTTCGCGCCGACGCGGCCGGTGGAGATGTCGCGGATGTCGGCCCAGGCGAGGCGCCACTTCATGCCGGTGCGCGATTCGATGCCGGTTTCGTCCATTATATAGAGCGGGCCTGCAACGATCATCTGGCGCAGCGCGAAGACCAGCACGGCCAGACCGAACGGCGCACCGAGGGCGCCGAGCAGCAGCTTTATCGAGAAGCCCGTTTCCAGCATCCGCAGCGGCATCACGATGCCCGCGACGAGGAAAGCAAGGCCACCGAGGGCGAAGATGCCGGAGCGCAGGCGCGAGGCCCGGACGATGACGCGTCCGTCCGGCTGCGGGCGCGGCGCGGCGGCGGGGAGCAGTTCCATCAGGCCAACGAGCCCGACAGCGGCGAAGAAAAGCGTGGTGACGCCACCCATCAGAAGGTCGTCATCGGTTTCGGCGGTGAACAGCAGGAAGAGGCCCATCGCGGTGAACCCTAAGCCGATCAGCGTGACGGCAAGGCTGGGCAGGCGGTTCATACGGGGCGGGCTCCGGGCGATCTGGGATGGGGCGCGTTGTGGGCCGCTCGCCCCGGCAGCGTCAAGCGCGACGGACGCCAGAACAGCGCCGGTTTGCCCGTTTTGACGCCTGCTTCCCGTCTGCTATAGCGCGGACCAGATCGTTACAGCGCAAGGATTCGAGAACATGTCGAAAATCAAGGTCAAAAA
>JBBSAZ010000282.1:0-1823 GCA_038251755.1 Caulobacterales bacterium
CCTCACGACGCAGGTAAGCGGTCAATCCGCGCTGGGCGTGATCGGTGATCTCGACGCGGCCAAGCAACTGTTGCGCCGCCGCTTGATGTTCGAACAACGTGCGGCGACGCCGGTAGAGCGCCCGAAGCGTCGCGATGTGCGGCGCTGGCCGACCGATCGCCACGCCAAGATGCTCAAGGACCGGGCGTGGAACGATCTCGATCTTGTTGAGCGGGCGGCCGGCCATCTTCAGGAAGCCGAGTTGCAACGCAAAGCCGATCCGGTTGGTGTTCGAGCGGCGCTCGTGGATGACGGTGATTTCTTCCGCCGTCGGCGTGAAATACCGTTGGATCTCATGCAGGGACAGCGCATCGGGAAATCTCTCGAATCCGAGATAGCGCTGATCCCATCGACTCATGCCGCCTTGGTCTCGGCGTTCCGTTCGGCCAGGGCGGCGTACAGCGCCGACTTGCCGACCTTGATCCTTCCCGCGGCCTCTCGCACATTTAGTCCGCCCGAGATCAGGGCCTCGGCGCGCGCCAGTTTCTCGTCGGTAATCACCGGTCGCCGGCCGCCCTTGCGGCCGCGAGCCAGGGCGGCGGTCAACCCCGCCCCGGTCCGCTCACGGATCAGGTCTCGCTCGAATTCCGCGAGCGCGCCGAAAATGTGGAATACGAGCCTCCCGTTCGGCGTGCCGGTATCGACTCCTTCCGTCAGGGACCGGAACCCGACGCCGCGCTCGCCAAGCCTGGTCACCGTTTCGATCAGGTGCGGCAACGAGCGCCCCAGTCGGTCGAGCTTCCAGACAACCAACGCATCGCCTTCGCGCAGATAGGCGAGAGCTGCATCAAGGCCGGGTCGGTCGGTCTTGGCGCCGGAGATTTGGTCCTCGAAGATCTTCGCGCAACCGGCGAGGTTGAGGGCGTCACGCTGCAGCGCCGCATCTTGGGCGGTCGTCGAAACGCGAGCGTACCCAACAAGCGCAGCCATTTTCCCTCAGTTTGTCCGGATTTTCGTCCATCAATCAATATGTCCGATTACCCATCGTCAAGGACATTGTTGGACAAAACAATGCCCGCCCGTCAGACGTTCGTTTGATGGACAGCCTGGGGCCCTGCGTGTGGCCGCATACCTGACTCACTTCGGAACGCTGATCGCCCCGCTCTGAATCCCGATCGCAACCTGTTCCAGAATCTTGGCGAAGCGATGAAATCCCGGATACCGGTCCGCCGCTTCCTGGGTCGCGCCCGCATCCAAGAGCTCTTTGAACGCCGGCATGTGGTCGTGCATCTGGCCCAGACACTCGATCTCGCTCAAGCCACTCAGGTTAAGGCGGGCGCAGTCCCTATCAATCGCCTCGGCGATGAGTCGGTGTCTTTCGCTCAGCGCCATTGCGTGTCCTGTCGGTCTTCTCGCAAGAGCCGGCGCCCGTTCGAGGCTCGAAACCGGCTGGAACGCGCGACTGTCCAGTGGAAAGCTGAATAGTTCATAGAGTCAATTGGTTGCGGCTTTGTGGTTCCGTAAAGTGCTGATTTACAACATGTTTCTTAGCGGCACTTTTGGCGCCGAGATTGCGGGAAGGCCGCGATCAGCGCCGCGCGACTGTGGGCGGCGCCATGGTCTCCCGCTTTGAAGCGTTGGATGCCGCCGCGCGATCCATGGCGGCTGTGTAGATATTCTCGTTCGTCGCGGCCCGCCCCTGCCGGGGTTGGCAGCCGTTTGCATTCGATGGGGAAGAGCGCCTCGTATTGGGAATACTGCCGGCCCTCGATCCAAATCAGCACCCCGCTAGGTGCGGCGACGAGATCGATCGCCCGGCCGCGAACGATCTCGTCAGGCTCCTC
>JBBSAZ010000283.1:0-1819 GCA_038251755.1 Caulobacterales bacterium
CCGGCTGGGCAAGACGGCGCCGATCGCCCTGCGCGTGAATCCCGATGTGGCGGCGGGCGGGCACCCGAATATCTCCACCGGAAAGTCCGGCGACAAGTTCGGTGTCCCCTGGGGCGAAGCGGAGGCCCTCTATGCCGAAGCTGCAAGCCTGCCGGGCATCAAGGCTGTTGGCGTGGATGTGCATATCGGTAGCCAGATCGGTGACCTCACGCCGATGCGGGCGGCCTTCGAAAAGGTTGTCGCCCTCGCTCTGCGTCTGCGCGCGCAGGGGCATGACATCCGCCGCATCGATGTCGGCGGCGGTCTCGGTATTCCGTACAAGGAGGGCGATGCGCCGGCGCCGCCTTCGGCCTATGCCGCGATGATTTCGGACGTGACGGCCGGGTATGGGTTCGAAGTGATCCTCGAGCCGGGCCGGGTGATCGCGGGCAATGCAGGTGTGCTGCTGACGACGGCCCTGTACGAGAAGCAGGCGCCGGACCGTACCTTCCTGATCATTGACGCCGGCATGAACGACCTCATCCGGCCGGCGCTGTACGGCGCGCACCACGATATTGTGCCGCTGGCGGAGCCGAAGGCCGGGCAGGCGCAGAAAACCTATGACGTGGTCGGGCCGATCTGCGAGTCGACTGACAAGTTCGCCTCTGGCCGCACGCTGCCGGAAGTGAGTGCGGGCGACCGGCTCGCGTTCATGTCGGCCGGCGCGTATGGCGCTGTGTTGTCGTCTGCCTACAACGCGCGCCCGCTGGTGCCGGAAGTGCTGGTCGATGGTGACCGGTTCGAGATCGTCCGCAGGCGGCCCAGTTTTGAAGAATCGGTCGGACTGGAGAAAGTGCCGGAGTGGCTTACGACGGTGGCCTGACACAGATCGCGGCCAAGGTTGCCGCGACGCAGCGCCGGCTCACGCTGCTGGCGCTGGGGCGTGCCTTTTGGCCGGTCTTCGTTCTGTTCATGCTGTTCCTGGCCGCGGCGCTGTCCGGCGGATTTGACCGGCTCGACAAGATTTCGGCGGCGCTGATCACGCCGGTGCTGTTGATTGCGGGCGGCTTGCTGACCTGGCGCGGATTGCAGAGCTATGCGCGGCCGGACGAGTCCGAAGCGGCGCGGATGCTGGAAGCGCCGTCGGAGCTTCGGCCGCTGACATCTTTGAAGGACCGGCCCGCGTATCCGTCCGCGGCAGCCTCCGGCCTGTGGCAGGCCCACCGGGCAAGGCTGCTGGCCGAGTTGCAGAACCTCCGGCTTCCGCGTTTCGGGGCGGAGTGGAAGGCGCTTGACCCCTACATGTTGCGCGCCGTGTTGCCAGCGGCTGTGATCATCTTTGCGGTGCTGGCGGGCGGCGATGGCCCGGGGCGGATCATGCGGGCCTTGTTCCCGGATTATGGCGCGCTGGTCGGCGCCGACAAGATGATCGTCGAGGCCTGGGTGACGCCGCCGGAGCATACCGGACGCCCGCCGATTTTCCTGAAGCCCGGCAGCGAGGATGTCCGTGTACCGAAGGGTTCGGAAGTGACCCTGCGCACCGAGGCGGCCTCGGCGCCGCGCCTTGTGATGAAAGGCGCACGCGACAAGGACGCCAAGTTCGCCGCGACACCGGACGGTGCCTGGGAAGCCAAGGCGATCATCACGGGCGATACGCGTCTCAGCGTACGCTGGTGGGGTGAGCGGGCGCGCTACAGCTTTACCGTGCTGCCGGACGCGATCCCGGCCATCGAGTTTGTCGGCCTCCCGGAGCCCGGTGCGCAGGACCGGGTGAAGTTTGCCTGGAAAGCGCAGGACGATTACGGGATCGCCGGAATCGATCTCGCCATCCGGTTGCGCG
>JBBSAZ010000284.1:0-1741 GCA_038251755.1 Caulobacterales bacterium
CAGGCGGTCGGTGATTTCCTCGACCATCGCGTCGGCATCGATCGAGCCGTCCATGCGCTTGAAGACGCCGAGCCGCGTGCGCAGCTGGCCGACATCGGAGTCGACGGCGCTCGACAGGTCCGGATATTGCAGCTTGCAGGCGACCTCGCGGCCATCGTGGAGGGTGGCGCGGTGGACCTGGCCGAGGGAGGCGGCGTGGGCGGCCTCATGGGCAAAGGCGGCGAACTTCGCCTCCCAGCCGGGCCCGAGTTCGGCGCGCATGCGGCGCTTGACGAAGGGCCAGCCCATGGCGGGGGCCTCGGCCTGCAGCTGGCTGAGTTCGGCGGCGTATTCGGGGGGCAGGAAATCCGGGATCGTGGAGACGAGCTGCGCGATCTTCATCAGCGGGCCCTTGGACTTGCCGAGGGCGGCGGCGAGCGCCTTGGCGGTGCGCTGGTCGCCCTCGTCACCGCCGAACAGGGACTGGGCTGCGAAGGCGAGGCCCGCGCCGGAGAGATTGGCGCCCACCTTGGCGGTGCGCGCGATACGGCCCGAGAGGCGGTTGCGCTCGGGGTCGGCAGGCTGGGAGGGCTTGGCGGTCATGTAGCGGATATAGAGGGGGCCTCCTGCATTGCACAGGCCGCAAGGTCGCACCGGGTGACAAGGACGTGGCCTTGTCGTATAGCGCCGCGAGTTTGCCACATTTACCGAGGCCCGACCTGCCCCATCGCCGCTGTTCGCATCCGCCGGACCCACCGCGTTAACGCAGCCCCTCCCAGCGCACCCCGCCCAGAAAGCCATCATGTCCTACAAGACCCTGATCACCGAGATCGATACCGAAGACGGCTTTGCCGTGATCCAGATGAACCGCCCGGAGAGCCTCAACGCGCTCTGCGAGGAGATGATGTCGGAGCTGTCGGCGGCGTTTGACCGGTTCGAGGCGGATGACAATGTGCATTGCATCATCCTGACCGGCTCGAAGAAGGCCTTCTCCGGCGGGGCGGACGTCAAGGAAATCCAGTCCAAAACCTTCCCGCAGTCCTATTATGAGGACTTCGTCACAAGGAACTGGGAACGCGCGGCGCGCACCCGCAAGCCGTTGATCGCGGCGGTGGGCGGCTATGCCATCGGCGGCGGGTGCGAGCTGGCGATGATGTGCGACATCATCCTGGCGGGCGACAATGCCCGGTTCGGGCAGCCGGAAATCCGCCTCGGCGTGATGCCGGGGGCCGGCGGCACGCAGCGGATGGCGCGCGCGATCGGCAAGTCGAAAGCGATGGAGCTGTGCCTGACCGGCCGCATGATGGAGGCCGTGGAGGCCGAGCGCTGCGGGCTGATCAGCCGGATCGTGCCGGCCGACGACCTGATGGACGAGGCCCGTGAGCTGGCGCGCACGATTGCCCTGATGCCGCGGGCCGCTGCGATGATGACCAAGGAGGCCATCAATGCGGCCTATGAGACCCCGCTGGCACAGGGCATCCAGTTCGAACGGCGCCTGTTTCACTCGCTTTTTGCCACCGATGACCAAAAAGAAGGCATGAAAGCCTACGTCGAAAAACGCACGGCCCATTTCAAGGACCGCTGAAGGGGCTGCCGGAAGGCTGCTTTTCCGGTCTGAGTCCGGTTGACGCACACCCGCCGTTTATGTATCTCCCCGCCTTCGGCCTGACGGGAGACTTTCCCGGGGCTTCAGGAGTTAACGATGGCGAATACGAAATCTGCCAAGAAGATGGTGCGCAAGATCGAAGCGCGCACCGAGGTC
>JBBSAZ010000285.1:0-1724 GCA_038251755.1 Caulobacterales bacterium
ATCCCGAGGAACCGCAACCGCACGCAATCGCGGCGGAATGACGACAACCAGCGGGGCGGCTTCGGCCGTCCCGCATTCTCCCATTCCTTCAATCGAGCCCGGCTCCTGAACGATCAGGAATGAGCCGGGCTTCTGCGTTTCGGAGATCCATCATGGCTATTCCTGACTACGCCCGCACCAACTTCAACACGCTGCTGCGCGCCGCCGCTTCCGGCGACCTCGCCCTTCTCGAATGCACCGACGCCGCGACGGGAGAGCCACGCTATGTTCTGTGCGCCGTGGGTCGCGACAGCGGCGACTATGTCATGACGCCCTTCGGTCATCTCGCGCCAGGCAATCCCTACGACGCCTATCTGCCGCCGGAGACTTCCTCGGGCACCAGCTCGGCGGCGCCGACATGAGAGGAAGAGGACGGCCGGGACGGGTTTGAGCCGGACGGGGTCGAGAGAGAGCGCCCTGGCGGTTCGTCCCGTTCCCGCTCTCCGAGGCATTTCCCATGACCATTCTTGCTTCCTCGGCCGCCGTCGCGGCTGCGCCGTCCATCGCGCCCATCGTTCCCAGACCCGACACCGGCTCCGCACTGATCGCGGCGGCCAGCCTGCTCCTCGCCGATCTCGAACATGGCCGGCGCATCGACGCACAGGCCCTTCGCGCCGCCATGACCTCCGCCTTCAATGGCTCCGACGCCGCGGGCGCCTGGGACTGGAAGACGGCTTATGACGCCTGCGAGGCGGCGACCGTCCTCTTCCTCCGCAAGTTCGGCCCGGCCATGCGCGCCCGCGCAGCGTCTCAGATCGCCATGCTGCCAATGTTGGAGAAGGTGGCGGCGCTGCTTCCAACCCACACGCGCCGTTCGGAGGAGTCCCAAGCGCTTCAGCAGTACTCGACGCCGATCGGCCTCGGCTTCGCCGCCGCCTGTGCCGCCGGTATCACGCCCGGCGACCTCGTGATGGAACCTTCTGCCGGAACGGGCCTGCTCGCCATCCTCTGCGAACTGGCAGGTGGGGGCCTCGTTCTCAACGAAATCGGACAAACACGGTGCGAGCTGCTTGCCCATCTCTTTCCCGACACGGCTGTGACCCGGCACGATGCCGCGCATATCCACGATCACCTCGACGCCGATGTGCGCCCCACCGTCGTGCTGATGAATCCGCCCTTTTCGGTCGCCGCCCATGTCGAAGGCCGCGTTGCCGACGCCGCACTGCGCCACGTCTCCTCGGCGCTCGCCCGTCTCGCCGATGGCGGCCGCCTCGTCGCCATCACCGGCGCGAACCTCTCCCCCGACAATCCCGCCTGGCGTGACGCCTTCATCCGACTTCAGGAACGCGGCCGTGTGGTGTTCAGTGCCGCCGTCGACGGCCGCGTCTACGCCCGTCACGGCACGAGCGTGGATACGCGCCTGACCGTCATCGACCGCATTCCTGCCAAGGACGGGCATGCATTTCCGGTTTCCGCCGGCGTCGCCAACGACCCCGCCATGCTGCTCGATTGGGTGACGCGCCTTGTTCCGCCACGAGCTGCCGTTGCGGCGCCATCCTCGGCCAGGCGCACGTCCACACCGAACACTCCGCAGGCTCGACTGATCCCTCGCGCCGTGCCCGCGCGTCCGTCTGCCATTCTTGCGAGCGAACCTGCCTCCATCGAAATGGACTATCAGGTCATCGAGTGGTCGCCCGCGACAGGCGCAAACCTCACCGAAGCGCTCTATGAAGGATACGGACTGC
>JBBSAZ010000286.1:0-1701 GCA_038251755.1 Caulobacterales bacterium
CCAGTTCGTCGACAACATCCCCCTCGGCGCCACCGGCAAGATCAACAAGCTCGCCCTGCGCGAGACCTTCAAGGACTACAAGCTGCCGACCGCCTGAGACCCTCCGTGCAAAGAGATATCCTGTTCCTGCTGAAGCCCGGCTTTTCTGATCCGGCCCTGCCGGGACAGGATTTCTACTGCTGGCACTGCGCCCTCATGGAGGGCGTGCTGGCCTCATTTCCGCACCTCGGGGCGGGCCTCGAAGTCCGACGCATCGCTTTTCCCCGGCCTCGCGCGGATGTGATCGCCCTGATCGGCGAGGCCAACCAGTCGCTCCCGGTGCTGGTCCTCGCCGAGGACGCCCCGGCCGGGCTGGCCGCGGCGACCCATGCTGGCCGGGGGTTCGTCAACGACCCGATGGCCATCCTTGATGTGCTCCAGCAGCGCCACAGCTTCCCCCCACGGCATCCCTGACCCATCTCGCTTTCTGGCCATTGCCGGTTCCGCAGAAAGGGTTAGGTTCCGCCGCAACCCGGGAGGCACCTCAATGACCGCAGAAACAGACACCAGCACAGCGCCTGCGCAATCGGCAGGCTGGCGCGGCAAGTTCGCAGGCTTCGCGCTCGCCCTGTCGGTTTTCGCGATCCTCTGGTTCGCGGCGGCCGCCGTCGGCACCAAGCTCGGCCTCTGGGACTGGCAGTTCGGCCTCGGCGTCATGACCATCACCTGGGGCCCGCTGCTGTTGATGGTGGCCGCCGGAATTTCGGTCCTCGCGGTCATCCTCTCGCTCATCAAGTCGCCCCGCAAACAGGCCTTCATGCTCGCCTTCGCCGCGCTGCTGATCTCCGGCCTCGCCTTCGGCCGGGTCGCAGCCTTCGGCGCCGGCGCAGCCCGCCTGCCGCCCCTGCACGACATCCAGACCGACTGGTCGAACCCCATCCAGCCGAGCGACGCCCTGTTCACCGAGCGCGAAGCCACCGGCGCGTTGAACCCGCTCGAAGACGCGCCCGTCATCGCCCCCGCCGCCGATGGCCGCTGGCCCGGCATGGGCGGCCGTCTCGTGTCGGAAGTCCAGGAAGAGGCCGAGTTCGACACCGCGACCCACAAGTCGCCCAAGGAAACGCCCTATCCGATGATCGCTCCGCTGGTCACCGCCGAAACGCCGGACACCGCCTTCACCGCGGCGCTCGCTGCCGTGGAATCGCGCGGATGGAACGTTGTCCTCGCCGAGCCTGAAACCGGCCTGATCGACGCGACCGAGGAAAGCTTCTGGTTCGGCTTCAAGGACGACATCATGATCCGCGTCCGCAGCGAAGGCGAAGGCGCCCGGATCGACATCCGCTCGACCAGCCGCGTCGGCCTCTCCGACCTCGGCGCCAATGCCAAACGCGTCCGTGACCTGCTCGACGAAATCGAAACCCGCCTCGGCAAGGGCGCCTGACACCCTGCGCCGGAGCGATAAAAGATCGCCATTGCGCGATAAAAAATGAGAATGAATGAGAAAGTTTCGACATCCCTGATGCACAGTGTGCATCAGGCTGAGGTAGGTTGAAGCAGGTTGGACGCGCGCAGCACAGGCACTTGTGCCTACAAAAAAATAACCCCGCCCGAAAAATAAAACCCAACCCTCTCAAGCGCTTGTAAAATTCTCCCCCAATCCTTGCGCTACACGTCCGCCCACGGAGTTATACTCCGGGCATGAAATCAAAAAGATTCCCAGTC
>JBBSAZ010000287.1:0-1697 GCA_038251755.1 Caulobacterales bacterium
ACAAGGGGCTGCGGGAAGCCTTCTTTCAGCTTCTGAGCCGTTTCCATCGGGTCATCGCCGATCTGGCGGCGCGTTCGAAAGACGCAGGCCAGCTGCGCCGCGATATCGATCCGGACGATATGGCTTTTCTTGTTATCGGCCTGGTCCAGGGCCTTGCCGTGAGATGGTCGATCAGCGGACGCGGCTTCGATCTGGCCCGGGAAGGCGGCCGTCTTCTGGAAACGCAGTTAAGCGGGTTCGTCCGTGGAGATCCGGCGGCGCGCCGGGAGGCGCGGTCATGAGAAAGCGGATTGTCCGGTATCTTCTGGCGCTGCTGGGGCTCGGCGTGGCCGGGCTGACCATCTTTGCGTTTATTTTCATGCGGCCATTGCCGGTCGAGGTCGCGCGGCCTGACGAGAACGTGGCGGTGAAGGTCTTCGGCCTCGGCACCGTGGAGGCGCGTATTCTTTCGAAAATCGGCTTCGAGGTCGGAGCGGCCCTCGTCGAGCTCAACGCCGATCATGGCGACCGCGTGAAGGAAGGCGAGATTCTAGCGCGGCTGGACGGCGCTGATCAGGAGGCTCGTGTCGCCAAGGCGAGGGCCGGGGTCGCGAACGCCGAGGCGGCGGTGCGGATGGCGGAGGCCGCCGTGGACAAGGCCCGCGCGGTCCTCGCTCAGAAGAGACAGACGAATAAGCGCAAACAAGCGCTCCTCGCCCGGGAGGCGGTCTCGATCGAGGCGGCGGAGGAAGCGCGGATGGAAGAAGATGTGGCTGCGGCCGAGCTGGCCGTATCGATCAGCGATGTCGAGGTCGCCAAGGCGGCGCGCGGAGATGCCCGCGCCCAGTACGAATATGAGAAGGTTCTTCTCGACCAGCACGTCCTGAAAGCGCCCTATGACGCGATTGTTGTGGAGCGTCACAAGGAGCTTGGCTCCGTCCTGAGTTCCGGCGAGCCGCTGTTCACGCTGGTGGCCCCGGAGACCGTCTGGACGCTGGCCTATGTCGATGAAACGCGCGCGGGCGGCCTGCGCGTGGGTCAGCCGGCCGAAGTTCGCCTGCGCTCCCTGCCCCGGCGGATGTTCCAGGGCCACGTGACCCGCATCGCCATCGAAAGCGACCGAGTGACCGAGGAACGCCGGGTCTATATCGCCTGTGACCAATGCCCGGAAAGCTTCCACCTTGGCGAGCAAGCCGAGGTCTTCATCACGACAACCCTTCTGGACACGGCGCTGCTAGTGCCCGAAACGGCGGTTGAAAGCTTCGATGGAACCCGTGGGTTGGTCTGGACGCTCGAGGATCGCGAGTTGCACCGTCGTAAGGTCGTGTTCGGGCACAGGACGCTCGATTCCCGGCTTGAAATCACCGGCGGCTTGCCGGATGACGCGCGCGTCCTCAGCGCGCTGCGGCCGGGGCTGCGGGAAGGCCGCGCCGCCATGGTTGCCGGGGAAGCCGCGCCATGAACCTTGCTTATCGTGATATCCGGCACAGTTTCGGGCGCTTTCTGCTCACCTGCTTAGGCCTTAGCCTGCTGCTGGGCGTGGTTCTCTCGATGATCGGTATCTACCGGGGGCTGGTCGAAGACGCCCTGACCTTGCTTCGCACCCCCGCCATCGATGTCTGGGTGGTGGAAACGGACACGCGTGGGCCGTTCGCCGAGTCCTCGCGGATTCCGGGCGACACGCGCGAGGCGATTGCCCGGCTTCAGGGCGTGAGCGA
>JBBSAZ010000288.1:0-1683 GCA_038251755.1 Caulobacterales bacterium
AGCGCCGAGAAGGCCGTCAGGAATGCCAGCGGCGAAACCGAAATCCCGTGGCCATAGGAGATCGTCGCGGCGGTCACTTCGTCGAGGCGGGCCGGCACCAGGGGCGCCTCGCTGCCCGGCAGCTCGATCGCCGCGCGCTGCATCAGGCCGGCCTCTTTGAGAAAGGCGCCCTGCCGGCGCACGCCCAGTTCCCGCGCTACATGCACGGTGCCGATATTGGAGCTCTCGACAATGATCTCGGTGAGGTTCGCGGACGCCGCAAACTTGTGCGTGTCCTTCACTTCGAAACTGCCAACCAGCACCGGCGCGCTGATATCGAACTGATCATTCGGACGCACAGCGCCCGCCTCCAGCGCCGCCGCCAGCGTCAACGGCTTGAACACCGAACCGAGTTCGTAGACGGCGCCGATCGCCCGGTTGAGCCGCGAAGGATCGGTCGACGGAATATCAGCCGCGCGGTTGGGGTCAAATGCAGGCCAACTCGCCATAGCAAGCACTTCACCGGTCCGCGTCTCCATCAGGATCGCGGCTGCGCCTTCCATGTCGTAATCCGCTGCCGCCGCGGCCAGCTCCCGTTCGAGTGCCGTCTGCGCTTCGATGTCGAGCGTCAGACGCACCGGCGCCGCGCCTGCCGCCAGCGCTTCGTCAAATGACCGTTCGATTCCGGCAATCCCCTTGCCATCGACATTCACCTGGCCGAGCACATGGCCCGCAAGTTCGCCCAGCGGATAAGCCCGCCGCGTTTCGGTCCGGAAACCGAGACCTTCCAGCCGCAAGTCCATCACGGCTTCGCGCTGGCGCGGCGTAAGCCCGCGCTTCACCCAGACGAACTGTTTCGACGTGTCTGAGAGGCGCTCCTTGAGATTGCTGCTCGCCAGCTCGGGAAACATGTTCACGAGGCCCGCATGCACTTCGTTCGGATCCCAGATCAGGCTCGGGTTGACCCAGAGCGACGAGGTCTCGACCGAAGTGGCGAGAAGTTCTCCGTGACGGTCGAGGATGTCGGCCCGCAGCGCTGCCGGCGCCGCCTGGTCTGTCAGCATCTTGGTGTCCGCATCCGGCGCGCCCGATAGTGCCAGGTAGCCACTCCGCCCGGCCATGACGACAAACAATCCGCAGAGCACGAGCCCTGCGAGCCGCGTCCGGTCGCGCGAAGCTTCGCTCATGGCGCCGCCTCCGCCCCGTTCGGCGCAACGTCTTCCGGCGGAAATGGCGCGAGGCCGTCCATCGGCGGGCCGACGACATCGTCGAGATCGTCCTCGTACGCCATCTGGTCGGCCTTCGGCGGAGACATGCCGAGTTCCTTGCGGGCGTATTCCTCGATCCAGTCACGCCGGCTCATATGCGCCAGCTCGGTTTCGAGCAGCGCCTTTTCCTTTTGCGCCTGTTCGATCTGCGCCTCGACCGCCATCAATTCGGCGGCAGTATCGCGCGCGCCATACTTGGCCCGGTACAGGCTGAAAACGAGAAGGGCGGCGACTAGCAGCCCGAAGAAAAATGCACGCCGGCTCATATGGAGGCCTCCAGCTCAGTAATCGGCGACAGGTCCATTCCATCATCCGCCGGACTGGCAAAGGCGGCGGCCTCGGTCCGCACCGCCGCCCGCAGTCGTGCAGACCGTGCCCGTGGATTGGTTTCCACTTCGTTTTCAGAAGGTTGCAGCGCCTTGTTTGTAATCTGCTC
>JBBSAZ010000289.1:0-1638 GCA_038251755.1 Caulobacterales bacterium
GAAGCCTCCCTGGCCCGCCTGCGGCCTATCCTGATGACCGGCCTGACCACCGCCGTCGGCGCCCTGCCGCTGATCTTTACGCACGGCGCTGGCGCTGAAACCCGCATGGCCATCGGCATCGTCGTCTTCTTCGGTGCCATTGCCTCGGTCACCGTCGCCCTGCTGGTCGTGCCTGCGGCCTACAGCCTGCTCGCCCGCCGCACCGGCTCACCCGGCGACGTCGCCCGAAAGCTCGAGGCCGAATCCGAAGCCTTGGCTCAGCCGGCAGAATAGCGGCCCTGCACGGTTTAAGGTTATCCGAACCGGCATGACGCTTGAAAGGCGGACAGACGCTCCGCATAGAGTTGGGCGGCACTAAAAGTGCGATCACACGCTGGCCCCGTCATGAACCTGTTCTTCCGATTCCTGCGCGTCTTCCTGCCCGCCTTCTTCTCGAAGGTGAAAACCGGTCTGCTCGACTTGCACATAGTCCGCTCCGCCGTCTGGCTCGGCGACCAGGACCCGATGGGCCACATGACCAATTCGCGCTATTCCTCCTTCACCGATCTCGGCACCATGAATTACATGGGCCGCACCGGCGCTCTGAAAACCTACCGCAAGCGCGGCTGGATCCCGATCGTGCAGTACGAATCGTTCAACTACATCCGCATGCTGCGCTATCCGCAGAAATTCGAACTGCAGACCCGCCTCGCCGGATGGGAAGATTGTTTCATCTGCTTCGAGCACAAGTTCGTCTCGAAGGATCAGGTCTGCGCCACCAGCCGCATGGTCGCCCGCCTCTACGGCCGCAAGAAAGCCAAGGTCACCGCCGAAATGGCGATGCAGGCCCTCGGTGTGAAGTACGAAAGCCCGCCGCTCGACGAGCATTACCGCCGCATCATCGCCGAACTGCAGGCGCGCGGATGAGCGCCCTGCCCCTGATCATCGACTGCGATCCCGGCATCGACGACGCCGTCATGCTGATGATCGCCTTCATGTCGCAACAGCTCGACGTGCGCGCGATCACCACCGTCGCCGGCAACGTGCCGCTGCGCCTCACCAGCCGCAATGCAAGGATGATCTGTGAACGGATGGGCCGGCCGGACGTGCCCGTCTTCGCCGGCTGCCCCCGCCCGATTCTGCGCCAACCCGTCACCGCGGAAGACTTCCACGGCGAAGCGGGCATCGAGGGCATCGATCTCTTCGAGCCGAAAGCCCCCCTGGCCCCCGGCCACGCCGTCAGCGAGCTGATCGCCCGCCTCACCGCCGCTGCGCCCGCCAGCCAGACCGTCATCCTCTCCGGCCCGATGACCAATCTTGCCACCGCCCTCGTGATGGTGCCGGAGATCGCCGCGAAGATCGCTCTTCTCGTCGTGATGGCCGGCGGCGACCGGATCGGCGGCAACATCACGCCCTTCGCCGAATTCAATGTCTTCGCCGACCCCCACGCCGCCGCCATCGTCTTCGACGCGAACATCCGCACGACCGTCCTCAGCCTGGATGTCACCCATACCGTGCGCGCCGAACCCGAACGTGTGGCCAGCCTGCGCGCGCTGCCCGGCGCCGAAGCGCGGATGATGGCGGACCTTCTCGAAGCCGGCAACACGCTCGAAGCGCGCTGGAAGAACGGCCAGATGGCGCCGATGCATGATCCGTCCA
>JBBSAZ010000290.1:0-1626 GCA_038251755.1 Caulobacterales bacterium
CGTCGCCCCGCCGCAAAGCGCCGAAGCAACCGCAATCAAAATGATGTCTCCCAGCCGGTGCACAATGTTGGCACCACGCGGGTCTTCAAGCGACGTCAGCAATCTTGCCGGACTTTCCATGGCGGCTCTCCTCTGCCGCCACACAAAAGAATCCGCTTCAAGTGCAAATGCAAATCGTCACATGCGATTCCCCTGCCCTTGGGAGAGGGGCCGGGGGTGAGGGGGCACTACGCCGGCAACCTCACCTGAGCCTGCGAGGTTGCAGTCCCTCATCCCCTCGCGTGGTCGAGGAATCGTATACGATTTCCCGCGCGAGCCCTTCTCCCACGGGAGAAGGGGCTACGGGCCGTCAGCCCGCCGCTTTGTCCCAGGCTTTCACCGCCAGCGCGTCGCGGGGGGTGATGTCCGGGAAGCCGGTCAGCGCGGTGGCGGGGTAGAAGTATTTCCAACTGCGGCGGCATTTGATGCCGGGGGCCGGTTTGGGGACGACCCAGATGCCGGGCGAATCGTCGAGCGTGAAGGCGCCGGACGGGCCGGATGCGCCCTGCACGAGGGCGGCGCCGGAGGTGATGAACAGGTCGGCGGCGTCCTCGCCGGCGAAGGCGTCGAGGAGCGCCTTGTCGGCGACGATGACTTCGGGCGCCGCTTCCAGCGAGGCGCCGATGCGCTTTTCGCGGCGTTCGACTTCGAGGGCGCCGGTGACGACGCGGCGGACCTTGAATATCTTTTCCCAGCGGGCGGCGAGCGCGGCGTCGTGCCAGGCGGCGGGGGTTTCCGGGAAGAGCTTGAGGTGGACCGATTCGGCTGAGCCTTTCAGGTAGCTTTCGCCGAAGGCTTCGTCGGTGGTGAACGGCATCACCGGGGCGAGCCAGCAGAGGAGGCGTTCCATTACGGCGGCCATCACCGTGCGCACGGCCCGGCGGCGATTTCCGTATACGGAGGTTTCGGCGTCCCAGGCTTTCGCGGCGGCGAAGGACGGATCGCAATAGAGCGCGTCCTTGCGGATGTCGAAATAGACGGCCGAGAGTTCGACGTTCACGAAGTTAACGATGGCCGTCATCACGCGCTTGAAGTCGAACACCTGGAAGGCGGCGCGCACTTCGCCGTCGAGCTGCGCGAGGCGGTGGAGGATGAAGCGTTCGAGGCCGGGCATGTCCTTGGCGTCGATGGCTTCGGCGGCCGTGTAGCCATCCAGCGCGCCGAGCATGTAGCGCAGCGTGTTGCGGAGTTTGCGGTAGGTTTCGACCGTGCCCTTGATGATCTCGTCGGAGATGCGGGTGTCGTCCCAATAGTCGGCGGAGGCCGTCCAGAGGCGGAGGATTTCGATACCGTGCTGTTTCTGGAAGGCGTCGGGCTCGATTGTGTTGCCGATGGATTTCGACATTTTCTTGCCGTCGGCATCGACGACCATGCCGTGCGTGACGACCTGCTTGTAGGGCGCCATGCCGCGCGTGGCGCAGCTTTCCAGCAGCGAGGACTGGAACCAGCCGCGGTGCTGGTCGGAGCCCTCCATGTAGACGTCCGCCTGCCCGGTCGCGTTGTCGATGATGCCGCGCTGGCGCAAGGCGAAGGCGTGGGTCGTGCCGGAATCGAACCAGACGTCGAGCACGTCCGTCACCTTTTCCC
>JBBSAZ010000291.1:0-1612 GCA_038251755.1 Caulobacterales bacterium
CTTTAACCACCGCAATGTCGGTTTTCTCATCCGTCCCGACCACTTTGCCTGGAAATTCGCGGCCGTCCTGCAATTTGACCTGCACTTTATCGGCGCCTTCGACGACATGGAAGTTGGTGTAAATGAAACCATCCTGTCTAACGATGAAACCGGAACCTTCGCTTTGCACCGGCTCGGGCGCGCGCCGGCCTTGAGGCGGATTGTTATCATCCGGCGCCTGGAAGAAGAGATCGTCGATCGAGGTGTCGTTGCCGTCGTTTTTTTTCGTCACCTCGATGATCACGACACTCGGCGCCACGGTCTCGAAGACCTTGGCAAAAGCGCTGTTTAGTTGATGCACGACATCCTTGCCCGGCGCGGCGGCGGCGGCCGGGATCGTCGGTGTCGGTTGCACCGCTGGAGCGGCGGAAGCTGCGGGCGCAGCCGGCGCGGCGGGAACCGGAGACGGTTGTGCGGAGAGCCCGCCGGGCCAGGCCAAAGCGAGCAGGAAAAAGCTACAAAGAAGACGACGCATAGATTGGCGATTTTCGACAGAGCGCGCGGTGCGCCGTTCAAACAGTAGCGGGAAGCGTGCGAGCGGCAAGGCGCGCAGCATCCCCCACCCCGTCCGATTATCGCAGGGCGTTGTCGATCCGGAGTGCATCCGGAAAACGAAAGAGAAGAGAAGATGGAGAGCGAACCTGCAAGGCTGAGGCGCACCCAAAGGTGCCTTCATTGACACATTAGTTAACCCCATTAACCTTTTCTTCGAAAATCAAAATGGTTACTCTTGCCACAGGCGAAAACGACACAAAAAAGTTCACTTCCATGGCGCCCGGCTACTTCCCGGATGTCGCACCGGAACTTTGGAACGACTGGCGCTGGCAGCTCAAGAATCGCGTCACAACGCTGGCCCAACTCGAGCAGCATCTTGTCCTTTCCGAAGAGGAGCGCGCCGGCGTTTTGCTCTCGGGCGACAAGCTCGCGCTCGCCGTCACGCCGCATTTTTTTAACCTGATCGAACGGGATAATCCTGATTGCCCAATCCGGCGCCAGGTCATCCCGCGGGTCGAGGAAACGTGGGCTTCGCCTTACGACATGGCGGATCCGTGCGGCGAAGACTCGCACATGCCGGTGCCGGGGTTGGTGCATCGTTATCCCGATCGCGTGCTCTTTCTCGTGACCGATCGTTGCGCAAGCTACTGCCGATACTGCACCCGCGCCCGCGTCGTGAGCGGCGTGGGCGAACAGGAGTTGCACACCGAATTCGAAGCCGCCTTCAAATATCTCGAAGAACACACCGAAGTCCGCGACGTCCTTCTTTCCGGCGGCGATGCGCTTCTCTTCAGCGACAACAAGCTCGAGAAAATCCTCAGCCGCTTGCGCGCGATTCCGCACATCGAGTTTCTCCGCATCGGCACCCGCGTCCCGATTTTCCTCCCGCAACGGATCACGCCTGAGCTCTGCCGGATGCTGCAGAAATATCATCCGCTCTGGATGAGCATCCACGTCAATCACCCGCGCGAGTTGACCACCGAAGTGCGCGCCGGGCTTGAGCTGCTGGCCAATCACGGGGTGCCGTTAGGCAACCAAAGCGTCCTCCTTAAAGGGGTGAACGACGATCTCGAGACGA
>JBBSAZ010000292.1:0-1575 GCA_038251755.1 Caulobacterales bacterium
AAAAAATTCAGCGGATTTGAGACACCGACCGGCCAGACCGGCGTGACCCCTCATCCGTCAGGCTCCGCCTGACACCTTCTCCCGCAAGGGGAGAAGGTGTCAGGAAAAAGGGCGCTCCGGTTTCCCGAAGCGCCCCATTCCATAACCGTATGTGAAACGGCCTAGCGCTTCGAGAACTGGAAGGACTTGCGGGCCTTGGCGCGGCCGTACTTCTTGCGCTCGACGACGCGGCTATCGCGGGTCAGGAAGCCGTGCGGCTTCAGGACCGGGCGCAGCGCCGGCTCATAGTGGGTCAGGGCGTGCGACAGGCCGTGGCGGATGGCGCCGGCCTGGCCCGACAGGCCCGAGCCCTGCACGGTGCAGTCGACGTCGAACTGGGTCAGGCGGTCGGTCACTTCCAGCGGCTGGGCGATCATCATGCGCAGGATTTCGCGGGCGAAATACTGCAGCTGATCCTTGCCGTTGATGGTGATCTTGCCCGAGCCGGGCTTGATCCACACGCGGGCGATCGCGTTCTTGCGCTTGCCGGTCGAATAGGCGCGGCCCTGGGCGTCCAGCTTCTGGACGTAGACGGGGTGTTCCTCGCCCACGCCGACCGTGCCCATGCCACGCAGGGCGTCGAAGCCGGTCGCGGCAGGCGCGGCAGCGGCGGGGGTGTCGTTCTCGACGACGGGCGTTTCAGCAGTCACGTCGGTCATGCTCAGACGCTCCGGGTGTTCTTGGAGTTGGCCGACTTGAAGTCGATCGTTTCCGGCTGTTGGGCTTCGTGGGTGTGCGCGGCGCCGGCGAACAGGCGCAGGTGCGTCATCTGCAGGCGAGCCAGCGGGCTCTCCTTGGGCAGCATGCGCTCGACGGCTTTTTCAAGCACGCGCTCCGGGAAACGGCCGTTCAGGACCTTCTCGGGGCTGGTCGACTTGACGCCGCCCGGGTGACCGGTGTGGCGATAGTAGATCTTGTCGGTCAGCTTCTTGCCGGTGAACACCACCTTGTCGACGTTGGTGACGACGACATAGTCGCCGCAATCCACGTGCGGAGTGTAGTCACCGCGGTGCTTGCCGCGCAGACGGTTGGCGATGAAGGTCGCGAGACGGCCCACCACGACGCCTTCGGCGTCGATGTGAATCCACTTCTTCGTGACCTCGGCCGGCTTCAGCGCGACCGTGGTGCTCTTCAGCATGTTCGGGGTTCCTGGGACAGACGAACTTGGGCCCCTCCCGATGACCGGGACGAGCGGAAGGCGCGCTGATAGAGGACGGCGGGCGGAAGGTCAATGGGACCTGATGCGCTCAATGCGGGTTATCTAACTGAAAAACATCATCTAATCTGTTACGGTATTAAAATACCATACAAATTCACTCAGCCCCCCGTCTCCTCCCTGTCGCCGGAGGCGATGGGGAGGGGGACCCCGAAGGGGTGGAGGGGCGCCGGCCCGCACCTTTTCCTTTCGTCATCCTCCGGCAAGCCGCACCTTCGCGGCGCAGACCGGGGGACCCAGCGGCGCGCGATAGCGCGAACCTGTCGAGAACCCAGGCGGCAAACAGCGTGCGTGAACAGATCGCCTCCGGCGCCGCTGGG
>JBBSAZ010000293.1:0-1557 GCA_038251755.1 Caulobacterales bacterium
GATCAGGCCGCGTCGGAGGCTTTCTTCTTGCCGATCAGGCGCGGCTCTGCCGGAACGGCGGTCTGGCCGATCTCGATCTTGCGGGCTTTCTTCTCTTCGGGGATCTCGCGGACGAGATCGATCCGGAGGACGCCGTGCTCAAGATTCGCCCCGGTCACGAGAACGTGATCGGCGAGCTGGAAGCGGCGGATGAAACTGCGCTGGGCAATGCCGCGGTGCAGGAAATTGCGGTCCCCCGCATCTTCGTTTTCGGCTTTCTTGCCGGCGACCGTCAGCAGGCCTTCCTTGGTTTCAATGTCGAGTTCGGCCTCGGTGAAACCGGCGACGGCGATCTCGACGGCGAAGGCGACTTCGCCGACGCGCTCGATGTTATACGGGGGATAGCCTTGCGTCCCGTCGAGGCGGGCGGCCTGGTCGATCATGCCGGCGAGGCGGTCGAATCCGACCATCGTGCGGTAGAGGGGGGTGAGGTCAATCGTGCTCATGGAAGTTCAGTCCTTTCACTAAAAGCAACTGGGAGTGGTCGAAACCACCCGGTTTCAGAACGTGTGGACGTCCATAAGTCCGGCCCGGATACCCGGCGCCGGGAGAACGTCCCCAGCCGCGGCCCGCTTTGCGGCACCGTGACAAACCCTATGTGGGTAGCGTATGGGGTCTATCAAGAGGTCCTGGGGATGGAGAAACACCGATGAAAAGACTTTTGCTCGTGGCCGTATCGGCCCTCGCCCTAGCCGCCTGCACACCGGCCAAAACCCCCGCCCCGGCCTCGGTCGAAGCGGCGGCTGCGGTCGAAGCCGCGCCCACGATGACGCTGGCCGAAGCAGTCGCCTCCGACGCGCGCAGCGAAGAGGAAAAGGCCCGCGATGCCTGGCGCCACCCCGCCGAGACGCTGGAATTCTTCGGCGTCGAAGCCGATGACAAGGTGATCGAAGTCTGGCCGGGCGGCGGCTGGTACACCAATATCCTCGCGCCCTGGCTCGCCTCCGGCAGCGGCACACTGGTCGCCGCCGGCTTCGACGCCGCCGCGATCGAAGACCCGGAGCGCCGCGCGCGCACCGAGGAGCGCCTCGCCGAATTCAAGGCCTCCTATGCGGACCCCAAATTCGGCACCATCGAACACACGGCCTTCTCCGCCGCCTCCGGCCCGCTGACCGCTGACGGCACAGCTGATGTCGTGCTGACCTTCCGCAACATCCACAACTGGATGTCCGGCGGCTATACCGAGAAATTCTTCGCCGATGCCTACACGGCCCTGAAACCCGGCGGCGTGCTGGGCGTGGTCGAGCACCGCCTGCCCTCGACGCAGGCACAGGACCCCAAAGCAACCAGCGGCTATGTCCACGAGGACTATGTGAAGGCGCTGGCCACCGCCGCCGGTTTCGAGTTTGTCGAAGCGAGCGAGATCAACGCCAACCCGGCCGATACGGCCGACCACCCGTTCGGCGTCTGGACCCTGCCGCCAAACCTGGCGACCACCGACCGGGACGGCAAGCCGGTCGAAGGCTTCGACCCCGAGAAATACAAGGCCATCGGCGAAAGCGACCGGATGACCCTGAA
>JBBSAZ010000294.1:0-1518 GCA_038251755.1 Caulobacterales bacterium
CTGGCCGGCTCGAGGCGGCTCCCGAGCCTGCCCGCAGCACCGAAACGGGGCTCCGAGGGACCAGATCCACTCGTCCGGGGGCTCGAGACCTCCCGGGAATCGGCCCGAACCGCTACCCTCTGCCCGGGGTCATCCGCTTGGAGTTCCTATCCCCCGCAAGCGCGATCGCGGCGAAGACGTCACTATGGATGCCGCCGCTTCGAAACTTTTCTGCTCTGAAATGGTCGGCCGCGTCGCCGACCGCGCCGTGCAAATTTTCGGCGGCTCAGGCTACGTCGCCGATCACGGCATCGAGCGCTTCTACCGCGACGTCCGCATCTTCCGTCTCTACGAAGGCACCAGCGAAATCCAAAGGATCATCATCGCCCGCGAAATGATGAAGCAGGGCAAGTGAGCGATAAACCGTTCTTCCGCTTCCATCCGGACGCTTACGAGCACGGCGTGTTCGACAAATCCGGCGAAGTCTGTTCGGCGTGCGGAAAAGCGTGCGTCTGGAAGTACAATCAGCACATCTACGCCTTGCCGCCCGAGCCCAAAGCGATCTGCGCCCGATGCATCGCGGATGGTAATGTGACTAAGGCCGTGCCCGACGGCGATTACGGTCTGCACGATTTCGAACTCGATGCGGAAACCACTGAGGCGCTTGCGATCGAAGTGGAGCAACGCACGCCAGGCTTCGCGACCTTTAACCCCTTTGTCTGGCCGGTTCGCAACGGCGTGCCGCTCGCGTTTCTAGGTTTCGGCGCCGACGAGCCGTTCGAGAGCAACGCCGCCGTCAAAGCTGCGATCGTCAAGTTGGCGGCAGAGATGGAAGGCGAAGTCGCGCCCGACTACGCCATGATCTTCAAGTCCCTCGATGGCGACGAGTACGTCGCCACGCTCGATCTCGATTGAGCCGCATCTTGGCATCCGACCCAAAGCGTCCGTCAAAAACGCTCACCGAGCACGCCAAGGGCATCGCCGCTCTGCCGGGCGAAAAGCTCGCCGAGCTGAAAGCCTTCGGCGCCGAGAAGGTGCAAGAATCGCTCGGCGCGTTTCTCTCCGCGCTCCCGGCGCTCAAACAAGCGGGCTACGATCTCCGTGAATTCGAAATCGAGCTCGGCATCACGCCAAAAGTTATCGCGCATTTCATGCCGCATCCGGCGACGGAGGAAGATGTATCCGCTGCACGCGAGGCGCTGAAGGAGAACAAGATCGGCGCCTCAATGCTCAACGTGCTCCGCCGCGCAGGCGACATGCACCGGCAAATCAAAGCCCCAGGCTTCGAATGCGCGCACATGGAAATCGACGTTGGAATTATCCCCGCCGTGCGGCTGCGCTATCGCGCGGAAGGCGCCTGAGCCCGCAAGTGTGAACGCGCCAGTCACACATGCGAACGCAATTTAACGCCTTGGCCTATGCCTTTTGGCAGTAGCGTTTGCGAATTCGCAAGCGGTAGCGCGCGATGACGGGTCCTTAGAAGCGGGGACCTCGCGTGTTGCGGCGTGCTTTCAAGAGTTCAATCGCGGGCAGGATCGC
>JBBSAZ010000295.1:0-1502 GCA_038251755.1 Caulobacterales bacterium
GAAGTCATGCCTTGGTCTCCAGGCGGGCGAGGAATTCGGAAATGGCGGACACCGCCTCGGGTTCATCAAGGATCGGCGCATGGCCGATGCGCGGCACGGTGGCGAGTTTCGCGTCCGGATGCCGCCGCACCATTTCCAACGCTGTCTTTTCGGAGAGAATGTCGGATGTCGCGCCGCGCACGACCAGCAGCGGCGTCTTTTTCAGGCCGCCGAACATCCGCCATAGCGCGAAGTTGGTCAGCGCGCCGGGTTTCACCTTGCCGAGCGAGCGGGCGATGTTGGGGTCATAGTCGAGCACGACCTCGCCGGTCGGCAATTCGCGGTAGGTGCGGCGGGCGAAATCCATCCAGCGCGCCTCCGGCATGTCCGGAAAAGCGGCGCCCTGAATCGTCTTCACGGCCTCCGCCGCGCTCTCCCAGCCGGTGACCGGGCGTACCTTGCCGGCATAACCGGCGATGCGCGCGATGCCCGTTTTCTCGACCACCGGGCCGACATCGTTCAGCACCACGCCGGCAATCCGCTTCGGCATCCGGCGCATCATGATCAGCGAAATCAGCCCGCCCATCGACGTGCCGATCAGGGCGACTCGAGCCAGGCCCAGCTTGTCGAGAAGAAGGCCCAGATCCCTCGCATAGACCAACGGGTTGTAATTCTTCGGCTCGGGATCGAAGACGGAGCGTCCGCGCCCGCGCACGTCTACCGCGATGAAGCGATAGTTGCCGGGCAAGGCGGCGATCATTGGCTCGAAGTCCTTGTGGTTGCGCGTCAGGCCGTGCAGGCAGATCACTGTCAACCGCGCCGAGGCGGGACCATAGACCTTTGCATACAGCGAAAGACCCTCCGCAGACGTCCATGCAATGTCTTCGCCTGCTGGTGACATGGACTGCGTTTCCTCCGGCCCGGGAACTCGCGCCCCGTTTCAACGTTTGTTGAAAGCTAAGCCGGAAAGTGCGCGTAGTGCAAGCCGTTGGACGTGCTTCCCTTACGGCCCACTTTGACTCGCAAGGGCAGACCTGTCCATAAAGGGGCAAGAACAATGCTGAGGATACGCCGCTGAGCGCTCGCAAGAAATCCCCTCCGCCAAAAACCGACCGCCGCAGCGCCATTCTCGATGCTGCCGAAGCGGAGTTCAGCGCCCATGGCTTTGATGGCGTGACGCTGCGGACCATCGCGAAGGATGCAGGCGTCGATCTCGCCTTGCCTCACTACTATTTCGACTCGAAGGAAAACCTCTTCGTTCAAGTGTTCCACCGTCGCGCCAAGATGCTGAACGACTGGCGAGAGGAAGCGCTGATCGAGGCGATCGAGTCGGCCCAACCAAGTGCCCCCACGGTCGAGGCGATTGTGCGCGCCTACCTGGAACCGCTGCTGAAGGGACCGCATCTGGCGGAAGCCGGCTGGAAAAACTATTACGCCCTCGTCGCGTATGTGAACAACACGCCCGGCTGGGGCGGCAGGTTGATGGCGGAGCATTTCGACCCGCTGATCCGCAAGTTCCTCGA